>NZ_JBYTDH010000002.1:0-447808 GCF_058791175.1 Aeromonas sp. EU05-FHT14A05 | reverse complement strand
CGGGAATAGCTCAGTTGGTAGAGCACGACCTTGCCAAGGTCGGGGTCGCGAGTTCGAGTCTCGTTTCCCGCTCCAATTTTCCATCGCACCAACGATGGAACTCACTTTCAAGACATCAGTCTTGTCAGCATGGCGCGTTAGCAAAGCGGTTATGCAGCGGATTGCAAATCCGTTTAGTCCGGTTCGACTCCGGAACGTGCCTCCATCTTCTTCCTAGGTTTCATTCTTGTTCCATGCCAGGTTTCATCCCAAGAACCTCTTTCGGCATATCCCTTTGCGTTCAATATCCTTGCTGGGTCAATAACAGCTCGCAGCCCTGATGGCGCCACTCTCTTTGCAGATAGTGACTTATCTCGTCGAGGGATTGCCCCCGATACTGAAGCTGCAGCTCGGCGGCGTGGTCGGTCAGATCGGCCATCTTCTGCTTCAGTTGACCGCATTGCCACAGGCTGACGACAGGCACCCCCTGGTACGCCAGCGTGATGGCGTCGTTCTGGTTGAGCCGCCACTCCTGCCACTGTGACCAGGCGAGCAGACCCAGTACGCTCAGGACAGCAATGTCTGCCAGTTTCATGCGCTTCTCCCCCCATTTACCTCTCCATGTTCTAACTCTTGCCCAAGGCGTGGTTTTTGCCAGCCTTGTTACTCTTTGGTTAAATAATGTAACCCAGTTTCACTTTCTGGTTTTTAGGCGGTTTTTTTATAAAAAAGTGGGCTTGTTGGTGTAGTAATCCTACAGATTGTGGAGTAATCTTTGCTCAGTGGTCTTACCAGTGAGGCGTTAAATCATGTTTCATCCCTTCTCCCTGACTCAGATAATCCTTCGCCGCATCTTCGTACTGATGGTGGGTCTGCTCGCCTTCCCTGTGATGCTGTTTCGCCGCGATCGCGCCCGCTTCTACAGCTACCTGCACCGGATCTGGAACAAGACCAGCACCAAGCCGGTGTGGCTCAAGATGAGCGAACGGGGTGAGCGGATCTTCTACTGATCCCCGTCGCGTGACCTGCCTCGCCCGGCCCGAGTTCGGCGCAAAAGGAAGGCAGGGCGCACCTCCCGATACAAAAAACCGACACCACGGGTGTCGGTTTTTTTATGGGTATCGAACAGCCACAGCACGCCTTGCGGCTGGTGGCAGGCCCGGCGCTGGCTCCCATCTCATTCCATCCCATCTTCGCTCTCCTCACTCCACCCCTCAGAAGGGGCCGCCAAGCACCGCACAGCAGAGCCCGGTGGCAGAAATAGGATTGCCTGACCGGAAATGGCCAGCATAGGGCCACGCCATGGCTAACATGGTGCCTTTGATCAGAGGGAGTGCCGCGATGAACACCGATTTCAGGATTCAGGGGTTAGAGAAGGGTCTGTTTGCACGCTTCATGGCGATGAGCGAGGAGGAGCTGCAGGGCATCGACGCAAGATGGGTGACGGCCGATGCCAGACCCGGTTACCCGTGCCGGGTTTCCCTGCAGGATGCCATGCCGGGGGAGAGGGTACTGCTGATCCACTTCCTGCACCATGACGTCGACTCTCCCTATCGGGCAGGGGGGCCCATCTTTGTGCGCGAACACGCCGACACTGCGGTGCTGGGTGTCAATGAGATACCGGAGATCCTGCTTGGGCGCCTGCTCTCGGTCAGGTCCTATGACAGGGCGCACATGATGATCCACGCCCAGACCATTCAAGGCAGTGAATTCGAGCGAGCCATTCGTCAGCAGCTGTCGAATGGGGAGGTCGCGTACATGCAGGTACACAATGCCAGCCCGGGTTGTTTCAGCTGCACCGTCAGTCGTGCCTGAGCCAGCTCTGGTTCATGCACAGCTCAAGGCGCAGCCCTGTCTTCAGGGCGGGTCGTGCTCCTTGCCCCCGCCGGACAACGGCTTCTCTTGCGAAATGGTGCCCCGTTATGCCTCCCGGCCTAGTTCGGCCAGCGCCGCGCGCAGGCGGGCGAGACCTATGGGTTTGAACAGGCAGTCGTTCATGCCGGCGGCGAGGCAGAGCTCCCGCTCCCGGGGCAAGGCGTGGGCGGTAAAGCCCCAGACCGGCAGCTCATGGCCACGGGCACGCAGGTTGCGGGTCAGTTCGAAGCCGTCCATCACCGGCATCTGGCAGTCGGTGATGACGAGATCGAAGGAGTGGCTGCCGACGGCCCGCAGCGCCTCCAGCCCGTTGCTGCGCACGCTCACCTCGTGTCCCAGGTGCTTGAGCTGCTGGCGCAGCAGGATCTGGTTGGCATGGTTGTCATCCACCACCAGTATCCGCAGCCGGGGCCCAGGCTCTCGCGGGGGGAGGGGGGCTATCACCTGGGGGCGATCCGGGGTGGCCAGGGTCAGGGGCAGCCTTATCTCGAGGCGGGTCCCCCGTCCTGGCGCGCTGTCGACGCCTATCTCTCCCCCCATCAGCTGGCACAGGATGCGGGCCAGGTTCAGGCCGAGGCCGCTGCCCGGGTACTGCTCGAGGGAGTGCGCACGGTAGAAGGGGGTGAACAGCCGGGGCAGCTTGTCCGCCGGTATGCCGACCCCGGTGTCTGCGATGACCAGGTGCAGCACGGGGGCCTGCTGGGGGTCTCCCGTCAGGGCGGCGCTGATGCTCACCTCCCCCTGCTCCGTGAACTTGATGGCGTTGCCGATCAGGTTGAAGAGGATCTGGCGCAGCCGAAGGGAATCGATCAGCACGGTCGGCAGGGGGGCGCCGGGCAGCTCGACGCGATAGGCCACCCCCTTTTGCCCGGCCATGCCATCGAACACCCGGGTGACCGACAGCAGCAGCGGCGTCAGCTCGCAGGGGGTCGGGGTCAGGGTCATCTGGCCCGCCTCTATGCTGGCGATATCCAGGGTATCCCCGAGCAGATCCAGCAGACCGTGGGCCGAGTCCGCGGCGATGCGCAGCAGCTCGGCACTGTGACGACTGAGGGCGGGATCCTCGGTGGCCAGCTCCAGCATGCCGAGGATGGCGTTCATGGGGGTGCGGATCTCGTGACTCATGGTGGCGAGAAAGTCGCTCTTGGCCCGGCTGGCGCTGTCGGCCTGCAGCTTGGCCTGGCGCAGGGCCTCCTCCAGCCGCTTGCGGTCCGTGATGTCGATCCAGCCGTCGATCACCCCGCTGATGGCCCCTTCTGCATCGAAGTAGGGCACCATCCAGTGATAGATGTGGGTCTGCCTCCCTTCGCGGTTGAAAATACGATCGGCGAAGACGGGCTGGCCATGCTGCAGCACCTTTGTAAAGTCCTGCTCCAGGGCGGCGATGCTCCGGGGCTCGATGAGCCCCTCCAGTCCCTGGACGAAGGGGTGCCCCATGACGTCTTCCGGGCGGGCACCGAGCTGGGCCAGGTATTTGCTGTTGCACAGCAAGACCTTGCCGCTCTTGTCCCGCACCACTATGGGGTGAGGCTGGCTCTCCCCGAGCGCCTTGATGAACCTCACGTGGGCCTCCAGCTGCTGGCGGGAGGCCTGCTCGGCGCGGGCCAGCCCCTTGAGCATGAGGTTGCGATAGAGCAGCACCAGGGCCAGGGCGAAGAGCACAGCAAACAGCAGGTAGAAGGCGTGGGCGTGGCGCTCCATGAAGCCGGGCATCGGCAGTTTGCGGTTGCGCCACTCGTAGCTCGTCATGGCCAGCTCGTTGGGCGGGATGGCGAGCAGGGTCTTGTCGAGAATATCCATCAGCATCGCGTTGCCGGGCTGGCTGGCAAAGCCCATCCGTATGGGCTCGTCATCGGCGGGCCCCGCGATACGCAACCGGGTTTGCGGATCGTTGTCCAGGGCGTGGCGGGCAAAATAGAGCGGCACTATGGCGGCATCCAGCCTGCCCCCCTCGACGGCCTGCATCGCCTCCTCGGCGCTCTCCATGGTGGTGAGCCGGCTGCCCTTGAGCTGATCGGCGAGCGGGTTGTAGCGGGTCATCCCCACGCGCTTGCCCGCCAGACCCTGCAGCGAGCCCATGCTCTCCTCCCCCTGATGGGTGAGGATCACGTAGATGTCGTCCGTGGCATAGGGGACCGAGGGGCGCAGGCCATAGCGCTCGGCCACGGGCCGGGAGATGGCACCGATGAGATCGAGGCGCCCCGAGCGGATGGCCTTGTCCCGCTGCCGGTCGGAGTCGAAGCGGATGAACTCGAAGGAGAGGCCGGTGCGCTTGCTCACCTTGGCCAGCATGTCGACCGTCATGCCGGTGAGCTGGCCGTCGTGATCCAGGGCGCCATAGGGGTAGAGGTTGTCCATCAGCCACACCTTGATGGGGGGAGACTGGCGCAGCCAGGCCTGCTCGGCGGCGTCATAGCGCTCGCTCGCGCCGTCATTCATGTCACGTATGGGCCCGTTCC
The DNA here is from genome assembly GCF_058791175.1 of Aeromonas sp. EU05-FHT14A05. Lineage (NCBI taxonomy): Bacteria > Pseudomonadati > Pseudomonadota > Gammaproteobacteria > Aeromonadales > Aeromonadaceae > Aeromonas > Aeromonas sp. EU05-FHT14A05. The sequence goes on along the minus strand of NZ_JBYTDH010000002.1, from coordinate 443,495 downwards.
ACTGGCTGAAGATGGCATTGCGGGTCCCGTCGTCGATGGCGTCCAGGCCGCGATTGATGAGGCCGAGCAGGGCCGGCACGCGGGCGGAGACTGCGAAGCGAAAGTCGGCCGGAGCCAGGCTGGGCTGCGCCTCGCCGCGCTGCCTGAGGTGGTCGAAGCGCTCGCTGTTGAGGTAGTGCATGGCGTGGGCGTCGCTGAGCAGTATCTCCTGGCGGCCGAAGAAGACGGCGTCGAAGGCCTCCATGTTGGAGTCATGGGTCACCAGGGTGAGGGTGGGGTAGTAGAGCCTGAACCGCTGCGCGTCTATCTGGCCCTTTACGGCGGCGACGCGCTGGCCCGGGGTGAGCAGGGGGCCCTGATAGGCTTTGGGGGCCGAGAAGACCAGGGCGCTGCTGAAGTAGGGTTGGCTGAGCCGGATCCCGGAGGCCTCGGTGTCCGCCAGGGTCAGGTTGCCGAGGTTGACCAGATCGAGTTCTCCCCGGCGCAGGGCGAGCAGGGCGCTCTCCTTGTCGGCGAAGAGCTGCAGTGACAGGGGCTTTTGCAGCATATGGGCGAGGATGCCGAGGTAATCGGCGGAGATCCCCTCGAACCTGTGCCGGGAGACGATCATGCTGAAGGGGCGGTAATCCTGTGCGAGGAGGCCGACCCGCAACTGCCCGGCCTGCCGCAACCAGCCCTGCTCGGCCTTGGACCAGCGGGGAGGGACTATCTCGGGATGGTGACGGCTGTGCAGGGTCAAGGCCAGCGCAGGCTGGCCGAACAGCAGACAGAGCAGGATCAGTGATCGATAGAGGTTCATCATGCCACCTGGAACGGGACAGCCATCCTTGCCGGGTCTGGGCCAAAGACGGCCATTCTACCGGAAAATGGCTATAACGAGTCCCCTATTTGGTCGCAGCCAGCATGAAAGGCACAAGCATGGCGGCGTGCGCCGCCATGCTTGTCCAGAGTTGCCGGGATCAGCCGAACCGGTAGGCGCCCATGTAGAGGCTGCCATAGTCCCAGCTCTGGTGCAGCCTGGTCGGTCTGTCGCTTCCCGCCGCCCCGAGCGCCACGAACAGCGGGCGCAGGTGATCGTCATGGGGATGGGATTCCACGGCACCCGGAGCCCGGGCCCGATAATCTTCCAGCGCCGCCCTGTCACCCTCATCCATGGCCTGCTCCAGCCAGTGAACGAAGGCGCTCGCCCAGCGGGGCACCGGGCTGTCGTCCGGCCCGAGCGCCCTCAGGTTGTGGGTGATGGCGCCGGAGGCGACTATGGCGATGCCCTGCGCGCGCAGGCCCTGCAGCGCCTCCCCCAGTTGCCACAGCTGGGCCGGGGTGAAGCCGGCCGGAATGGAGAGTTGCACCAGGGGGAGCTCGCTCTGGGGATCCATCAGGGAGAGGGGCGACCAGACCCCGTGATCCAGCTCGCGCTTGACCGGCGTGGCGGGCAGGCCCGCCAGCAGCAGCTGATCGCTCACCGCCTCCTGCAGCCACTGGGGGCTCCTGGCCGGCCAGCGGATCCGATAGAGGGGCTCGGGGAAGCCGTAGAAGTCGTACATCAGGGCCGGGTTCGGCTCGACGTTGAGCTGCGGCTCGCCGCGGCTGAACCAGTGGGCCGAGATCACCACCAGCCCCCTGACGCCCTCGAGGCGCAGCTGTTTCAGGAACCGGGTGGCAGGCTGATCCCGCAGGACCAGATCCGGGGCGCCGTGGGAGATAAACCAGACGGGGGCGATAGCCATGACAGACTCCATATGCGTTATGCCGATGCGTGCTGCGCACCGAAAACCCGAGGTCAGGGCGACATGCCGCTGACGATGTGGTCATTATCTGCCCCAATGACTGGGTTAACAATCAGGCTTTATGGATAAGCACCGTTCACTTTTGGTTGATAGTCTGAGCGGAAAGGACGAACGAAATGGCGCAGAAACGACAACGCCGGCGCATTGCGCCGGCGTTGTGATCAAGGTCCGTCGGAAGTAGCCCCTGACGGGATGCCCCGCAGCGCCACCTCCAAGATCAGCACGGGCCCTGTCGGGTTTATTGAATACCCAGCAGTTCCACATCGAAGATCAGCACCGAACCTGGCGGTATCTTGCCGGCGGCGCGGTCGCCGTAGGCCAGGTTGGCGGGAATGTAGAAGCGGGCCTTCTCCCCTTCCACCATCAGTTGCACCCCTTCGGTCCAGCCCTTGATCACCTGGTTGAGGCCGAACTCGATGGGCTCGCCGCGGGCGACCGAGCTGTCGAATACGGTGCCGTCCAGCAGCTTGCCCTCGTAGTGCACCTTCACCTTGCTGGTGGCGGTGGGGTGAACCGTGCCGCTGCCCGGTGTCAGCACCTCGTACTGCAACCCGGAGGCCGTGGTGGTGACCAGGGGCTTCTCCTTGTTGCTGGCGAGGAACTCGGCCCCCTTGCGCACGTTCTCTTCGGCCAGTTTTTTGTTGTTGCTGCTGGAGTAGAAGTAGTAGGCGGCGCCGGCGATCAGCAGGGCGATCAGAATGAATTTCATCGGGTTTTCCTGTTCCTTGAAATCAGAGTGCAATGAAGGGGCATCTTATCCCAGCCGGGGAGGGAGGGCGAGGGGGGAAGCCGGAGGATGTGACCGGACGGGCAAGGCACCGGGGGCATAATGCCCCCGGTTCGGATTTACTTGGCGGCCACCATCATCAGGGCGGGCAGGGCGAAGAAGAGCCCGGCCACGTAACCCAGCGCCAGCAGCTTGTTCTCGCTGCCGACCCGGGCCAGGGTCTCGGCGGCCTTGATGGGCAGCTCCCGCAGGAAGGGAACCCCGTAGATGAGCACCACGGCAAACAGGTTGAACAGTACGTGGACCAGGGCGATGGTCAGCGCCAGCTGGGCACCGGCACCGCTGATGGCGGTGGCGGCCAGCAGGGCCGTGATGGTGGTGCCTATGTTGGCCCCCAGGGTGAAGGGGTAGAGCTGACGGGTGGTGAAGACGCCGCCGCCGGCCAGGGGGATCATCAGGCTGGTGGTGGTGGAGGAGGACTGCACCATCACCGTCATCAGGGTGCCGGAGGCGATGCCGGTCAGCGGGCCACGGCCCAGCGCCTTGTGCAGCAGCTCCTTGGCGCGGCCCACCATGACCCGTTGCAGCACCTTGCCGAGGCTGGTGACGCAACCCAGGATCAGCAGTATGCCGATGACTATGGTGGCGATGGCGGGGCCCTTGCCCGGCAGGAAGGCGACGGCAGCGTCGATGAGATCCAGTGACGGCGAGATGAGGGGCTTCATGAAGTCCATCCCCTTCATCGACATGTCGGCGGAACCCATCAGCAGGCCTGAGATCCACTCAGCGCTCTGTTGCAGCAGGCCGAACATCAGCTCCAGGGGCAGGAAGATGAAGACCGCCAGCAGATTGAAGAAGTCGTGTACCGTGGCGGCGGCGAAGGCGCGGCGAAACTCGCCTCTGTCCCGGATGTGACCGAGGGAGACGATGGTGTTGGTGATGGTGGTGCCGAGGTTGGCCCCCATCACCATGGGGATGGCCATCTCCATGGGCAGGCCACCGGCCACCAGACCGACGATCACCGAGGTGACAGTGCTGGAGGATTGCACCAGGGCGGTGGCCAGGATGCCGAGCAGCAGGGCGACGAAGGGGTTGTTGGCAAAAGCGAAGATCTGGGCCGCGCCCTCTGCGCCGCCGGAGAAGCCCTTGAAGCCGTGGGAGACGGCGCCAACAGCGACCAGGATCAGGTAAATCAGCGTGATCACCGCGAGCCAGTTGAACAGGGGGCCGGGACGGCGGGTCTGCTGGGGTGCGGAAGATGCGGTGCTGTGCATATGGCCTCTTGGGGTCGTTCTGCGTTGAAATGGACGGGCGCATTACAGCAGCGCTCCATGACAGAAATATGACAAAGTGACACTTTTATGATGTTTTGGTGACAGGGCGGCAGGGGCGTCGCAGACAAGCCGCAGACAAAAAGTGTCGGAGCAAACGCCGATATGGCGCCATCCGGCTCAGCGCCGGTCTCCGCCCTTGCACTGAGGCCCCTGGGTTATATGCTGCCAGGCTTTCCTGTCTTCAAACTGAGGAAGTGATGATGCGTGCATGGGTTTTGTGTCTCTCCCTGGGTCTGCTGTCTGCCGGTGCGCAGGCCAGCGTGTTCAAGTCCGAGTGCAACCTCGACAAGGCGGCCAGAAACGAGGCGATGAATGCGACCCTGGGGGTCAAGGGCAACTGCGATGCCGACAAGCTGGTGCGTCAGCAGAAGGAGAAGGCCAAGGCCGAGGTGAAGAACACCACCACGGACGCGCTGGACAAGAAGACGGCGGGGCTGAAAGAGGCGAAGCAGAACACCAAAGCGGCCATGGACAAGCAGAGTGCCGATCTGAAGCAGGCGCAGGACAAGGTCAAGCAGACCCGCAAGGACGTCAACGCCGTGGCCAGGGATCCGGTCAAGGCGGCCGCCACCGCGGTGATCAACCAGGGGTGAGGAAGAGTCAGGCGCAGGTCTGCATGCAAGAAGGGGAGCCATAGGCTCCCCTTCTGTTTGGCTGTCGTCCGGCCGGCCTTACTGGCCGTCGGCCGTCTCCTCGTACTGACGGAAGGGGATGCGGAACACGGCGAGGCGCAGGAAGAGGTAGGTGACCCCGATCCCCGCCCAGATGAGACCAAGCTCCAGGGAGCTCTGCTCCAGGTTGATCCAGAGCGCCCCTATGGTGGCGGCCCCCAGCAGCGGCAGCACCAGGAACAGCAGGTGCTCCTTGAGGCTCTTGTTGCGCTTCTCGCGCACCCAGAACTGGCCGATGACCGACAGGTTGACGAAGGTGAAGGCCACCAGGGCGCCGAAGTTCACCAGGGCCAGCGCCATGTCCAGATCGAACGACACCGCGGAGAGCGCCAGGGCCCCCACCAGCAGCACGTTGATGGCCGGGGTGCGCCAGGTGGGGTGGATGTAGCCGAACACCCGCTCCGGGATCATGCGATCGCGCCCCATCACGTAGAGGATGCGGGACACGCCGGCGTGGGCCGCCATGCCGGAGGCGAGCACGGCCGCCGTGGTGCACACCAGCACCACGCTCTGGAACAGGGTGCCGCCGACGTAGAGGGCGATCTCAGGCAGCACGGCGTCCGGCTCCTTGAAGCGGGCCAGATCCGGGAAGAAGAGCTGCAGGCTGTAGGAGACGGTGACGAAGATGATGCCGCCGATGAGGGCCGTCAGCACGATGGCGCGGGGGATCACCTTGCCGGCGTTCGGGGTCTCTTCCGACAGGGAGCTCAGGCCGTCGAAGCCGAGGAAGGAGAAGCAGAGAATGGTGGCGCCGGTGAACAGCGGCAGCATGCCGGCGGACTCCAGGTGGAAGGGGCGGCTGCTCAGCAGGGTGCCCGTTCCTTCGCCGTGCAGCAGTCCCCAGGCGATGAGGCCGAGGAAGGTGAGGATGATGGCGACCTGGATGAAGACGATGAAGCCGTTGAGGTTCGCCACCAGCTTGATGCCGCGCAGGTTCAGGAAGGTCATCACAGTGACCAGGCCGAAGATGAAGATCCAGGGATCGACGTTCGGGAACATGGCGGTCAGATAGATCTTGGCCAGGAGGATGTTGATCATCGGCATGAACATGTAGTCGAGCAGGGAGGACCAGCCCACCATGAAGCCGACATAGGGGTGGAACACCTTCTGGGCATAGGTGTAGGCGGAGCCCGCCGAGGGGAAGCGGCGCACCAGGTGGCCGTAGCTGAAGGCGGTCAGCAGAATGCCGCCGAGCGCCAGCAGGTAGGCGGTGGCGACCCGGCCCTCGGTGATGTCACCGACGATGGCGAAGGTGTCGAATACGGCCATGGGGGTCAGATAGGCCAGGCCCATTACCACCACTTGCCACATGCTGAGGGTTTTTATCAGACGAACGGGTTGCTGGCTCACTCAGGCTCCCTCCTTGCACGGCTGGCAGGAGGTGGAATGGCGTGAGGCCATGGGACTGGTTTCTCGCATCCGCAGCGAAGCGGTATGCAAACCACAGACGTTGGTCGCGCGGCGACCAAAGCAGGTTCCGGTGGCAACCGGAGACAAAGCCAATAAGAGCCCCATGTTTTTCCTCATTGCGGCATTAGGTTCATCTGAACCTAGATATCATTTCCGGAATGGTTCCGGCCTCGAAGTAGACACTTGTTTTCAAAATGAAAAATAACCGATGTGAGGATCACATCGGTTATTCAAATCGGCGCGCATTTTGCCCCAGATGGGGGGGGATGACAAGCCAGGATCGGCATTCCCGGCAAGAGAATGCACAAGGACAGGGTTTACATCAATAAACCGCGCCTATTCAGGTGTCGACGACAGGGGCGCCAGCCCGCTGCTGGCAAGGCTTGCCGCCTGCTGGCTCGGCAGCGAGACCCGCCAGACCGTGGTGCGCAAAAACAGATAAATCCCGCCGATGGCGGCCCAGATCAGCCCCAGCACCAGGGAGGTCCGCTCCAGGTTGAGCCAGAGTATGGCCACGGTCCCGGCCCCGAGCAGGGGCAGCACCAGGTATTGCAGGCGATCCTGCCAGGTCCTGTTGCGCCCTAGGCGCACGTAGTAGCAGGAGATCACCGACAGATTGACCACGGTGAAGGCCACCAGGGCGCCGAAGTTGATCAGCGCCAGGGCGATCTCTAGATCGAAGCTGACGGCCGACAGGGCCAGCAGGCCCACCAGCAGTATGTTGAACACCGGGGTGCGCCACTTGGGATGGATATAGCCGAAGGTGCGCTGGGGCAGCACCTTGTCCCGCCCCATCACGTAGAGGATGCGGGAGACCCCGGCGTGGGAGGAGAGCCCCGAGGCCAGCACCGCCACGCAGGCACAGACCAGCACCACGCTCTGGAACAGCTTGCCGCCGACGTAGAGGGCGATCTCCGGCAGCACGGCGTCCGGCGCCTTGAAGCGGGAGGCGTCCGGGAAGTAGAGCTGCAAGGCATAGGCCACCACCACGAAGATGAGGCCGCCAAGCAGGGCGGTCAGGATGATGGCTCTGGGGATCACCTTGCCGGCCTCCGGGGTCTCCTCGGAGAGGGCGCTCAGGCTGTCGAAGCCGAGGAAGGAGAAGCAGAGGATGGTGGCCCCGGTCAGCAGCGGCAAGATCTCTGTGCTGCCGCTGTAGATGGGCTGCAGGCTGAGGGTGCCGAGCCCTTCCCCCTGGTAGACCCCATGCGCGATCAGGCCGAGGAAGACCAGCATGATGGCCACCTGGATGAAGATGATGAGGCCGTTGAGGTTAGCCACCAGATCGATGCCGCGCAGGTTGATGGCGGTCATCAGCACCGTCATGCCGAGGATGAAGATCCATGGCTCGACGCCGGGGAAGAGGGCGCTCAGATAGATCTTGGCCAGCAGCATGTTGATCATCGGCAGGAAGATGTAGTCGAGCAGGGAGGACCAGCCCACCATGAAGCCCACCACGGGGGAGAACTCCCGCTGGGCATAGGTGTAGGCTGAGCCCGCGATCGGGTAGTGACGCACCATCTTGCTGTAGCTGGAGGCGGTGAACAGCACCCCGACCAGGGCCAGCAGGTAGGCGGTGGTGACATGACCCTGGGTGATGTCGGTGACGATGCCGAAGGTATCGAACACCACCATGGGGGTCATGTAGGCCAGGCCCATCACGACCACTTGCCACAGGGTCAGGGTTTGTTTCAGTCGCGCAGGGCGTGGGGCCATGGGGCCTGTCTCCTAAGAATGCAGTGGTGAAGGGCCCGCCTGCCGAGCAGGGACAGGGCCCCATGACAGGGTGACTGGTCACAGAGGGAGCCAAGTGCTCCTGCCATCATTTTTTGGGGGCGAGATGATACCGTATAAGCAGGCCATCCGCGATGGACGGCCTGTCGTTATCTGACGATATTGTTCGTGCCAGCGAGAACCGCGGGCACTAACCCTGACTGGCGGCGGCCAGCGCTTGCTCCAGCAGGTCGAGTCCCTCGTCGATCAGCGCCGGGGAGGCGGTGAGGGGGGCGAGGAAGCGGATGACGTTGGCCCGCACGCCGCAGGCCAGCAGCACCAGGCCGCGCTTGCCTGCCTCTGCCACCAGCCGCCTGGTGAGATCCGGGTCCGGTTTGGTGGCATCGCGCCCCTTGACCAGCTCCATGGCCACCATGGCGCCGGGGCCGCGGATGTTGCCAATGCTGTCAAACCGCTCCGCCAGCTGGTGCAGGCGTCCCTTGATCTGCTCTCCTTGCACCAGGGCCTGCTGGTTCAGGCGCTCCTCCTCGATGACCTCCAGCACCGCCAGGGCGGCGGCGCAGGCGATGGGGGATCCCGCATAGGTGCCCCCTAGGCCACCGGGCTTGGCGGCGTTCATCACCTCGCTCTTGCCCACCACGGCGGAGAGCGGGAAGCCGCCCGCCAGGCTCTTGGCCAGCGTCATGATGTCCGGCTCGACGCCGCTGTATTCGGTGGCGAAGGTCTTGCCGGTGCGACAGAAACCTGTCTGGATCTCGTCGCAGATGAGCAGGATGCCGTGCTGATCGCAGATCTTGCGCAGGGCTTGCAGGAAGCTCGGGGAGGCGACATAGAAGCCCCCCTCACCCTGCACCGGCTCTATGATGATGGCGGCCACCCGGGCCGGCTCGATGTCGGCGCTGAAGCAGAGATCCAGCGCAGCCAGGGCATCGGCCTCGCTCACCCCCAGGTAGTCGGCCGGGAAGGGCAGGTGATAGACCTCCCCCGGGAAGGGACCGAAGCCGGTCTTGTAGGGCACCACCTTGCCGGTGAGCGCCATGCCCATCATGGTGCGGCCGTGGAAGCCCCCCTTGAAGGCGATGGTGCCGCTGCGACCTGTGTGGGCGCGGGCTATCTTGATGGCGTTCTCCACCGCCTCGGCGCCGGTGGAGAGGAAGAGGGTGCGCTTGGGGGTCGGCCCCGGCACCAGGGCGTTGAGCTTCTCGGCCAGCTTGATATAGCCCGGGTAGGGGGTGACCTGGAAGCAAGTGTGGCTGAACTTCTCGAGCTGCTCGCGCACGGCGGCGACCACCCTGGGGTGGTTGTGACCTGTGTTGAGCACGGCGATGCCGGAGGCAAAATCGATGTAACGGTTGCCCTCCACGTCCCACAGCTCGGCGTTTTGCGCCCGGTCGATGAAGACCGGCAGCAGGGTGCCGACCCCCTGTACCACGGCCGCTTCGCGGCGCGCTTGCCACGCTTGGTTTGAATGCTGTTCTGACTGACTCATCTTTCCTCCCTGAGGGGCATGGGCCCCTGATATTCCTGTGCAATCTGCTCATCGATTGAACCGCGATGCCATCTGGCAGGGCGCCGTCGACGCTCTCGTGAGGCCGAGCGGGCGCCCATGTCTATCTATAAAAACGATGGACGGGTGTAGAGGCATCTTTTTCGGCGATGCCTCTGCGGGTCATGGGCATCAGCGGATGCCGCCGAAGCAGAGGTATTTGGTCTCGAGGTACTCCTCCAGCCCCTCTGCCGCCCCTTCCCGACCCAGCCCCGACTCCTTGATGCCGCCAAAGGGGGCCAGCTCGGTCGAGATGATCCCCTCGTTGATGCCCACCATGCCGTATTCCAGCTGCTCGGCCACCCGCCACACCCGGGCGATGTCGCGGCCATAGAAGTAGGCGGCCAGGCCATAGGGGGTGTCGTTGGCGATGGCGATGGCCTCGGCCTCGGTCTCGAAGCGCACCAGGGGCGCCACCGGCCCGAAGATCTCCTCCTGCAGTATGGGGTTGTCCGGGGTCACGCCGGTCAGGATGGTGGGGTGGTAGAAGAGCGGGCCGGCGGGGTGGGCTTGCCCCCCCACCAGCACGCGAGCCCCTGCGGCCTCGGCCTGGCTGACCAGGGAGGCGACCTTGTCGGCGGCGGCGGCATTGATGAGGGGGCCTATCTGGGTGCCTTCCCCCATGCCATCTCCCACCTTGAAGGCGCGCACCGCGGCGGCCAGCTTCTCGGCAAAGGCGTCATGGACGCTGGCCTGCACCAGGATGCGGTTGGCGCAGACGCAGGTCTGGCCGGCGTTGCGGTATTTGGAGGCGAGAGCCCCGGCCACGGCGGCGTCGAGATCCGCATCGTCGAACACGATGAAGGGGGCGTTGCCACCCAGCTCCAGGGAGAGCCGTTTCATGGTATCGGCGCACTGGCGCATCAGGAGCTTGCCGATGCGGGTGGAGCCGGTGAAGGAGAGCTTGCGCACCGTCTTGTTGCTGCACAGCTCATTGCCCACGGCCGCCGCCTGATGGGAGGTGACTATGTTGATGACCCCGGCGGGGATGCCCGCCTGCTCGGCCAGGGACGCCAGCGCCAGCGCGCACAGGGGGGTCTCGGCGGCGGGCTTGATGACGATGGTGCAACCGGCGGCGAGTGCCGGGCCCGCCTTGCGGGTGATCATGGCGATGGGGAAGTTCCAGGGGGTGATGGCGGCCACCACGCCCACCGGCTGCTTGATGGTGGCCAGACGCCGGTCACCGCTGAAACCCGGGATGGTGCGGCCATAGGCGCGCTTGCCCTCTTCCGCGAACCACTGGATGAAGCTGGCGCCGTAGGCCACTTCCCCCTTGGCCTCCGCCAGCGGCTTGCCCTGCTCGCAGGTCATGATGCGGGCCAGTTCATCCTGACTGGCCATGATGAGCTCGAACCAGGCGTGGAGCCGGCTGCCGCGCTCCTTGGCGGTGAGGGCAGCCCAGGCGGGCTGGGCTTTGTGAGCCGCCGCGATGGCGAGCCGGGTGTCCGTCTCGTCCATGTCGGGTACCTGGGTGATGAGTTGGCCGGTCGCCGGGTTCAGGACCTCGAACCTTTGTCCGCCATGGGCCTCGCACCAGCGGCCATCTATATAGGCAAGGGACTTGATCAGGGAGAGAGCGGGTTGTGATGCTGACATAGATAGGAAGCCTCGATTGTGGGTCTGGGTGGCCGACTCATCCCGTGGTGCCACCGTATAGAATAATAAGCACCTAACGACGATAAAGTGAGCCGAAATGTTTTTCAAGTGTTAAATATATTTGAGTGAACGGGGCGCTGCATGCTAGAAATGGGGCTCTCAGGACGATTCTAGCGTTTCTCATTGTGTTGGGTGTGCAAAATAATGAACGCTCTCGGCTGTGCAGGATAGCGAACAGGGTGCCGGGATTGACGCATTATTTTAACCAGCCGCCACAAGGTATTCGAATGGCCATACAAGGAGGTGGGGATGCAGCAACCACAAGGTGAGGTCCAGTGGCAGACCATGACGGATAACCCCTTGTCTGACAAAGGGATGGATAAAACCATGGGGGAGCGGCTCGCCCTCCTTCGCCGTAGTCTCGGGCTCTCCCAGCGCCGGGCCGCCGAGCTGAGCGGCCTGACCCACGGCGCCATCTGCATGATAGAGCAGAACAAGGTGAGCCCCTCGGTCGCCTCGTTGCAAAAATTGCTCTGCGTCTACGAGCTGCCGCTCTCCCGCTTCTTCGCCGAGGAGGAGGCGCGGGCGCCGAGCGTGGTGATCAAGGCGGAGCAGCTCATCGAGCTGGGCAGCCAGGGGGTCTCCATGAAGCTGGTGCACAACGGCAACAATCGTCGCCAGCTCGGCTTCATGCTGGAGACCTATGCCCCCGGCACGGACACCGGGGGCCAGGTCAAGCACCTGGGGGAGGAGGTGGGCACTGTGCTGGAAGGTTCTGTCGTGCTGAGCCTGGCGGGGCAGACCTATCAGCTCAGTGCCGGGGACAGCTATGTGATCGACACCGGCGAGCCCCACAGCTTCAGCAATCCGTCGGGGCAGGTCTGCCGCATCGTCAGCGCCCACACCCCCGCCAGCTTTTGACATTGAACAGCGCGAATATTGGAAACGAACCGGTAAGGAAACAGGGATCATGACCGAACATGTAAAGAGTTACTACGCAGCCAGTGCCAACAAACACGCCCCCTATCCCACGCTCACCGAGCAGCTTGAGTGCGACGTCTGCGTCATCGGGGCCGGGTATACCGGCCTCTCCAGTGCCCTGCATCTGGTGGAGAAGGGCTACAAGGTGGTGGTGCTGGAAGCCGCGCGAGTCGGCTTTGGCGCCAGCGGTCGCAACGGCGGCCAGATCGTCAACTCCTACAGCCGCGACATCGACACCATAGAAGCGAACTGCCCGCCGGATCAGGCCAGGCTGCTCGGCTCCATGTTGTTTGAGGGGGGAGAGATCATCCGCGAGCGGATCCAGCGCTACAACATCCAGTGCGATCTGCAGCAGGGGGGCGTCTTTGCCGCCGAGACCGAGAAGCAGCTCCACGAGCTCAAGGCACAACATGCTCGCTGGCAGAAGTGGGGCAACGATCAGCTGGAGTTGCTCGATGCCGACGGGGTGCGGGAGGTGGTGGCAAGCGATCGCTACGTCGGCGCCCTGCTGGACAAGCGCGGCGGTCATATCCATCCCCTCAACCTGGCGCTCGGGGAGGCGGAAGCCATCCGCACCCTGGGTGGTCGCATCTTCGAGCAGTCCGCCGTCACCAGCATCACTCCCGGTCAACCGGCTCTGGTCAAGACCGCCAAGGGGGCGGTGAAGGCGCGCTTCGTGGTGGTGGCCGGCAACGCCTACCTCGGCAACCTGGTGCCCGAGCTGGCGAGCAAGAGCATGCCGTGCGGCACCCAGGTCATCGCCACCGAGGTGCTGGGGGAGGAGCGGGCCCGCGCCCTGCTGCCGCAGAACTACTGCCTGGAAGATTGCAACTACCTGCTCGACTACTACAGAACCACAGGGGATCACCGGCTGATCTACGGCGGCGGCGTTGTCTACGGCGCGCGGGATCCGGCGGACATAGAGCGGCTGATCATCCCCAAGATGCTCAAGACCTTCCCCCAGCTCAAAGACGTCAAGGTGGAGTACACCTGGACCGGCAACTTCCTGCTCACCCTGTCGCGCCTGCCGCAGTTTGGTCGTATCGGCCCCAACATCTACTACATGCAGGGTTACAGCGGCCACGGCGTTACCTGTACCCATCTGGCGGGCAAGCTGCTCTCCGAGGTGCTGAGCGGTCAGGCGGAGCGCTTCGACGCCTTCGCCAGGCTGCCGCACTACCCCTTCCCGGGCGGCCGCCTGCTGCGTATCCCCTTCACCGCCGCGGGAGCCGCCTGGTATACCCTGCGAGACAGGCTGGGGGTGTGATGCCCATAAAAGGCGTCGCGCTATGGCGCCATGACTGTTGAATGGTGAAGGACGTGAGTCTCTGGTGATTAGGCTGTCGCATAAGGGGAGTGGCAAGCCATTCCCTGTATCGCAGCGAGGGCACCCCAGGCACTTCTCTCAGGGGAAGCGGCTGCCCTCAGGTGGTCGCTGGCAGCCAGGAGGTAGAACGACAGAGGGAGGCATCATGCCTCCCTCTGTTCTGGGTGAACAACCTGGATCCGCTTCAATGGTATGGGACCCTCATCTGCCCGCTCAGGTTGCATCGACTCGCCGCTCTCAGAATCTATAGGGGAAGCGCAACCCTAGGCTGTAGTCAGGCGCATCCGTGGTGAGCCCTGCCGACCAGTTGACCGCCATGGAGAGCTTGTCCGTGATGGCCCAGGTGGACCCCATACCGAAACTGGCCGCATTGGCATCGGAGCCGGTCACCTTCTCCATGTCAAAGCCTTCGGCCCCCTGGCTGGATTCGAGGGTGATGCGCTGGTTGATGTTGAAGGAGAGGCTGAAGCGCTCGTTCAGTGCAAACGCGACCCCCAATCCATATTCATACCAGTCACCGAGCTGGATGCTGCCAGGCTGATCGCCGGGCTGGTAGGAGACATCGTCAAAGTCTTGCTTGAGGCTGTGGCCATAGTTGAGGTTGGCGAACAGGATGGCGGGATCCAGGGTCTTGACCAGGGAGAAGCCGGTGGACAGCTGCCAGAGCCCGTTGCCGGTGGCGAGCTCCTTGGGGACCATCAGGTTGCCAGATTCTGAGGTCATGAGCTCTATCCCGTAGGGATCCTTGCCGGTCGGCGCCTTGGCCCGCAGGTTCCAGACCAGATCCGGCCAATCTTCATCCTCGGCCAGGACCCTGTAGTAGATGGCGAGACTGAGATCGCCGAGCCCGCCATCGCTGACGCTCTGCTCCTCAAAGTCGCGGCTGGAGTTCTCCTTGCCGGTGCTCTGATAGTTGGTGTTGCGATACATGTAGGGCACCGCAAGTTCCAGCTGCCAACGATCATTGAGGGTGTAACGGGTCACCAGATCGGCCGTCCATTGATCCGAGCGGACCCTGTCCAGGTTGATTTCGCCCAGGAAGATGGCGTCCAGCGCCAGGAAACCGCGCAGGGCGAGATCCTTGCGGTTGTAGTGCTGATAAGAGAGGCCGAAGTCGAGGGTCAGCGCGCGATCGAACACGTTGTGTTGCTCGATCATCAGGTCTTCGGTACTGCGACCGACTTCCGGCGTGCGCCGTGCCGTATCGGGTTGGGAGGAGGCTGCGACGGCGGCCCCGCTTGTTCCTGCTGTGGTGGCCGGCGTGGCCCCCGAGGCCTTGACGGCCTCCAGGCGAGCCTGTAACTGATGGAGGGCCTGATTCTGCTGGATCAATTGCTGACGCAGCTGATCCAGCTGTTGTTGCAGGGCCTCTTCTTCTGCAGTTGCGCCCCAGCAGGTGAAGGGGGTCAGTGCAATCAACAGCATGGTCGACTGTTTCATCGAGATACGTCCTTGTTGTTTATTATCCTTTTTATTGTTCAGCCAATGGGGCTCATCTGTTCTCAGCGAGAGAACCAGATCCGGGTCTGATTGAGGGTCTGCAAACCGTCACCCTTGACTCTATTGAGTTGCAGCAGACCTCGACTGAAGTCGGTGCCTCTCAGACTCTGTTCCAATCGAACGCGTCCGTCGGAGGAGTTTAGTTGCAGCCCCGCATAATTGCCTGACACGCGGTAACTGGCAGTACCAAGGTTCCCCTGGTGCTCGTAGTTGCCTGCGGAGACGATCTGTCCCGTCATGTCGGGGGGCGTCAGTGTTATACCCGCCTGGTTCACCGAGCTGTTGCCGCTTCCCTCCAGTTGCACGACCTGCACCAGGCCTGCGCCTTGTACGGGGGCACTCTGGGGCGTCGTTGTGACAGTCTTGACCTCGTCCTTGATGCGGACATCCAGCTTGGGCTTGTTTTGCACCACGCTCAGCGCCAGGTTCATGGCGGCCGTTTGTTGAGCCTGGGCCGTGGTCAGGGATGAGATGAACTCGATGCCGAAGTAGCTGATCCCGTGGCTGCTGACGTAGCGGCCACGCAGATGGGCCAGTTCCCCATCGGCCAGTTCGGGGGCAAAGCTGTCTGACAGCAGTGCCAGAGGATCCGGGGCGGCCAGCAGCGGAGAGGCAAAGCCACCCAGACTGCAGATGAGGCATATGGCGGGTCGGGTATTCATGATGACCTCACATTAACTCTTTGTGCTGAAAACCAAATTCCAGCAGGGATGTTTCATTGAGGGGGGCGAACAGCCCATCTTTTCCTCTGGCAGACAGGGGAGGAGAAGGGTTGGCAAGAGGCGCATCAGGCCGATAGCCAGCGCCGATCACGGCGAGCAGTATGCCGTTCCAGCTCTCCTTGAACTCCTTGAAGGTGATCACTCGATTGCCGAGGGCGGGGTCTGCCAGATAGACACGGTCGTGGCGATCGATGGCGCGCAGCACGGCAAAGTGCTGGTAGCCGCGAATATTGAGCAGCACTATGGTGGGGACTCTCACCTGCCGCAATTTTTCATCTCCCAGGCGATAGCCTCTGACACGCATGCCGAGCATCTGCAAATATTGCTTCATGTCGAGCATGGAAAAGCCGTAATTCTTGACCTGTTCAGGGTCAGCCATGGCCAGCATGCCATCCATCACCCAGCGTTCATTCGTGACGTGGCCGTAGGAGTAGCGCAGTATGGTGGCGACTGCGGCGGCCCCACAGCTGAAATCTGTCTGTTGGCGCTCGATATTGGCATAACGGCGCTCCAGAATGCTCTGTACCGGTTTGTTGAGATCCCCCAGTGCCGGGAGATGTTCTCCCAATGGCATATTGGCCGACCAGGCAGCAGGGCAGAATAACAACAGCAGTAGCCAGCGCATTGAGACCTCCATGTCCTGAAAAAAGGGGGCGCAAAGGCCCCCTCTGAAGTGCATTACTTGGCAAAACCTGCGGCCAGCGAGAGGTTGTTCGCTTGCAGGTTGTTGGTGCCCGACGACACGTTCACCCCGATGTTGCCCACGGCACCGTTGAAGGCACCGCCATCGATGGTTGCCCGGTTGAAGGTTTCGCGGCTGGTGTAGGTGTTGACCACGGGAATGAAGCCGGTGGCATAACCGCTCAGCTTGATATCACCCTCTTCCTCGAACTTGAACTTGGAGTCCTTGCTGCCATCATCGTCCTGATTGTCATAGTCGATGTGGCCCCAGAGACTGCCGCCATTGGGATGATCACCATCCTTCCAGATTTCCGGATAGACGTTGTTGGTCTGCTTGCTCGTCCCTTCGTACTCACCCTCGGCTTTGAGCTTGAGGAAGATGGGGTTGTAGTCCACGGTCTTGGTGGCGCTCAGGCTCTTGTTTTCGGTCATGTTCTTGGACACGCTCTGGCTGTTTGCCACCGTGGCCACGGCCATGTTGCCGGTGGACACCGAGGCCGCCATGTTGTTGGCCTGAACGTTACCCGAGCCAGACGTCACGTTGGCACCTATGTTGCCTGCGGCATCCTTGAATGCCCCATCGCCTACCCCGGCCTTGTTCTGATGACCGTGGTTGGTAGTCCAGTTCTGGCTGGCGCTTTGGGTGGAGAAGATCTCGGCATCCGAAGATCCACCGGCCATGCCATGTTGCTGGCCACGACCCATGATGAACTCGGCATCGACTTCGTCATAGGCGGCCAGGGCGCCACTGTTGCCTTGTACGTTGGAGTCACCGGCTGCCACGTTGGCGCCGACGTTACCGGATGCACCCTTGAACGAGCCGTCAATCTTGCTCGTGTTTTCTGTTCTTGAGTTAGCAGTGCCGATCATGGAGCTGGATTGCTGGTTGTCCACCACCGCCATGCCGAGTTTGTTGACATTGATGTAGCCGCCGACATTGACTCTGCCTTCGTACTCCACATCGACTTCTGCCTTGACCTTCTTGGTCAAGGTTGCCCCTGTCTCATCCCTGTCACCGCGGTAATCGGCGGAGGCGGTGCCTGACATGGCCATGACAACCGCAGCGGCTAATGAGCTATAAATAAGTCCACGCATAATGAGTCTCTCCATTGAACTTTCTGTGGAAGATTTGCCCATCGGCTGAATCTAAGCCCCCGGACTCGGCTTCCGATCCCTGCGACATCATGGGGATGTCGTTACTGCGCCAGCCAGAGGCAGGGAGACCATGTTGACTGCCTGGTTTCCCTGTCCCGTGACCTGGTTCACCTGGATGACGCCTTTGCTGCCCGTCAGGGCGTTGTCATCCAGATAGATACTGGTGGTGGTGTTGGGGGGCACCTTGCCTGAAGGTGTCTTTGCCACACTGGTGCTGAGGTTGATGTCGGTCACCACGCCGATGCCGCTGTCATCCAGCGACAAGGCGAAGGCATTCAGCTGCTGGTTGGCTTCACCGGCGCCCTGATTGATCCCGACCAGCCCCTGGCTCTGGCTCAGCGCCGAGTCCAGAATGGCCACGCTCTGGTTGCCATTGAGATTGGTAGTGGATTGATTCTGCTGGCTAAACTGAATGATGGCCGGCCCTGATAGGGCGATGGCGGCGAGGTTGCCCTGCTGGTTGTTATCACCGGCAACCATATTGACACCCAGGGCGCCACGAATGTTGCTGAGTGCTTGCGAGCCGAGATCAACCCGATTCTCTGCTTGTGACTGAGGTGCGAATGCGGAAAGGGAAATAATTGCCAATGCAATATATGTTTTCATGCTCTGTCTCCATATGCCAGGAGGGCTTATTAGAGAGAGCAATGAGTGTGCCACTTGGTAATTTATTGATATGTATTGTTTTTGTATTTGAGTTATTTGTCTTTAAGTCTCAATTTTGATAATGAACTTTTATATGATTCATCAACGTATTGTTTATTAATGATTTTATTGTTTCTCATCGTTAATTCTGCTGTCTCATGATTGTGTTGCCACTAGTCAAAATGCGGGATGGTTTATAGTTATCATCGTTTGGTTGCCTTGGGTTGGCGTCACTTGATAATAACCATGCTCTTTCCAGATGAAATAATGGGTCTCAAAGAGAAATGGTCTGACTCTCTCGTGCAGAGGCGATAACAAGGAGTTTCCCTATGACAGAAACGGCATTATTACTCATCAATTCATGTGCCGTGCTGGAAAGCCTGCTGATAAAAGGCGAATGGCAAGTGGAGCAGGCGAGCTCCCTGGCGGTGGCAGAACAGAAATTACAGGAAAAGGCGTATCCCCTGGTGCTGGTGGCCATCGAGCCGGAGCAGCATGACGCCTTGTATTCCCTGATTGGCCAACACTCCAGCAGCCTGTGGATTGGCCTGATCGAGCGTGATTGCCTGGCCAGCGAGGCCCTGCGCAACCTGCTTGCAGCCTGTTTTCATGATTTCCACACCTTCCCGCTCGATCAGGAAAGACTCTCCCACAGCTTGGGTCATGCGCTGGGAATGGCGCGGCTGATCCGGCGCCATCGCCCCAAGGCGCCGGCTCAGCTGCGCTTCATCCAGGGGGAGAGCAGCGCCATTCGCCAGTTGCGCGAGCAGATCATGCGGCTGCAACATTGTCGCCTGCCCGTGCTGGTGACCGGGCCCAGCGGCACCGGCAAGGAGCTGGTGGCCCGTGAGCTGCACTACAGCACCTTCGGTGAAGACGGCCCCTTTGTGGCCGTCAACTGTGGTGCCATGCCCCATCAGCTGATCCAGTCCGAGCTGTTCGGCCACGTCAAGGGCGCCTTCACCGGTGCCCAGAGCCGCAAGATAGGCAAGATTGAGGCGGCCGATGGCGGCACCCTGTTCCTCGACGAGATCGGGGAGTTGCCACTGGAGGATCAGGCGACCCTGCTGCGCTTCTTGCAGGAGCAGAGCATAGAGGCCGTGGGCAGTCATCTGACTCGGAGTGTGGATGTGAGGGTCATTGCCGCCACCAATATCGACGTGGAGCAGGCGGTGGCCAACGGCGGATTTCGCATGGACCTCTACTATCGGCTCAATGTGGTGCGGCTGCGCACCCCTGCCTTGTGCGAACGGGCCGAGGACATCCAGCTGCTTGCCGATGACATCTTGGCAGAAGTGCGGGGAGGGCGGGTGCTGAGCTTTACCCACAAGGCGCGTCAGGCCATGCAGTCCTATTGCTGGCCCGGCAATGTCAGGGAGCTGCGCAACCGGGTGCAGCGGGCAGCCGCCCTGTGTTCGGGCCCCTTCATCGAGGCCGATGACATGGAGCTGACCAACATGGACACCCTGTTGATCTGTGGCTCGCTCAAGGCCGTGCGTGAGGGGGCAGAGCGCCAGGCGCTGCAACGGACGCTGGCCCGCTTCCCGGACCAGCTGGAGGAAGTGGCGCGCACCCTCGACATCTCGCGCGCCACCCTCTACCGGCTGCTGGACAAGCACGATCTGCTGTAGTCCCCGTCATTGCGTGCATGGCGGTCCTTGCCCATGCCGTTCAGTGCCAAACCCCGGGCAACAGGCCCGGGTTTTATTTGTGCCAATATGCGCAAACCGGTCGGGCGATGGATGCGCTCGAGGGGGTAGTCAGGAGGCGTGCGTTGCCAGCTGGCACAGACGGCGCGCCGCCTCCTCTTCACTTTGGACCACCTGATGGGCGCCGCGGATCAGCAGGTGATGCACCTCTTCCGCCTGGTGACCACAGGCGGCAATGCGCAGCAGGTCTCCCTGTTCACGGGCTCTCGCAGCAATTTCTCCGGCCAGCAGGCTGTCATCCAGGGTGATGAGCAACCAGCTGGCATCGGGGAGCGCCACCGAGAGCAGGTCGTTCTGGATGGGGTGGCCTGCGAGGCAGGTGATCCCCTGAGCACGCCAGGGTTCCAGCAACTGCTCATCCGGATCTATCACTACCATCTCCCTTCCTTGCTCATGCAACTGCCGAATCAAATGGCTGCCGATGGCGTCGGCCCCGACCACCACCACATGACCGTGCAGGGGACAGAGGGAAGTACCGGTCTCGACCCGGGGCTCAGGCTTGCTTCTTAGCCAGCGCTCGACCTGGTTGAACACCAGTGGATTGAGCATGATGGAGAAGCAGGCGCCTACCAGCACCAGATCGCGCGCCACATCGGGTACCAAGCCGAGCATGGCACCCAGCCCCATCAGGATGAAGGAGAACTCCCCCACCTGGGCCAGGCTGGCCGAGATGGTCAGTGCCGTGCGCAGGCTGTGGCCAAACAGGCGCACTATGGCGAAGGCTGCCACCGACTTGCCGATGACGATGACAAAGATGGTTGCCAGCACCGCCAGCGGCTCGCGCAGCAAGATGGTGGGGTCAAACAGCATGCCCACAGAGACGAAGAAGAGCACGGCGAAGGCATCCTGCAGCGGCAGGGTATCGTTGGCGGCCTTGTGGCTGAGGTGGGAGCTGTTCATCACTACCCCGGCGAAGAAGGCGCCGAGGGCGAAGGAGACACCGAACAGCTTGACCGCCCCGAAGGCGATACCCAGGGAGCAGGAGAGCACGGCCAGGGTAAAGAGTTCGCGGGAGCCGGTGGCGGCGGTGCGGGCCAGCATCCAGGGGATGAGGCGGCGGCCCCCTATGGTCATCAGTGCGATGAAGGCGGCCACCTTGGCCAGGGTGAAGCCCAGATCCCGGAGCACATGGGCCAGGGTCAGGGTCTCGCCTCCGGTCTGCAGGTTCGCCAGTATGGGGAGCAGCACCAGGGCCAGCACCATCACCAGATCCTCGACGATAAGCCAGCCGATGGCGATGCGCCCTTCTTTGGTATCCAGCTGCCCCCGGCTCTCCAGCGTCCGCAGCAGCACCACTGTGCTGGCGGTGGAGAGTGCCAGCCCGAACACCAGGCCGGCGGTGATGCTCCAGCCGAGCAACTGAGAGAGGCCGAGCCCGAGCAGGGTCGCCAGGGTGATCTGCACTATGGCGCCCGGGATGGCGATGTGTTTGACCGAGAGTAGATCTTTCAGGGAGAAGTGCAGGCCGACGCCAAACATCAACAGAATGACGCCGATCTCCGCCAATTCGGGGGCGAGTCTCAAATCGGCTACATAGCCGGGGGTGAATGGGCCGCACACGACCCCGGCCGCCAGATAACCCACCATGGGGGAGATGCGCAGGCGTTGAGCCAGCATGCCAAAGAGATAGGCGAGCACGAAGCCGCCAACCAGGGTTGTTATCAGGGGGAGTGAATGGTCCATGTCGTCACCTCGCTAATGGCAGTCAGGGGCTACCAGATCACCAGGAGGCGAAGAGGGCAGCTGTCAATGAGCAGGGGGCGAAAGAGACAGAAGTTGGCCGCATCAAGCACAATATCTTGGGGACAACAGATGCCGTTTCCATTGAAAAATAATGTATTTTTACTGCTCGAGCAACACTTATCCAAGTTTCAGATCTAATTTGACTTCAAGCTCATATAAAACATTGTTTTATGGGTGATTAAAAAGTCTTTCCCGGTAAATATTGGCAGGAGTAATCAATCCTTGATGGGTTTTTGGCTCGCCGGGGAGCCCAGATGATTGAGGCGGCCTCCGGGCCGCCTCCGTTGATGCGCGCCAGGGGATCACTCGCCCCTGGCAACCCCCTCCCGCCTCGGGTCTGCGGCGCCAAACCAGCCGCCGGCATTGCGCTCCACCCCCTGCAAGCCCGAGGTCTGCTCGCTGAGCACGATTTCGTGACCCCTGGCCTTGAGCCCCTGGATAACGGCCTCGGGCGTGCGCCCTTGCTCCAGCTCGGTGGGGCCGTTTCGGCTGCCGAAGTTGGGCAGGTTGATGGCCTGCTGCAGGTTCAGCCCCCAGTCCTGGGTGCCGAGCAGCGTCTTGCCCACGTAGTTGATGATGGCCGAGCCACCCGGGGAGCCCAGGCTCATCTCCAGCTGCTTGCTCTGCTTGTCGAACACCAGCAGGGGCGACATGGAGGATCGCGGGCGCTTGCCCGGCTCCACCCGGTTGGCCACCGGCAGGCCGGCGGCATCCACCGAGGTGAAGGAGAAGTCGGTGAGCTGGTTGTTGAGCAGGTAGCCGTTGACCATCAGCCGGGAGCCGAAGCCGTCCTCGATGGAGCTGGTCATGGAGACCGCCATGCCGTCTCCATCCACGATGGAGACGTGGCTGGTGGAGGGCAGCTCGGGAGTGGCATCCTGGCCACGGGCCAGCGCCCGCGGCGGGGTGCCCGGTTGGGCGACGCCCATGGACCTGGCGCCGATGAGTCGACCCCGCTCGGCGAGATAGCCCTTGTCCAGCATGCCGCGCACCGGCACGACGACGAAGTCGCCGTCGGCCACGTACTGGTTGCGATCGGCGAAGGCGAGCCGCGCCGCCTCGCTGTAAAGGTGGATTGCCTCGCTCGAGGCGGCCAGCCGGCCGTCCGGCCCGGGCACGGGTTTGAGCGCTGCCATGTCCCGGCTCTCCAGCATGCCGAAGATCTGGCCGAGGGCCAGGGTGCCAGAGGAGGGGGTCGGGAAGCCGCACACCTCGCTCTGGCGATAGTCAAAGCAGAGGCCGTCCCGCAGCCTGGCGCTGTAGCTGGCGAGATCCGCGGCGCTCAGCACCCCGGGGTTGGTGGGATGGGCGTGCACCTTGGCCACCATGGCCTCGGCGATGGGCCCTCGATAGAAGGCATCGGCACCGTCCCGTGCCAGCGTCCTGAGTACCCCGGCCAGTGCCGGGTTGGTGAGGCGGGTGCCCGCCGCCTTGGGGCTTCCGTCCGCCTGATAGAAGTAGGCCCTGGCCTCGGGGTCTTTGGCCAGATAGGGATCCTTGGCGAGCAGGGTGGCCAGGCGTGGGCTTATCACAAAGCCCTGCTCTGCCAGGGTTATGGCGGGCTCGAACAGGCTGGCCCAGGGCAGCTTGCCATAGCGCTCGTGGGCCAGGGCCAGGGCGCGCACCGTGCCGGGGGCGCCGACCGAGCGACCGCCCACCACGCCGTCGTAGAACGCCATCGGCTTGCCATCCTTCATGAACAGCTGATCCGTGGCCGCCGCCGGTGCCGTCTCACGGCCATCCACGGCCGCCACCTGCTTGCCATCCCACACCAGCATGAGGGAGCCGCCGCCGATCCCGGAGGATTGCGGCTCCACCAGGGTCAGTACCAGCTGGACGGCGATGGCCGCATCGACGGCGCTGCCTCCCGCCTTGACGATCTGGTAGCCCGCATCCACCGCCAGCGGGTTGGCCGCGGCCACCATGAAGTCGCGCCCCTGCCAGCCCGGCTTGTCGGTCCAGCCGCTGGCCGCCTCCGGGGCGATCAGTGTCTGGGGAGGGGGGACATAATGAAAGGCACTCTGGGGGGCGCAGCCGGTGAGCAGGCCGAAGGCGACCAGCAGGGCGAGGGGTTTGAGGGACATGACAGGCTCCTTGTCGGTTTCTTGTACACCCGTCGAAATGTGGCACAGTTGGAGCCCGATTGAAAGATTGTCTTTATACTCATATGGTTACAAAAATATCAAGGAGGAGCCCAGGATGCATAAGGAGAGTCTGGTGAGACGTTGCGTGACGGGGCTGCTCTGCCTGCTGCTGGCCGCCTGCGGGGAGCCAGGGTTCAGACCCCTGGCAGCGGGGGAGACCATATTGGCATTTGGAGACAGCCTGACCGAGGGGCGCGGGGTCAACCCGGCCCAGAGCTACCCCAGCGTACTGGCGAGCCTGAGCGGTCACCCCGTCATCAATGGCGGGGTCTCGGGGGAGTTGAGCCGTGCCGGGCGGGCCCGCCTGCCCGGGTTGCTGGCCGAGCACAGGCCCGCTCTGGTCATACTGCTGGAGGGAGGCAACGACATACTGCACGGCAGCGGGGAGGGGGCGCTCAAGGCCAATCTCGCCGCCATGATAGAGGCGGTGCAGGGCAGCGGTGCCCAGGTGCTGCTGGTGGCCGTGCCTCGCAAGTCCCTGTTTGCCGACGGCGCCCCCCTGTACGGGGAGCTGGCAGAGCAGTACGGGCTGGTGCTGGACAACGACAGCCTTGGCGAGCTGCTGCGCACTCCCGGGCTCAAGTCCGACGCCGTGCACTTGAACTCGCAGGGATATGGCGCCCTGGCCGAGCGGCTGCACCGGCTGTTGCAGGCCCGCGGCGCGCTATGAGGGCGGTGTTCCTGCGCGTCGGCGGGGCCGCCCGGAATAAAAAAACCGCCATCAGGCGGTTTTTTTACAGGCAGGGGACAACTCAGAGGGACTGCTCTTCGCCACCCAGGGCGGCAAACAGCGCCGGGATGAACTGGGCCAGCTCGGCGGTCACCAGGGCGAAGTCCGCATCCAGACGGGCGGCGGGATCCTCGCTGGTGACGTCGTCGTTCTGCTCGCGCAGCTCCTCGCTGAACTTGAGGCGCTTGATGGAGAGATCGTCCCCCAGCACGAAGCTCAGGGTCTCGCCCCAGTTCAGGGCCAGCTTGGTCACCAGCTTGTCGTTGGCCAGGTGATTCTTGATCTCCTCGCTCATCAGATCCTGCTGCTTGCAGCGGATGATGCCGCCGTGCTCCATGGCACTGCGCAGCTCGGCCTCGTCTTCCAGGGTGAAGCTGGCGGGCAGATTACCCTCGTTGAGCCACTCGGTCATGGTGATCTCGGGCGGGTTCTTGAGGGCCACCGGCACCACCGGCAGGGTGCCTATGCTCTTGCGCAGCAGCGCCAGCAGATCGTCCGCCTTCTTGGCGGAGCCTGCGTCCACCACCATCAGGTTGTCGGCCGGATTGATCCAGGCGAAGGTCTGGCTGGTGCGGCTGAAGGCGCGGGGCAGCAGGGTATGCATGATCTCCTCCTTCAGCGCCTCCTTCTCCTTCTTCTTGAGGGCGCGGCCCTGCTCGAATTCGATCGCTTCCACCTTCTCCGCCAGCATCTCCTTGACTACTGTACCCGGCAGCATCTTCTCTTCCTTGCGGGCGCAGAGCAGGATGTGACCGGAGGCTGAATGGGTCAGGGTGGAGCCGAATTTACCGAGGGGCTTGACCCACCCGAACCGGGAGATGTCCTGACTGCCGCACGGGGTGAAGGCACAGGCCTCGAGCTGGGTTTCCAGCTGATCCACGGTCAGGTCAAAGGGGCGGGTAAAGCGATAAATCTGCAGGTTTTTAAACCACATGGCGTCCTCGGTCTCATAGATTGTCCGGCGGGCATTGTACTAGAGAGGCGCTTTGTGATCAGCCAATCATTCTCGCTAAATAAAGGGCGATCGACTTCACATGGCCTCATCTTGACTGCCCGTCTCGTCATCGAACTCCCCTAGACTGCGAGTGTTCAAATTGTTAACAAGGATGCGAATATGTTGAGAGCGAGCCGGCCGGAAGACATGGAAGAGATCGTCGAGATCTGGCTGCTGGCATCCTTGCAGGCCCACGATTTCGTTGACGCTTCCTGCTGGTGGCAGGCACAGGAGGAGCTGCGTACCCGCTACCTCGACCATGCCCGCATCTGGGTGTTCGAGGAGCGCGGCGAGCTGCTCGGCTTCATGGCCCTGGTGGATGACTACCTGGCCGCCCTCTTCGTGCGACCCGACCGCCAGGGGCGCGGGGTCGGCCATGCCTTGCTGCAGGAGGCCAAGCAGCAGGGGGGCGCGCTCCATACCCGGGTCTTCGTGGAAAACGAGCCGGCGGTGCGTTTCTATCGCCGCCACGGATTCAGGATCGGGAATGAAGTCTCGGATCCCCTGACCGGCCATCCCCAGTATGAGATGCATTGCCAGCCCGTCTGAATCTGACGTCAGCGGCCTGTTTTGCTTGAAAAAAGAGGGGCGTATCCTCATCTTGTCCTCATCGGGTACCACTGGCACCTCCCCTCTTATCTTTCGAGCCGTTTTTCATGAAGATCCTGCACACAGCCGACTGGCACCTTGGCCATCAACTCCATGGCCATGAGCGCCGCTTCGAACACGATGCCTTTCTCGACTGGCTGACCGACACCATCAAGACGCGGCAGATCGACGCCCTGCTGGTTGCAGGGGATCTGTTCGATACCGCCAATCCTCCCGCCAGCGCCTGGCAGCAGCTCTATCGCTTCCTGGCCAGGCTGCGCGCCGAGATGCCCCGCCTCAACATGGTGCTGATCGGTGGCAACCACGACTCCCCCTCCAAGCTGGACGCCCCCCACGAACTGTTGCGGGCCTTCGACCTGCATCTGGTGGGCAGCATCAGCCGGGACGGGGAGGGCAGGCTCGACACCGATCGCCTGCTGGTGCCGCTGCAAGACAGGGAGGGCAAGGTGGCCGCCTGGTGCGCCGCCGTGCCTTTTCTTCGCAGCAGCGATCTGCGGGTGGAGCCGCTCGAGGAGGGGCAGGATCGGCTGATCGAGGGGGTTCGCCAGATCTATCAGGACGTGCTGACGCAAGGCCGCGCGCGCTGCGAGCCCGGCCAGGCCCTTATCGCCATGGGCCACGCCTACCTGGCGGCGGGCCAACTCTCGGAGCTCTCCGAGCGGCGGGTGCTGGGGGGCAACCAGCACGCCCTGCCTGCCGACATCTTCGCCGCCGCCGACTACACGGCCCTTGGCCACCTCCATCTGGCCCAGAGCCCGGCCGAGGGGGTGCACTATAGCGGCTCGCCGCTGCCGCTGTCGCTGGCCGAGGCCAACTACAACCATCAGGTGCTGGAGGTGACGTTTGAGGGGGGCAAGCTGGCGGGGCTGGAGCGGATCCCCGTGCCCCGTGCGGTGGAGATGATCCGCCTGCCCCAGGGCACACTCGAGGAGGCGCTGAACGCCATAGAGGCGCTCTCCCTGCCCGAGTGTCCCCAGGAGGCGCAGCCCTTCCTCGAGGTACGGCTGCTGCTGCCCAAACCCGAAGCGCGCATCCGCGAGCGCATTCTGGCGGCCATGGCGGGCAAGCCGGTGCGTCTGGCCCGCATCAGCACCCAGTATCAGGGCTCGGGGGCGGGGCTGGCCGATGGACGCGAGCGGCGCAGGCTGGATGAGCTCGCTCCCACGGAGGTGTTCCGCCTCTGCTATCAGCGGCAGTTCGAGGGGGAGCCAGCGGCCGAGTTGGTGGCGTCGTTTGAAGAGATCCTGGAGCAGGTGAAGGAGTCCAACCCATGAAAATCTTGTTGCGCTCCGGTGAGAGCCAGGCGGGAACAAGCCACCCTGAGCATAAAGAGATGCGGATGAAGGAGTGCCATTCATGAAAATCTTGTCTCTGGCAGGGGAGAACCTGGCCAGCCTGACCGGGGCTTTCACCATCGACTTCACCAAGGGGGCGCTGGGCGCCGCCGGGCTCTTTGCCATCACCGGCAATACAGGTGCGGGCAAGAGCACCTTGCTCGACGCCATCTGCCTCGCCCTCTATGACGAGATGCCGCGCTTTATCGCCAATCGCAAGCATGTGGCCGAAGTGGGCAGGGCGGATGACGAAGAGAAGCTCAAGGCCAACGACGTGCGCGGCATCTTGAGCCGTGGCCACGCCAGTGGCTATGCCGAGGTGCAGTTTCGCGGCTGCGACGGCCGCATCTGGCTGGCGCGCTGGGCGGTGCGCCGTGCCCGCAATCGCTCGGAGGGACGCTTCCAGGCCCAGGAGCGCAGCCTGACCGACGTCGAGTCGGGGCAGGTGTTCAGTGGCAGCAAGCGGGAGCTGCAGGATCGCATCGACGAGCTGGTGGGCCTCTCCTGGGAGCAGTTCCGCCGCGCCGTCATCCTGCCCCAAGGGGAGTTCGCCGCCTTCCTCAAGTCGAGCGCCGATGAGCGCTCCGCCCTGCTCGAGCGGATGACGGGCACCGAGCTCTACTCCGCCATCTCCATCCAGACCCATGAGCGGGCGCGGGCCGAGCAGCAGGCGCTGGCGACCATACAGCAGCGGCTCGGCGACGTGGCCCTGATGGATGACGAGACACGCGAGCACTGGGTCGCCCAGCAGCTGAGTCTCTCTACCAGCCTCAAGCATGAGCAGCAGCAGCGTCAGCTGTTGCAGGACTTGCGGGATCTCAACGGACGGATTGCCGCCCAGTTGCAGGCCTGCCGGGAGGGGCAGGAGGCGCTGGCCGCCGCCGAGGCGGCCCACGGCGAGGCGGCGCCCGGGCGGGAAGAGTTTGCCCGCGCCGAGCAGGCCCAGGTGGCCCGCGCCGATCACGACGAACTTGCCCGCCTCACCCTGGAGGTGCAGCAGCAGGAGCAGCAGATAGGCCAGCTTGCGTCCCAGCTGGAGCAGGTTGAACCCGTGTTGCAGCAGGCCGCGCTGCGCGAGCAGCAGCTGCTGGCCGACAAGATTGCCGCAGAGCGGGAGTGGGGCGCCCTGCAACCCGAGCTCAAGCGGGCGCAGGAGCTCGATACCCGGCTCAAGGAGAAGAGCCAGCAGTTGCAGGAGACCCGGCAGCAGGGGACCCAGGCACGCGCCCTGCAACAGGCGCTGCAGCAGGAGTGGCAGCAGCAGGCGAGCCGGGTCGAGGCCCTGACGGTGCGCCGTCAGCAGTGGGCTCTCTGGCTCGAGGAGCGCAAGGCCCTGGCCCCGCTGGCACGTCAGTGGCAGCCTTTGCTCGCGGCGATCCAGGACTGGGCGGCGGACAGAGAGCAGTTGCAGCGCGTGCTGCAAAGCCGCGAGCACAAGGGCCATGCCCTGCGGGATCTTGTCAGCCGGCTGGCGCAGGGACAGCAGGAGCGCGACGACTGGCAGCAGGAGCAGGCGCGATTGCAGCAACAGCAGCACGAGTTGCAGGAGCAGCAGTGGGAGATCCGCCTTGCCAAGGCGCAGGAGCAGTGGCAGCAGCAGACCGAACAGCTGGGCCAGCTGCATCAGTTGTTGGAGCTGGCTGATTATGGTCGCAATCACGGCGAGCAGCATGGCCGTTTGCAGCAGGAGATCGCCCAGCTGGAGCAGGCCCTGAGCCGGCTGACCACGCTCGGCGGCGAGCTGGCGCCGGCCCGAGAGCGGCTCGCCCTGCAGCGAGACGAGGCGCGCCACGCGCTGGAGCAGTCTCGTGCCATCGCCAGTTTCGAGCAGTATCGCCACATCCTGAACGATGGTGAACCTTGTCCCCTCTGCGGCGCCGAGGAGCACCCCTACAGTCAGAGCCAGCCGCAGGTGGCGGGCATTCTGGGTCAGCTGGCGGATCGATCCCGCAGCCTCGAGCTCGAGTGGGAGCGACTCAATCATCAATACATCCAGTGCGAGAGCGAACGCCAGGAGCTGGCACGCCAGCTGGCGGCGCGCCGCCAGCATCTGCCGGAGCTGGATGCCCGCGCCGAACAACTGACCTTGCGTTGGCAGCAGCTCGGCGGTGCCAAGTTGCTGGGCCATCCGTTGCCACTGAATCAGAATCAAGCCGATTCCCTGACCAAGTGGAGCGAGCTGATGAGTACCCTGCTTGGCCGTGGCCAGACTCTGGAGCATGGGCTGGCCCAGAGCCAGCAGCAACTGCGTGAGGCCCAGTTCGGCCAGCAGCAGTTGCAGGCCGTGCGCCAGCAGCTGAGCCAGCTGACCGCCCGCCATCAGCAGTTTGAGCAGCAATGGCAGGAGGCGGAGCGGCAGAAGGTTGAGTGGGAGGCCGAGCTGAAGGCACTGGCCGAACAGGAGGCATCCTTGCGTCAGCGCCTGGCACAGGGTGAGGCCCGCCTCGATGAACAGATGGGGGCCGAGCCCTGGCGCCAGTGGCTTGGCAGCCGGCAATGGCAGGAGTGGCAGCAGACCTGCGAGGCGTATCTGCACGGACAGAGTGAGTGGGAGCAGCTGGGCGGTGAGCTGGCCACTCTGACCCCGGCCCTGAGCGCCCAGGAGGCGCGGGTGCAGAGCCAGAACGAGCTGCTGCACAAGCTGGAGCGCGACTACAAGGAGCATGAGCAGCAGCGTCAGGGGCTGCTCGCCAGCCGGGAGGCCTGCCTCGAAGGCCGATCCATCGCCCTGGTCGAGCAGGAGTGGCAGCAGCGGCTGCAACTGGCGGCCAGCCAGCTCGAGGAGGCGGTGACGGCGCTGCGGGTCGCCCGGGAGAAGCAGACCGAGCTCAAGGCCAGGCTGGCCCATCTCGAGCAGGACAAGCAGGTGAGCAGCCGTCGTCGTCGCGAGGCGCTGGGGCGCTGGGCGGCCCATGCCGGCACCCTCGGCATCGCCGAATATGATCTGCGTCGACTGCTGGCGATCACGCCGGATGAGCTCAGGGCTCGCCGCAGCGCCTTGCAGCGCCTGGACGATGCCCTGGCAGAGGCTCGCACCCGGTTGACCGAGCGTCAGCGGGCGCTGGCCCAGGAGGAGGCCAAGCTGGCGCGCTATCGGGAGCATCATGGGGATCTGACCGCCCTCACGGCCGAGGCCCTTGCCGAGCGTCTGGGGGCCTGCGAGGCCCATTGCCGCGAGCTGGAAGAGCAGCTGTTCCAATGCAAGAGCACCCTGGCCCAGGCCGAGGCAGCGGCACTGAAGGCGGGCAGCCTGCAGGAGGCCTTGGCCGCTCAGCAGGCGGTGGCGGATCACTGGCTGCAGTTGTCCGAGCTTATCGGCTCCGCCAGCGGCGCCAAGCTACGCACCTTCGCCCAGAGCCTCACGCTCGAACGTCTATTGTTGGAGGCCAACGCCCAGCTTGGCGAGCTGTCGCCGCGCTATCGGCTGGAACGGGTGCCCGGCACGGATCTGGCGCTGCAGGTGGTGGATCTGGACATGGGGGACGAGGTGCGGTCTGTGGACTCCCTCTCCGGCGGCGAGAGCTTCCTGGTGTCGCTGGCCCTGGCGCTGGCACTCTCCAGCCTCTCCTCCCGCCAGACCCAGGTCGAGTCGCTGTTCATCGACGAGGGGTTTGGCACCCTGGATCCGGACAGCCTGGATCTGGCGCTCTCCAGCCTGGACTCCCTGCAGGCGGCGGGCCGCCAGATCGGGGTCATCTCCCATGTTCAGACTCTGGTGGAGCGGATCGGCGTGCAAATAAGGGTCGAGGCCCTCGGCGGGGGGGAGAGCCGGGTGGTATTGCCCTGAGGATGATGTGCGTCCATAACAAAAGGCCCCTGTCACCGGGGCCTTTTGTTGGGAGAGGGGTGAGCGCCGCCCATAAAAAAACCGAAGCCCGGGGCTTCGGTTTTTTGTTGCGGCAGCTGGCACCAGCCAGCGGCGCATTATTTCTTGATGCGGATAACCGGGGTCTCGCCCACGGTCACGGCGCCAGTCATCTTGATCAGCTCTTTGATCTCGTCCATGTTGGAGATGACGACCGGAGTCAGGGTGGACTTCGCCTTGGCTTCCAGTACGGCCAGATCGAACTCGATGATGGTATCACCGCGCTTGACCTTCTGACCTTCCTGGGCGATGCGGGTGAAGCCTTCGCCTTTCAGTTCGACGGTGTCGATACCGAAGTGAACGAACAGCTCGATACCAGAGTCGGATTCCAGAGAGAACGCGTGGTTGGTCTCGAAGATCTTGCCGATGGTGCCGTCGCACGGTGCAACCATCTTGTTGCCAGCCGGCTTGATGGCGATGCCGTCACCAACGATCTTCTCGGCGAAGACAACGTCAGGCACATCTTCGATCGGCACGATTTCGCCAGACAGCGGAGCAAAGATTTCGATGCCGCCGGTGTCAGAACTGTCATCGGAGACCAGTTTCTTCAGTTTATCAAACAGACCCATAGTAAAAGCTCCTAGAGATGATTGTCGCTGTTTGCAGCCGATCTTAGCAGACTGCCTTCTGCTTAATAAAGTTATCTACACAGGCTTCGATTTCGGCGGCGGTCGCATAGCTCAGTGCCTGGTCTGCCATTGCCTTCACATCTTCGAAGTTGGTGTTGCGGATAAGCTTCTTGATACGCGGTACAGAGATGGCGCTCATGGAGAACTCATCCAGACCCATACCCAGCAGCAGCAGGGTGGCGCGTTCGTCACCAGCCAGTTCACCGCACATACCGGTCCACTTGCCATTGTCATGGGAAGCGTCGATTACCATCTTGATCAGGGTCAGGACGGAGGGTGACAGCGGGTTGTACATGGCGGAAATCATCTCGTTACCACGATCGACGGCCAGGGTGTACTGGGTCAGGTCATTGGTACCGATACTGAAGAAATCCACTTCCTTGGCCAGATGATGAGCCATCACGGCAGCAGCCGGGGTCTCGATCATGATACCCACTTCGATGGATTCATCAAAGGCTTTGCCGTCGGCACGCAGTTCGGCCTTCAGCTGTTCCACGGTTGCCTTGAGGCTGCGGAACTCTTCGACGGAGATGATCATCGGGAACATGATGCGCAGTTTGCCGAAGGCAGAGGCGCGCAGTATGGCCTTCAGCTGGGCGTGCATGATGTCTTCGCGATCGAAGAAAATACGCACTGCACGCCAGCCCAGGAAGGGGTTCATCTCTTTCGGGAAATTCATGTAGGGCAGTTCTTTGTCGCCGCCGATGTCCATGGTGCGGACGATGATCGGCTGATCCGGCATGGCCTCTGCCACTTCTTTGTAGGCCTTGAACTGCTCCTCTTCGGTCGGCAGCGCATCACGATCCATGAACAGGAACTCGGTGCGGTACAGACCCACGCCTTCGGCGCCATTGCGGATGGCACCCTCGGTATCCTTGACGGTACCTATGTTGGCGCAGACTTCGACCTGATGACCATCCAGGGTGATGGCGGGCAGGTCTTTCAGCTTGGCCAGTTCGTCCTTCTCGGCCTGGAACTGGGCCTGGAATTTCTTGGCTTCAGCCAGCTGCTCGGCGGTCGGGTTGATGATGATCTGGTTGTTGATGCCATCCAGTACCAGCATGTCACCGTTGTTGACGCGCGCAGTGATGTCGTTGGTGCCCACGATGGCCGGCAGCTCCAGGGAGCGGGCCATGATGGAGGTGTGAGAGGTACGGCCACCGATGTCGGTAACAAAACCCAGCACGTATTTCAGGTTGATCTGAGCGGTTTCGGACGGTGTCAGGTCTTTGGCGACCAGGATGACCTCTTCGTCTATGGTGCTCAGGTTGACAACGGCGATGCCCAGCACGTTCTTCACCAGACGGGTACCGATGTCACGGAAGTCGGTGGCGCGCTCGCGCAAGTAAGGGTCGTCCAGCTCGGCCATCATCTTGGCGTACTGTTCGATCACCTCATAGATGGCTTTGTCGGCGGACGCCTTGTTGTCTTTGATGAAGGATCTGATATCCCCTTCCAGCTCCTCATCTTCGAGCAGCATGATGTGGCCTTCGAAGATGGCCTCTTTTTCTTCACCGAAGGTACGACCGGCCATCTCTTTGATGGCTTCCAGCTGTGCTGCTGACTTGGTGCGGGCTTCGAGGAAGCGGTTGATCTCGACGTCAATCTGGTCAGCAGAAATCTTGCCCTGATTGATAACGATTTCATCTTCTTTCAGAAGAAGCGCCTTACCGAATGCGATACCGGGGGACGCAAGAATGCCAGATATCATAATCCTTCCTATTAAAACGACTGTGGGGGAGGAGTAAAGCTGGATTACTCCAGCTCGTCCATCAGGGCAACCAGCTTCTCAACGGCTTTCTGAGCGTCCGGGCCGTCGGCCTGGATGGTCACGTTGGTGCCTTTGGTCAGGCCCAGGGTCTGCAGCTTGAACAGGCTCTTGGCGCTGGCGGATTTGCCACCGGAGACCACAGTGATCTCGCTTTGGAATTCTTTGGCTTCTTTCACGAACTGAGCTGCGGGACGGGTGTGCAGGCCGTTTTCAGCAGTAATAACAACAGACTTCTCGTACATGGTTTCACCCCATATTATTGATATTGTGTGGAGAGATGGTCGCTAATGAGGCTTCCTGTCTCACCGTGTCAGTATGGATATGTTGTAAAGTAACGAAATCAGACCTGCAATGGTTTAATCCAGGTCAATTTTCTGTGCAGTATTCGGCGTCCAGGCTAAGTCTTTTTTGTTATCGGGCTGCAAGCCGCGTCAGGACTGGCCTGAAATTAATTTATAACGAAAAATAACACTTTGTTACCTTGTGATACCTAGCCGGTAAACACCTCGTGACGCGGCACAGGATATGAGATTTATCACAGAATGTCTGCTTTTTTTGTCAGACCCAAGTTTGTTATTTTACCCCAAAAAATAAGGGGTCGACTGACACTGATGGCTACTGAGTTTAGCGCATAATGAAAACGGCGCCCCAGGGGCGCCGTTGTTTTGATGTAAGACGATCAATTACTGCTGCAGTTCCTGCTCGCTGAACACGCCGGCGAAGAGGGCGCTGGAGAGATAGCGCTCGGCGGCGCTCGGCAGCACGACGACTATGGTCTTGCCCTCGAACTCCGGCAGCTCGGCCAGACGGGCGGCAGCCACCACGGCGGCGCCTGAGCTGATCCCAGCCAGAATGCCTTCCTCTTCCATCAGGCGGCGAGCCATCTCGATGGACTCCTCGCTGCTCACCTGTTCGACGCGATCCAGCAGGGTCAGGTCCAGGTTGCCCGGAATGAAACCGGCGCCTATGCCCTGGATCTTGTGGGGACCGGGCTTGATCTCTTCACCCGCCAGTTTCTGGCTGATGACGGGGGACTCGGAGGGTTCGACCGCCACGGAGACGATGGCCTTGCCCTTGGTCTGCTTGATGTAGCGGGAGACCCCTGTGATGGTGCCGCCGGTGCCGACGCCTGCCACAAACACATCCACCTCGCCGTCGGTGGCGTCCCAGATCTCGGGGCCAGTGGTCTGCTCATGGATCTCGGGGTTGGCGGGGTTTTCGAACTGCTGCAGCAGCACATACTTGCCCGGCTCGGATTCCAGGATCTCGTTGGCCTTGGCGATGGCGCCCTTCATGCCCAGCGGCCCTTCGGTCAGCACCAGGTTGGCACCGAGCGCCTTGAGCAGCTTGCGGCGCTCCAGGCTCATGGTGGCAGGCATGGTCAGGGTGATGGGATAGCCACGGGCCGCAGCCACGAACGCCAGGGCAATGCCCGTGTTACCGCTGGTAGGCTCGATGATCTCCTTGCCCTTGGTCAGCACGCCGCGTTTCTCGGCATCCCAGATGAGATTGGCGCCGATCCGGCACTTGACGCTGAAGCTCGGGTTGCGGCTCTCGATCTTGGCCAGCACGCGGCCCTTGGTAACACGGTTGAGACGAACCAGCGGGGTGTTGCCTATGGTCTGGCTGTTGTCCTCAAAAATTTTGCTCATGGTGCTATCCCTGTGTTTGTTAAGGCGATGAAACAAGATTACCCTGTGGTTTCTGAATGAGAAGTGACGAATCGTTATAACAATATGTTATTACAACATATAGAACTTATTCTCTCTCGCTGAAGGACCCCGGGGTTCTCCTGCGACCAAAGGAATGGATCTCATGGGATTTGCAGGAAGCGATCGCTATCTCGCATCAATGTCACTGAGTATGGCCGTCAATGCCGCCATCGTGCTGGAGAAGCCGCTGCTGATAAAAGGTGAGCCGGGCACCGGCAAGACGGTGCTGGCGGAGGCGGTGGCCGAGTCGCTCGGTGCCGACCTCATCAGCTGGCATATCAAGTCCACCACCAGGGCCCAGCAGGGGCTCTATGAGTATGATGCGGTGGCCCGGCTGCGGGACTCCCAGCTCGGGGATCCGCGGGTCGGGGACATCAATCACTACATCCGCCGTGGCAAGCTGTGGCAGGCCTTCGCTGCCTCGCAGAGGCCGGTGCTGCTCATCGACGAAATCGACAAGGCGGACATCGAGTTTCCCAACGATCTGTTGCTGGAGCTGGATCGAATGGAGTTCGACGTCTATGAGACAGGGGAGCGCGTCAAGGCACGCCAGCGTCCCGTGGTCATCATCACCTCCAACAACGAGAAAGAGTTGCCGGACGCCTTCCTGCGCCGCTGCTTCTTCCATTACATCCGCTTCCCCGACAAGGCCGAGATGCAGGCCATAGTCCAGCTGCACCATCCCGACCTCAAGGAGAGCCTGCTCGGCGAGGCGATGGATCTCTTCTTCGAGCTGCGTAACGTGGAGGGGCTGCGCAAGAAGCCCTCCACCTCCGAGCTGCTGGACTGGATCCGCCTGCTGCTGGCCGATGACATCGCCCCCGAGGCGCTGCGCAGCCGGGAGCCTGGCAAGCTGGTTCCCGCTCTCTACGGCGCCCTGCTCAAGACGGAGCAGGACTTGCACCTCTTCGAGAAGCTCGCCTTCCTGGCGCGTCGCGGCGGCTGAATGCTGATCGACTTCTTCCTTCACCTACGCCGTCACAAGCTGCCCTGCAGCCTGCGCGAGCTGCTGGATCTCCACGGGGCCCTGGCGGCCGGACTCGCCAGCGTGGACATGGACGACTTCTATCGCTTGTCCCGTAGCCTGCTGGTGAAGGACGAGGCTCACTATGATCGCTTCGATCGCGCCTTCGCCGAGTACTACCAGGGGCTGGAGGCCATCCCCTTGCTGCCCGAGACGCTGCCGGACGACTGGCTGCGCCAGGAGTTCGAGCGGCTGCTGAGCTCTGAGGAGGAAGCCTTGCTCGGATCCCTTGGCGGGCTCGACAAGCTGCTGGAGACACTCAACCAGCGCCTGCGCGAACAGAAGGCGCGCCACGCCGGCGGCAACAAGTGGGTGGGCACCGGGGGCAGCAGTCCGTTCGGCCATGGCGGCTTCCACCCCGAGGGGATCCGCATGGGAGGCGAGGGCCGGCATGGCAAGGCAACCAAGGTGTGGGAGGCGCGCCACTATCGCAACTTCAGCGACGACTCGCCGCTCGGCCAGCGGGCCATCCAGCTGGCCCTGCGCAAGCTCAGGCGCTGGGTGCGCAAGGGCAATCCCTCGGAGCTGGATCTCGACGACACCATCCAGAGCACGGCCCGCCAGGGCTGGCTCGATGTGAAGCTCAGACCCGAGCGCCACAACGGGGTCAAACTGCTGGTGTTCTTCGATGTGGGGGGCTCCATGGATGCCCACGTGGCCGAGGTGCAGCGTCTCTTCAGTGCCCTGCGCCACGAGTTCAAGCACCTGGTGTTCTTCTATTTTCACAACTGCCTCTATGACATCGTCTGGCAGGACAACAACCGCCGCGCCCAGGAGCGTGTCGACACCCTGAGCTTGCTGCGCACCTACGGCAGCGACTATCGGGTGATCCTGGTGGGGGACGCCAAGATGGGTCCCTACGAGATCACCTGGCCCGGTGGCAGCGTGGAGCAGTGGAACGAGGAGCCCGGCCAGGTGTGGCTGGAGCGACTGCAGCACCACTTCCCCCGGCTGGTGTGGATCAACCCTGTCCCCAGGCAGGAGTGGCTCTGGCACCCCTCCATCAGGCTGATGAATGACGTGATTGGCGGGCGCATGCACCCGCTGACCCTGGCTGGTCTCGCCAGAGCGATCGATCAGCTGTGACCCTCTGAACCCTAAAAAACAGACAAGCCGGGATTGCACCCGGCCAGGAGCAAAGATGACCTCTATCGTAATCAGTGGCTCAGGCCTCTATACCCCGCCCTTTGCCGTCAGCAATGAAGAGCTGGTGGCGGCCTTCAACCAGTATGTGGATCTCTACAACGAGGAGAATGCCTCCGCCATCGATGCGGGCCAACTGCCCGCCAAGCAGCATTCGAGCTGCGAGTTCATCGAGAAGGCGTCCGGCATCAAGAGCCGCTATCTGGTGAGCAGGGAGGGGGTGCTGGATCCGGACATCATGCAGCCCCTGCTGGCGGAGCGCCCCGATGACCAGCCCTCCATCATGGTGGAGATGGCGGTGGCCGCTGCCGAGCAGGCGCTGATCGCCGCTGGCCGCGAGCCGGGGGAGATAGATCTGGTCATAGTGGCGGCCTCCAACATGCCGCGCCCCTACCCGGCGCTGGCCATCGAGCTGCAGCACTATCTGGGAGCGAGCGGCATGGCGTTCGACATGAACGTGGCCTGCTCCTCCGCCACCTTCGGCATCAAGACGGCGGCGGATCTGCTGGCGGTCGGCACCGCCAGACTGGCCCTGGTGGTGAATCCCGAGATCTGCTCTGGGCATCTCAATTTCCGCGACAGGGACAGCCACTTTATCTTCGGCGACGCCTGCACCGCCGTGCTGCTGGAGCGGGAAGAAGATTGCAAGGTGGCCAACCCCTGGCAACTGGTGGCCAGCAAGCTGGTGACCCAGTACTCCAACAACATCCGCAACAACTTCGGCTTCCTGAACCGCTTCAGCCCGCGCACCCGCTATGGGGATGACAAGCTGTTCCGCCAGCAGGGGCGCAAGGTGTTCAAGGAGGTGTTGCCCCTGGTGTGCACACAGATAGAGGAACAGCTGGGGGAGCAGGGCTGGCAGGCGGGGGAGCTGAACCGCCTCTGGCTCCATCAGGCCAACCTCACCATGAACCAGTTCATCGGCCGCAAGCTGCTGGGCCACGACGCCAGCCAGCAGGAGGCACCGGTGATCCTGGACAGCTACGGCAACACCAGCTCGGCGGGCTCCGTCATCGCCTTCCACCTGTTCAACCAGGACTTGCCGAGCGGGGCCCGCGGGGTGCTCTGCTCCTTCGGCGCCGGTTACTCCATCGGCAGCCTGCTGTTGCAGCGTCGCTGAGTGCCGCCATCCGGCGGCGGCAGCAAAAAACCACCCGAGCGGGTGGTTTTTTTATGGGCCTGGGCTGGCGAGGAGAGGATCAGGCGGGCTCTATGGCCGACACCAGGCAGTCTGGCTCGCGGATGCGAAAACGCACATTGAGCTCGAACAGCCTGACCCCGTACTCCTTGTCGTCCGGCTTGCCCTTCTTGTAGGCGGGACGGGGATCCTGGGCCAGCACCTCGCTCACCAGCTGGCGCAGCTCGGGGTGGGTCTTGAGCCAGGGCATGAGCTGCTGCTCCGCCTCTGGGCTGAAGCTCACCGCCAGCGGCGGAGTGGGGGCCTCGGGGGCGAAGCCACCCCGGGCCTGGGGCAGGCTGTCGGCATAGGGAATGTAGGGTTTGATGTCGACCACAGGGGTGCCGTCCAGCAGATCCACGGCGCCGAGGTCGAGCCACAGCTTGCCCCGCTCGCGGCCCACCCCGTGCAGCTCGACCACGGAGAGGCCGAGGGGATTGGGGCGGAAGGTGGAGCGGGTGGCAAAGACCCCGACCCGCTCGTTGCCGCCGAGGCGCGGCGGACGCACCGTCGGGTGCCAGCCCTGGGCCATGGTCTGGTGAAACACGAAGCTGAGCCAGAGGTGGGAAAACTGCTCTATGCCGCGCAGCACGTCCGGCTGATCGTAGGGAGGCAGCAGCTCCAGGCGGGCACGGGCCGATTTGACCAGGCCGGGCTGGCGGGGGATGGCGAACTTCTCCTTGTAGGGAGAGCGGATGATCCCTAGGGTGTCGATGTCGAACTTCATGGCGGATCCTGGCTGAAAACCCCGGCAATGTAGCACAGGCGGACCGAAAACGCAGGCGTAGCCACAGTCGTGGGCCCCTGTGATCCCGGTCGCAGAGCGCGGCATCCGAGGCTGTGCCCTGGCGTCAACTTGCGTAGGGTGGGGGAAGAACAGGGATTGGCCGGGGTCATGGCACCGCGGCGCACAGGAGAGACAGGGATGAAACTGCTTATTATCGGCGGCACCGGCTTTTTGGGCCGCCACCTCAGCTCGCTGGCCCTGGATTGGGGTCATGAGGTGACGCTGTTCAATCGGGGTCACCGCCAGCACCCTGACTGGCGCGAGCTGACCCAGCTGCAGGGAGACAGGGATCAGAGCCTGGAGCCCTTGCTGGGGGAGGGACTGCACTGGGATCTGGCCATCGACACCTGTTGCTATGACCCAGCGCAGGCGGCCAGCCTCTCGACAGCCCTGCTCGGGCGCTGCGAGCGGCTCATCTTCATCTCCACCATCAGCGTCTATCGGGACTTCGCCCGGCCCGAGATGGACGAGTCGGCGCCGCTGCACCAGGTGGCCCCCGGCGAGTCAGCCAGCGGCTACGGTCCGCTCAAGGTCTTGTGCGAGGCCGAGTATCGGGCCCGCTGGGGGGAGCGGCTCTGCATACTGCGCCCCGGCGTGCTGTGCGGCCCCTTCGACCCGACCGGTCGCCTGGCCTGGTGGGTGCAACGGGTGCAGCAAGGAGGACCCTGGCTGCTGCCGGGGGAGGGGCAGGACAGGCTGCAATACCTGGACGTGCGCGACTGCGCCGAGTTCGTGCTGCGGGCCGCCGAGCAGCAATTGGGCGGTATCTTCAATCTGGTCAAGCCCGGTATCGCGCTGAACGACTGGGTAGATCGCCTAGCTGCCAGGCTGGCCCCCGTCACTCCCATCGTGCCCGAATGGGCGCCCTGGCCCGCTCTGCTGGCCGCCGGGGTGGAGCCCTGGCAGAGCTATCCGACCCTGTTGCCCAACACCCAGGCCGAGTATGCCGGCTATGGCAGCATCAGCGCCGAGGCCGCCATCGTGCAGGGCCTGAACTTCCGGCCGCTGGAGGAGACGGTGGCGGATGTGGCCGAGTGGCTGGCCGGCGCGCCGGACGCTGCGGTGGCCGCCGGCATCACAGCCAAGCAGGAGACGCGGCTGCGTCAGCTTGTCCGGTAGCGTGGCCGGCAAGTGCCGCAGCAAAGCAAAAGGGCATCGAGAGATGCCCTTTTCTGTCTGGTGTGAGCGCCGCTACTCGGTGCGCATGGCGGCGCCAGCGGCGATCAGCAACTCGCGCAGGATGGCGCGATGGCAGCGGGACTCCTGCTCGCAGTAGCAGCCCACTGACAGGTTGGTGGTGTGGGAGAGGGCCGCCAGCAGCGCCAGATCGTGGCGGGCAGCGGGGCTCGCCATCTCGGCCTTGTACTGCTTGCAGAAGGCGGCCCACTGGGCCGGGGTCTCGGCGGCCTGACCGAGCTTCATGGTCTCGGCGCTGGGGGCCAGGTTGGGGAACCAGACGTCGTACCAATCCTGGCTGGCAAAATCGCTCTTGGGCACGCCGCGAGGCGGGCGGCGCACAGTGCCGATGCGCAGCCCCTCATCGGGGAGGCGGGGGCTGCCAAGGCGGACGATGGCGAGGGCCATGTCGAGACCTTACTTCTCTTCGGCCACTTTCAGCGCCTGGCCGTAGCAGATCACCTGCTTCAGGCAGCCCGGCACGTCGCTGAACTCGGCGCACTTGTCGAAGCTGACGCCGTTGCCGCCCATGTCGGCCACGCGGCGGCGGGCCAGGGTGCGGGCCTCGCCGGCATTGGGCACCGCCTGATTGGCGTCGGCCTGGCAGGACTCACCCTCGACTGTGCCGAGGTAGAGGTAGTTGAGGTCGGCGAGCTGGTTCTGCTCATAGATCCGGACGCCGCCCGGCTTGAAATACTCGTCGAAGTTTTCCTTGTCCAGATTGCTGTTGAAGGCGAAGTCGGCACAACCGGAGGCAATCAGGGGCATCATCAGGATCAGGCGTTTCATGTCGAGGTCTTGTTGAACAGTGAGGGGGCCATTATAGGGG
Organism: Aeromonas sp. EU05-FHT14A05; assembly: GCF_058791175.1. Taxonomy (NCBI): domain Bacteria; kingdom Pseudomonadati; phylum Pseudomonadota; class Gammaproteobacteria; order Aeromonadales; family Aeromonadaceae; genus Aeromonas; species Aeromonas sp. EU05-FHT14A05. Next base: position 402,303 of record NZ_JBYTDH010000002.1, on the reverse strand, counting down.
TCAGTCGCTGCCTGCGACCAGCCCCATTTTTCGCCCGGGAGGCGAGGTGTGACGGGGATCCTGGCACTCTCCACAAGACAAGGGGCAGATCCCTGCCCCTTGTTCATTGGCTTTCATCAGGCGGGAGCCAGCCGCTGGTGCAGGCTGCGGTAGTAGTCATCTGCCAGCAACTCGTGGTGCGGGGCGCAGAGGCGGATCTTGCCCTCTTCCATCAGGGCCACCCTGTCCATCTGCTCCAGCCCCAGCAGGCGGTGGGAGATGAGCAGCAGGGAGCGCCTTGCCCCCAGCTTGAGCAGCAGGGCCATGATCTCCCGCTCGGTCTGGCTGTCGAGGCCTTCGGTCGGCTCATCGAGCAGCCAGAGCGGGGCGTCGTGCAGCAGGGCGCGGGCGATGCCGATGCGGCGGCGCTCGCCGCCGGAGAGGGGGCGGCCGCCATCCCCGAGCCAGGCGTCCAGTCCGCTCTCGGCCTCTTCATCTTCCCCTGCCAGCAGGGTGGCGAGACCCACCTGGGTGAGGACTTCGATCAGCCGCTCGTCGCTGGCGTCGGGGGCGGCCAGCTTGAGGTTGCCGCGCAGGGTATCGGCAAACAGATGCACCCGCTGGCTCACCACCGAGCAGGAGGCGCGCAGTGCCCCTTCGCCATACCGGGTCAGGGGCTTGCCATCCAGCAGTATCTCGCCGGTCTGCGCCGTCCACTCCCGGGTCAGCAGCCCCATCAGGGTGGACTTGCCACACCCTGTCTGCCCCAGCAGCGCCAGCTTCTCGCCGGGGTTCAGTTGCAGGGTGCAGCCTCGCAGCACGGGGCCGTCCTGGCCCGGATAGGTGAAGTGGAGATCCCGTATCTGCAAGGCGCCTTGAGTCGCGGGGGCTTGCTCCTCTCCCCACTCTGGTGCCTTGGCCTCCTGCAGTATCTCGTTGAGACGACGGGCCGAGGTGAGGCTGGTGGAGAGGTGCTGGAAGGCGCCCGCCAGGGGCAGCAGCGCCTCGAAGCTTGCCAGGGTGGCGAACACCATGAGCGCCGTGATGGGATCCGGGGTGCCACCGCCGACGCCGTGACCGGCGAGCCACAGCATCAGGGTCAGGGTCCAGCCGCTGAGCAGCTGGACCGAGAAGCTGGCGAGGCCGCTCACCCTGGCCATGCGGGCCTGGGCCTGGATCAGGGCCTGCTCGGCCTGTTGCAGCTCGGCCAGCGCCTTGGGGGCGGCGGCGAACATCTGCAGCTCGGCATGGCCGTCCAGGTAATCCACCATGCGGGTGCGCATGGTGGACTTCTCGGCGATGAGTCGACGACCGGGGGCGCGGCCGGCGAAATAGAACACCAGCGGCAGGGCCAGCATGCCAAAGAGCAGTATGGCCCCCAGGGTCAGCGCCAGGCGGCTGTCGAAGAAGGAGAGGAAGAACACCAGCCCGGCACAGCTGAGCAGGGCCGCTCCGATGGGAGTGACGAGGCGCAGGTAGACGTGATCCATGGCGTCGATGTCGGCCACCAGACGGTTGAGCAGATCCGCCTGACGAAAACCGGCCAGGGTGCCGGGGGAGAGGGGGGAGAGCCTTTGCCAGAACCAGACCCGCAGCCGGGTGAGTACCCGGAAAGTGGCGTCGTGGCTCACCACCCGCTCACCCCAGCGGCTGGCGGTGCGCACTATGGAGAAGAAGCGCACCCCGCCGGCCGGGGTCATGTAGTTGAAGGTGTCCCGGCTGGCGACCGCCAGCCCTGCCACGGCGGCGGCGGAGAGGAACCAGCCTGAGAGGGAGAGCAGCCCCATCCCGGCCACCAGGGTGACCAGGGCCAGCAGCAGGCCGAGGGAGAGGCTGAGCCAGTGCTGGCGGTAGAGACGCAGGAACGGCAGTAGATCAGTCATCGAGAGAATCCCCTGAACGTTGGGATAGCAGACGGGCGAAGGGCCCCTGTGCCTGGCAGAGTTGCGCGAAGTGGCCTTGCTCCACCAGCTGGCCGCGCTCCAGCACCAGTATGTTGTCCATCTGGCTGAGCTGATCGAGGCGGTGGGTGATCATCAGCAGGGTCTGGCCTTTCGCAGCGTCTTCGAGCGTGCTCATGATGGCGCGTTCGGAGTGGCGATCCAGGCTGGCAGTGGGTTCATCCAGCACCATCAACTGGGTGGACTTGAGCAGGGTGCGGGCCAGGGCGAGGCGCTGGGCCTGGCCGACGGAGAGGCCCCCTGCCTGATCCCCGACCGGATAGTCGAAACCCTTCTCCCTGGCAAATTCCCAGGCCTGGGCCCGCACCAGGGCGGCTTCCAGCTCGGCGTCGCTGGCCGTGGGCCTGGCCAGCAGCAGGTTGTCTCTCAGGGAGGCGTGGAACAGCTGGGGGTTCTGGGAGAGCCAGCCCAGTTGCAGCCGCCACTGGCTCATGTCCAGCTCGGCGAGCTCCTGGCCGTTGACACGAAGCGAACCGCGATAGGGGGCAAAGCCGAGCAGGGCGTTGACCAGGGAGCTCTTGCCGGCCCCGCTGATCCCGACCAGGGCTGTGCGCGTGCCGGCCTCAAGGGTGAAATCGATGGGGCCGACCAGCACCTTGCCCTCGGCGCTCAGCACCTCCAGGGCGCGGGCCTCCACCCTGATGGGGCCATCGGCCTGGAAGGGAGCACTCCCTGAGGCCGGTTCGCTGACCTCGGCCTCGAGAAACTCCAGCAACTGCTCGGCGGCGCCTATGGCCTGCGCCTTGGCGTGGTAGTGGGCGCCGAGTTCCCGCAGTGGCGCGTAAAACTCGGGAGCGAGAAACAGCACGAACAGGCCGGTAAAGAGCGTTACCTTGACGCCATAGTTGCCGAAGTTGAGGTGATCTATGTAGGAGAAGCCGAAGTAGACCGCCACCAGGGCCACCGCGATGGCGGCGAAGAACTCCAGCACGGCCGTGCTCAGAAAGGCGAGCCGCAGCACCTCCATGGTGCGCTCCCGAAAATCTTCCGAGGCGTCGCGAATGGCTTCACCCTCCGCCTGGGTACGCATGAAGAGCTGCAGGGTACGCAAGCCCTTGAGGCGATCGAGGAAGTGGCCGGAGAGCCGCGCCAGGGACTGGAAGTTGCGGCGGTTGGCATCGGCGGCGCCGACGCCAACCAGGATCATGAAGAGCGGGATGAGGGGCGCGGTGCCGAGCAAGATGATGCCGGCGGCCCAGTTGACCGGGAACACGGCCACCAGGATCACCAGGGGGATGAAGACGGCTATGGCCATCTGGGGCAGATAGCGGGAGAAGAACTCCTGCATCTCTTCGATCTGCTCGAGCAGCAGGCTGGCCCAGCTGCCGGCTGGGCGGCGCTGGATATAGGCAGGGCCGAGGCGGGCGAGGCGGGTGAGCACCAGTTCGCGGATGGCCTGGCGCACCGCACTGCCCGCCCTGAAGCTCGCCACCTCACGGCCATAGGCCAGCGCGGCCTTGGTCAGGGTCACCAGCAGCAGGGTAATGAAGAGGGGAATGGACTGCTCGGGCGTGGTGCTCTCGATGATGAAGCCGTGGAGCAGGGTGGCCAGCAACCAGGCCTGCATCACCATCAGTATGCCCTGGCCCATGCCCAGACCAATGGAAAGACCGATCCAGCGCCGGCCATGGCCCGATTGTTTGCGCAACCAGCCATAGAGATGTTTCTGCTTGTTCTTGTCCATTATCACCCTCCTCGGTCGAGTGGCGCAAGACTATCGTCGCCCCCACGGCTTGGCAACCTCGCAGATCCGGGAGTGTGAACGTCTTTGTTTGAAAAAGCAGCGCCATGCTCAATAGTTGGCCGAACAGCTTGATTTATGGCAAAAAACACGAAGGCGGTGATTGCGCTCGCCGGCAAAATGCATATAGTAGAGGCCACTGACGCGGGTGTAGTTCAATGGTAGAACGGTAGCTTCCCAAGCTGCATACGTGGGTTCGATTCCCATCACCCGCTCCACATTTTCTGATACCCGGTACCTGTCCCGTCTCGTTGCTGCCTCCTTCTGGCACGTCTCTTCAGACGCCGATTCCATGCCTTGTATCTGCTGCGTTCCTGATGCCTTGCGGGCATCGTATAATGGCTATTACCTCAGCCTTCCAAGCTGATGATGCGGGTTCGATTCCCGCTGCCCGCTCCAGCTTTCATGCAAAAAGCCCACTCGACTGAGTGGGCTTTTTGTTTTGGCGGATCCGCGCGGTGACGGCGGCCGGAAACAGAAGAGGCGCCCGCAGGCGCCTCTCGCTTCACCGGGCAGGGATTATTCCTGCTCCAGCTCGCCACAGAAGCGGTAGCCTTCGCCATGAATGGTGGCGATGATCTCCGGGGTGTCGCCCACGCTCTCGAAGTGCTTGCGAATGCGGCGGATGGTGACATCCACGGTACGGTCGTGGGGCTTGAGCTCACGGCCTGTCATCTTCTTGAGCAGCTCGGCACGGGTCTGGATCTGGCCCGGGTTTTCGCAGAAGTGCAGCATGGCACGGAATTCGGAGCGGGGCAGCTTGAACATGTCGCCCGCCGGGCTGACCAGGGCACGGCTGTTGATGTCCAGCGCCCAGCCATTGAACAGGTAACGCTCCACCAGCTTCTTCTCTTCGCCACCGGCGGCCACGTTCATGGTGCGGCTCAGCAGGTTGCGGGCACGTATGGTCAGCTCGCGGGGATTGAACGGCTTGGTGATGTAGTCATCTGCGCCTATCTCCAGCCCCAGGATCTTGTCCACTTCGTTGTCACGGCCGGTCAGGAACATCAGGGCGATGTTGTCATCTTCACGCAGCTCGCGTGCCAGCAGCAGGCCATTCTTGCCCGGCAGGTTGATGTCCATGATCACCAGGTTGATGGTGTGACTGGTCAGGGCCTGATGCATCTCGTCGCCATTGTTGGCTTCCAGCACTATGTAGCCTTCGGCCTCGAAGATGCTCTTGAGGGTGTTGCGGGTGACCAGCTCGTCTTCGACGATCAGAATATGTGGTGTTTGCATGAGTATTCCCAGATTCTTATCAGTTAATTATCGAAATTTTAACACTCTTTGGCGTTATCCGACCGGTCCTGAAAATTTATTACGTCATCCTGGGTATGAATATCAGGTCGAATCATCGCGAATTTGGTATCTATGTTGGCAAACATCCCTGTGCCGCACATAGGCTCTCAACAAGTCTGATCGAGAGGAGCCTGGAAGGGTAGTCCATTACAAAAGTTGCTGCATTTTATCAGTTAACAGGCGCATAACAACACTCTTTGCCGTCAGATAGCAACTTTTTAACTCAGGTTTGATATAAGTCAATCCCGAGGTTCGCTGCATCATACTTGGGCTGGCCCGCTTTTTCGCCCTTAAGAAATGTAATGGGATGCAACATGTGGTTGACATGACTTTGTGGGAAAACTACAGAAATGTGTGTTTTATTGCCCCCTTCGCCCCGCCCCCCTGGCCTGCCTACGCCATCGTCACGGCCTGGAATCCGGCGAGTCGGTGGCTGGGGATACGCCGCAACGCCCGGCGTCAACGCGCACTGTCACGTCAGCTTGCCGATGCCCTGGTGATGGGGCCCGTGTGGGGCAGCGATCCGGATGAGCGCTGGCAGGAGGCATCCCTGTTGCTGCGTCTTCCTCGGGCCGAGGCCATTCGGCTAGCCACCCGCTTTGGCCAGAACGCCCTCTACTGGGTGGAGGAGGGCGAACTCTGGCTGGTGCCCGTCCTGCTGAAGGGAGCACCATGCCACCTTGGCAAGCTGGCGTCCCGCTGGACTCTCAGAACCTCTGCATGATGAGAGGCTGAACGGGTTACACCATACGGGGATAGCGGCTGCTTGCTGGATTGTCAGGCTGTCCACATGATGAAAGAATGAGCGGACTCATTCACTCCATGGAAGGATGCTGACAATGTTGGATCTACTGCCCGACCTTTGCGATCAACATGGCGATGCCCTGCAGGTGGCAGAGCCGCTGTTTCACGATTATGGCGGCAAGCCGCTGTTTTACGGCCAGGCGGTCACCCTCTCCTGCTTCGAGGACAACAGCCTGGTGCGCGAACTGGTCAACCGTCCAGGTCATGGCAAGGTGATGGTGATCGACGGGGGCGGCTCCCTGCGCCGGGCGCTGCTGGGGGATCAGCTGGCCATCAAGGCGGTGGAGCAGGGATGGGAAGGGATCCTTATCCACGGTGCGGTGCGGGATGTGGGCACCCTGGCGACGCTGGCGCTCGGGGTCAAGGCGCTGGCGGCCTGTCCGGTCAAGACCGAGAAACGCGGACAGGGGGAGCTGGATGTGGTGCTGTCGTTTGCCGGGGTGAGCATAGCGCCAGGGGACTATGTCTACGCCGATCTCAATGGCGTGCTGGTCAGTGGCGCCAGGCTCCTCTGAGCCCTCAGAAGTTGAACCCCACCCCCAGGGTGAGGAACTGCTCCGTGCTGAAGGCACTGAGGCCGTAGTTGGCCGTGATGGCCAGCTGCGGCGTCACCAGCAGGCTGCTGTTGAGCTCCACCAGGGTGCTAGCCTTGCTCACCTCCAGCTGCTTGAGCTGGCTGCCAATGTTGAGCGAGGGGGAGAGGCGGTAACGCACCCCCGAGCTGATATTGAAGCCGGCCTGTTCGCTGTGGCGGCCCACCGCGGGCCCGGCCTCCATGTAGAGGCTGATGTCATCCTCTACCGGATACTGGTAGCCGGTGTTGATGAGCCAGATATCGAAATGGTCGCCGGTATGGGTCTGGTTGCCGAGCAATACGCCGGAATAGCTTTTCACGTAGAGCTGGCTGTCTGATTCGGTCTGGAGAAGACTCCAGTCGGCAGCCTGGGCCGAAAAGGCGAGGCTTGATGCGAGTGCGATAACGAGAGACTTGACCATTCGTTTCCCCTCCCTGGGTCCGAACAGGACTACAAGCATGGCACATGCCAGCAGGGAGTAAAGGGAACCCCGATCACAATAAAAGAGTTTTAATCGGCGCCAGAGTCGTGATAAACAGGCCCCCTCACTCTGTGTCTTCACGACTTTCTCCATCACGAGGTGAACTCATGAACAAGAAACTGACCCTGCTGGCCGCGCTGGCTCTGGGAGGCTGCGCCATGGCAACGGGTTCCACCCTGGCAGAGCTGCAAGCATCCACCTGGCAGTTGCAAGGGGCGAGCGGTGATACCTTCACCCTGCAGGTCGCCGGCGACAAGGTGGCGGGCAAGGGCGGCTGCAACCGCTACTTTGGCGGCATCACCCAGCAGGGCGACGGGGTATTGACGCTGGGCGCCATGGGCTCGACGCGCATGATGTGCGCGGGGGAGCTGGCCGGCAAGGAGATGAGCTACCTGCAGACGCTGGAGAAGGTGGCGAGCTTCCAGATAAGCGGCAAACAGCTGGTGCTGAAGGATGCCGACAAGGCCACGCTGTTGACCTTCGATGCGGTGAAATAAGCGGGTTTGTCGTCAGGGGCTGTCGCAGCCTGACGCCAGAAAAAGGGACGCCACGGCGTCCCTTTTTGCTGTTTCAGCCGGGATCATCCGCCCCGCTGAAAGCGAAAGCGCTTCTTGCGCCTGTAGGGATAGACATCCTCGAACACCCCCTCCTTGATGTTGCCCTGCAGCATCTTCCAGTAGTTGGCATCGAACAGCTCCTTGTGCAGCTGCATCATGATCTCCCGCACCTGGGGCTTTTGCAGCAGGAAGGTGGCGAACTCCTCGGGGAAGATGTCGTTCGGGGCCACCGAATACCAGGGCTCGGCGCTCCACTCGTCCTCCGGGTAGCGCGGCGGCGGGATCTGGCGGAAGTTGCACTCCGTCATGTAGCAGATCTCGTCGTAGTCGTAGAAGACCACCCGGCCGTGGCGGGTCACGCCGAAGTTCTTGAACAGCATGTCCCCGGGGAAGATGTTGGCCGCCGCCAGCTGGCGGATGGCGTTGCCGTACTCCTCCAGGGCGAGCCGGGTCTGCTGCTCGTCCGCCTGATCCAGATAGAGGTTCAGCGGGATCATCTTGCGCTCTGTGTAGAGGTGCTTGATCACCAGCTTGTCGGCGGTGATGGTGAGCGCCGAGGGGGCCACCGACTTGAGCTCGGCCAGCAGTTCGGGGGAGATGCGGTCCAGGGGAAACTCGAAGTTGGTGAACTCCTGGGTGTCGGCCATGCGGCCCACCCTGTCGTGCTGTTTCACCAGCCGGTATTTCGCCTTCACCTGCTCGTGGCTCACATCCTTGGGCGGGGTGAACTCGTCCTTGATCACCTTGAACACCACGTCGTAGGAGGGGAGGGTGAACACGCTCATCACCATCCCCTTGATGCCGGGGGCGATGACGAATTGCTCCCGGCTCTGGGCCAGGTGCTGCTGGTAGTGACGATAGAGTTCGGTCTTGCCGTGCTTCTGGCAACCGATGGCGTTGTAGATCTCGTAGTCCGGCTTGCGGGGCATGATCTGGCGCAGGAAGAGCACGAACAGGGCCGGCACAGGGGCATAGACCATGAAGTAGGCGCGGGCGAAGCCGAATACGATGGAGGCCAGCTCAGGCTCGAAGATGACGGTGTCCACATAGATGCTCTGGCCCGTGCTGAGCAGGGGCAGGATGAAGGGATGCACCTCGTCCTTCACCCGAATGAGCCCCACCAGGTAGGCCCCCTTGTTGCGGTAGAACACCTCCTTGAGCAGCTCGATGGCGAACGGCTCCTCGTGCAGTATGGCCGGGCCGCTCTCCGCCAGATGGCGATGAATGTCGATGATGTCCCGCTGCTTGTCCTCAAAGGGCAGGGTGAAGCTGTAATCCCCGAGCAGCTGGCTCAGGGTCTGGGGCAGGTGGGCAAGGTCGGTGCGATAGACCCGCAGCAAGGCGCTCAGATCCGGGTGCTCACCCCGACTGCGAAAGGGGTGGATGTAGAGGTTCTCGTCGCGGATGTTGCGATGGCGGAAGATCCGGCGATAGACGGAGTTGAAGAAGGACTCCGCCACCTCGAAGTTCTCGCAGCGGGGCAGCAGATCGCTGAAGGCCCCCTTCACCTGCTTGAGCAGGGCCTGGGTCGGCAGCTGCTCCCCCATCATCTGCTTGATGAGGGCCGTGGTGGCGCCGACGTGATGATCATAGAGGCGAATGCGCTCGCGCCCGGCGAGCTGCACCCCCAACCAGTCGCTGTTCTCGAAGCGGCTCTTGCTGCCCTGGGTTATCTCGAGAAAGCGGCTGTAAAACGATTCGAAACGCTGCAAGATCGTCTCGGCGACCGCCTGTTCCAATGGCTGCTGCATCTCTCTCTTCCTTGTGATGTATCGGGCCCATGGCGTCTGTGCCGCTAGGCAAGGGGCTCACTCGTCCGGCCACTATGGCAACATCCAAACATCTGTTCAAGTGGCAATGTTCGGGGATAAACGGTAGATTGCGCCCCTGTTTTGCCGGCGGTTTGCTGCAGTTCGCGGCGCTGGCCCTGTTCAGGAGAAACCCGATGAAACTCTATTTTGTACTGGTGGCCCCCGCTCGCGCGGCGAACGTGGGTGCGGCCGCCCGCGCCATGAAAACCATGGGCTTCGATGCCATGCGACTGGTAGGGAGCCGGGTACACGAAGAGGAGGAGGCGAGCTGGGTCGCCCATGGCGCCCAGGAGATCCTGACCGAGGCAGCAGCCTTCGACACCCTGGAAGCGGCCCTGGCCGACATGGATCTGGTGGTCGCCACCACGGCCCGCCAGCGCGGGCGCTATCAGCACTACCTCACCCCGGCCGAGATCCGCGATCAGATCCGCGCCAAGCCCTCCCTTGGGAAGGTGGCCATCGTCTTCGGTTGCGAGGAGTCGGGTCTCTCCAACGAACAGCTTGCCCAGGTGGATCTCATCAGCTATCTGCCCCTCAAGGTGAGTTATCCGTCCTTGAATCTGGGGCAGGCGATCATGCTGTATGCCTACGAGATGAGTCCCCTGCTGGACGAACCCCAGGCAGTAGCAGAAAATTTTGATGGTGCCGGGCAGGTTCGCGTACTCAAATCAAAAACAGCAGAATTGCTTGGTGAACTCGGAGTTTCTCAGGATGAAAAACTGCATAAATGGGTGATGGACCGAGTGCCCATGCTGCCGCAGCGGGATCTGAATATGCTGCATCTGCTCTGCAAAGACCTCGCCCGCAAGTTTGGCAAGGAGGTTTAGGTTGACAGCCCAAGGTCCGGCAAGGTATTGCTAACAACCAGTTTCGTTCAAGAGTGTTCGTTATGCAGCTATTCACCAACATCATCACCATCACCATTATTACCGGTACCACCACAGGTGGCACTGGGGCCGGTTGATGCGCTGACGAACAAGCACAGAAATCTTAAAAGGCCCGTACCCACCCAGTACGGGCCTTTTTGTTGGATTGGTTTTTAGATTGAATTTCATAGATTTACAGGGAGAGAAAGCGATGAGAGTGTTGAAATTTGGCGGGTCGTCACTGGCCGACGCAGAGCGTTTCTTACGGGTCGCCGATATCGCGGTGAACACCCACGGCCAATCCCAGGTTGCCCTGGTGCTGTCGGCACCGGCCAAGGTGACCAACCACCTGGTCGCCCTGGTGGAACAGACCAGTCGCGGCATGGATGCAAGCAGTACCCTGTTCGAGATCAACGGCATCTTCTCCCGCCTGCTGGCGGGCTTGAAGGCAGCCTACCCGGCGCTGGATGACAAGGCGCTGCAGGCTCGTCTCACCGCCGAGCTGGATCAGGTGGAGCGCCTGATGCAGGGCATCCGCCTGCTGGGGCTCTGCCCGGACAACGTCCAGGCCCGCATCCTGAGCCGGGGGGAGAACCTCTCCATCGCCTTCATGCACGAGTTGCTGCGGGTGCGCGGTCTCGAGCTGGATCTCATCGTGCCGGAGCAGCTGCTGGTCACCGACGGCGGCTATCTGGAGGCTCACGTCGACATCGAGGCCTCCCGCCTGCGCTTTGCCGCCAAGGGCTTGCGCTCCGACTGCCTCTACCTGATGCCGGGCTTCACCGGCGGCAGCGACAAGGGCGAAACCGTGCTGCTGGGCCGTAATGGGTCGGATTACTCGGCCGCCGTCTTGGCCGCCTGCGTGGACGCCGAGTGCTGCGAGATCTGGACAGACGTGGAGGGTTGCTACAACTGCGACCCGCGCCTGGTGCCAGACGCCTACCTGCTGAAAACCCTCTCCTATAAAGAGGCGATGGAGCTCTCCTATTTCGGCGCCAAGGTGCTGCACCCGAAAACCATCGCCCCCGTGGCCCAGTTCCACATTCCCTGCCTCATCAAGAACAGCTTCAACCCGCAAGGGCCGGGCACCCTGATCGGCGTCGAGCAGGGGGATGACGACCTGAAAGTGAAGGCCATCTCGGATCTCTCCGGCATGTGCATGTTCAACGTCTCCGGCCCCGGCATGAAGGGCATGGTGGGCATGGCCGGTCGCATCTTCTCCGCCGTCTCCCGCGCCGGGGTCAGCATAGTGCTGATCACCCAGTCATCCTCCGAGTACAGCGTCAGCTTCTGTATCCACAGCTATGACAGCGACAAGACCCGCAAGGTGCTGGAGCGCGAGTTCGAGCTGGAGTTCAAGAACCAGCTGCTGGATCCGCTCGAGATCATGACAGATCTCGCCATCATCTCTCTCATCGGGGATGGCATGCGTACCTCCAAGGGGATGGCGGCGCGCTTCTTCACCTCTCTGGCCCAGGCCTCCATCAACATAGTCGCCATCGCCCAGGGCTCGAGCGAGCGCTCCATCTCCGCCGTGGTGCGGGATCGCAAGGTGGCGGAAGCCATCAAGGCGTGCCACCAGAACTTCTTCGGCAGCCAGCAGTTCATCGATCTCTTCGTGGTCGGTGTGGGTGGCGTCGGCGCGGCCCTGGTGGATCAGATTGCCCGCCAGCAGCCGGTCTTGGCCGAGCAGGGCACCGGCCTGCGGGTGGTGGGTATCGCCAACAGCCGCCAGATGGCGGTCAACAAGGATGGCCTGAGCCTCGCCAACTGGCGTGAGCAGCTGGTGGAAGCCCGTGACAGCTTCAGCCTGGAGGCGGTGAAGAAGCTGGTGGAAGAGAGTCACCTCATCAACCCGGTGATCGTCGATTGCACCTCGAGCGAGGCCGTTGCCGTCCAGTATGCGGACTTCCTGGCCGCCGGTTTCCACGTGGTCACCCCGAACAAGAAGGCCAATACCGGCTCGCTCGATTACTACAAGGCGCTGCGCCGCACCGCCCGCCAGACCCGCCGCAAGTTCCTCTACGAGACCAACGTGGGCGCCGGCCTGCCGGTCATCGAGAACCTGCAGAACCTGATCAAGGCCGGCGACAAGCTGCGCGCTTTCGACGGCGTGCTGTCCGGTTCGCTCTCCTTTATCTTCGGCAAGCTGGACGAGGGGATGGCGTTCTCCGAGGCGACCAATATTGCCCGTGGCAACGGCTTCACCGAGCCGGATCCCCGCGACGATCTCAACGGCATGGACGTGGCCCGCAAGCTGCTCATTCTGGCCCGCGAGGCCGGCATGGCGCTGGAGCTCTGTGATGTGGAAGTGGAGCAGGCATTGCCGCCCGGTTTTGATGTGAGCGGCGACGTGGAGTCCTTTATGGCCCGCCTGCCGGAAGCCGACGGCTGGTTCCGCGACCAGTTCGCGGCCGCCCAGCGGGAAGGCAAGGTGCTGCGCTACGTCGGCTCCATCGAGGGTGGCAAGTGCAAGGTCGCCATCAAGGCGGTCGGTGCCGACGAGCCCCTGTTCAAGGTAAAAGACGGGGAGAACGCGCTCGCCTTCTTCTCCACCTATTACCAGCCCATCCCCCTGGTGCTGCGCGGCTATGGCGCAGGGACCGAAGTGACCGCCGCCGGTGTCTTCGCCGACGTGCTGCGCACCCAGAACTGGAAGCAGGAGCTGTAACATGAGTTCAGCGATGAACCCCGATTTTGAACAAGATGCCATGGCGCAGGGCGGCAGCGTGGTCGCCTATGCCCCGGCCTCCAGCGCCAACCTGAGCGTGGGCTTCGACGTACTGGGGGCGGCGCTCGCCCCCGTGGATGGCTCCCTGCTGGGGGATCGCGTCCAGGTCAAGGCGGCCGATGTGGCGTTTGCTCTCTCCTCCGTGGGCCGCTATGCCCACAAGCTGCCGGATGACCCAAAGAAGAACATCCTCCATGACTGCTGGCTTGCCTATGGGGAGGCCCTGGAGAAGCGCGGCCTGAGACTCAAGCCGCTGGAGATGGTGCTGGAGAAGAACCTGCCGGTGGGCTCGGGTCTGGGTTCCAGCGCCTGCAGCGTGGTGGCGGCACTCGAAGGCCTTAACGCCTTCCACGGCGCCCCCCTCAATGAACACGACATGCTGCTGCTGATGGGGGAGATGGAAGGCAAGATCTCCGGCTCCGTCCACTACGACAACGTGGCTCCCTGCTATCTGGGGGGCATGCAGCTGGTGCTGGAAGAGCACGGCGTCATCAGCCAGGGCATTCCGGTGTTCGAGCAGTGGTACTGGGTGGTCTGCTATCCGGGTACAGTAGTATCCACCGCCGCCGCCCGCGCCATATTGCCGGCCCAGTATCGCCGTCAGGATTGCCTCACCTATGGCCGTCGCCTGGCGGCCTTCGTGCACGCCAGTTACACAGGGCAGGAGGGGTTGGCGGCCAGCGTATTGAAGGACGTGATCGCCGAGCCTTACCGTGCGGCCCTGATTGAGGGCTTCAACGAGGTGCGGGCCCAGGCGGCCCAGAACGGGGCGCTCGCCACCGGCATCTCGGGCTCAGGTCCCAGCGTGTTCGTGGTGATGAAGGATCTGGCCCAGGCCGAGCGGATGAAAGAGTGGATGGAAGCGCATTTCGTGCGCAATGAAGATGGATTTGCCCGGGTCTGCAAACTGGACATGGCCGGGGCACGGGTAACAGGAAGCGAGCTATGAATCTTTACAATATCAAGGACAACAGCGAACAGGTGAGCTTCGCCCAGGCGGTGCGCCAGGGGCTGGGCCGCGAGCAGGGGCTCTTCTTCCCCGAAACCATCGCGCCCCTGGCCGACGTGGATGCCCTGCTGGAGCTGCCGCTCGCCGAGCGCTCCGCGCGCATCATCAGCCACCTGCTGGGGGACGAAGTGCCCAAGCCTAAGGTGAGCGAGCTGATCAATGCCGCCTTTACCTTCCCGGCGCCCCTGGTGAAGCTCAAAGACGGCACCTATGCCCTCGAGCTGTTCCACGGCCCGACCCTGGCGTTCAAGGACTTCGGCGGCCGCTTTATGGCCCAGTGCCTCGCCGCGTTCAGGACCAACGACAAGATCACTATCCTCACCGCCACCTCCGGCGACACCGGCGCCGCCGTGGCCCACGCCTTCTACGGCCTGGAGGGGATCGAGGTGGTCATTCTCTACCCCAAGGGCAAGATAAGCCCGCTGCAGGAGGCGCTGTTCTGCACCCTCGGCGGCAACATCCGCACCATCGCCATCGACGGCGACTTCGATGCCTGCCAGGCGCTGGTCAAAGATGCCTTTGACGACGAGGCGCTGAAGAAGGCGATTGGCCTTAACTCCGCCAACTCCATCAACATCAGCCGCCTGCTGGCCCAGGTCTGCTACTACTTCGAGGCCGTGGCCCAGCTGCCCAAAGCCGACCGCGCCAAGGCGGTGATCAGCGTGCCGTCCGGCAACTTCGGCAACCTCACCGCGGGTCTCATCGCCAAGGCGCTGGGGCTGCCGGTGAAGCGTTTCATCGCCGCCACCAACGCCAACGATACCGTGCCGCGCTACCTGAAAACCGGCCAGTGGGAGCCGCACCAGACGGTGGCAACGCTGTCGAATGCCATGGACGTGAGCCGCCCCAACAACTGGCCACGGGTGGAAGAGCTGTGCCGCCGTGAAGGCTGGGCGCTGGAGACCCTGGGGTCTGGCATGCGTGACGATGCCCAGACTCGCGATGCGCTCAAACGCCTGCACCAGCAGGATTACCTGTGCGAGCCCCACGGCGCCATTGCCTGGGATCTGCTGAACGAGCAGCTGGCTGAAGATGAAGTGGGAGTGTTCCTGTGCACCGCCCATCCGGCCAAATTCAAGGAGTCGGTGGACGAGATCCTGAATCTGGATGTGCCGCTGCCAGGCCCGCTTGCCAAGCATGCCGCGCTGCCGCTGCTCTCCCACAACCTGCCCGCAGACTTTGGCCGCCTCAAGGCCTTCCTGCTCGGCTAAGTCGCCATGAGACGCTGAAGATCCCCCGTTTTTATATCGAGAGCGGGGGATTTTTTATGTCTGGCAGAGGGAGGGAAACCCCGCCCTGGATGATGACCCTGAAACAAGGAGCACGACATGAGCCAGCATCCCCTTCGCACCTTGATCGAGACCTGCGACGCCGCCATCTCCCGGCGCGACTTCGACGCCCTGATGACCTTCTACGCCGAAGACGCTGCCCTGGTGGTCAAACCCGGCATGGTGGTGCGCGGCATTCCCGCCATCCGCCGCGCCTTCACCGCCATCTCCGAGTACTTTGACGGCCGCCTTGAGGTGACCCAGGGGGCCATGGAGGTGATAGAGGGGGCCGACAACGCCCTGGTGATCATGGAGACCCGGCTGCGCTACCCGGGCGGCGAGGGCTGGATTGATGAAACCCGCCGCGCCACCTATGTGTTTCGCAAAGAGCCCGGCGGGCAGTGGCGCTGCACAGTGGACAACTCCTACGGCACAACGCTGCTGGCGGCGCAGCAGCCCGGCGATCGGCCTGCAAACGATTAGGGGGAAGTTGGGAGGGATAAGTTGGAGGAGGAGGGGTTAGTTGGGAGGGGTTAGTTGGGACACCCACATTTTTGACACGGCGTGTAAGTCGGGACACCCACCTTTTTGACAGCGGTTTAGTCGTGTACTTGGCTTGAGAGGTTACAGCCCAGGGGGTGAGCCATGACCATTGCCCGTTCACGTCAAATCAGCCTGCAAGATACGCCTTACTACCATGTGGTCAGCCGCTGCGTGCGGCGAGCTTTTCTGTGCGGGGAAGATGCCCATTCTGGTCAGAGTTACGAGCATCGTCGCCAGTGGGTGGTCGACAAGCTGGGCCAACTGTCGCGACTGTTTGCCATCGGTATTTGCGCTTATGCGGTGATGAGCAACCACTATCACCTGGTGCTCAAAGTGGAGCCCGACACCGCAGCAAGTTGGAGTGAGCGGGAGGTGGCCGAACGTTGGGCGGCACTGTTCCAGTGGCCGCTGTTGGTGCGGCGCTGGTATCAGGGGGAATCCCTGATTGAGCCCGAACGGACTGTGGTGCAACAACTGATAGGGCAGTGGCGGGAGCGGCTTCATTCCATCAGCTGGTTTGTGCGGCTGCTCAATGAAAACCTGGCACGGCAGGCGAATCGGGAGGATGGCTGCAAGGGCCATTTCTGGGAAGGGCGCTTCAAGAGTCAGGCTCTGCTCACCGAATCAGCCCTGCTGGCCTGCATGGCCTACGTTGATCTCAACCCGATACGGGCGGCATTGGCGGACCGACCTGAGGAGAGCGATTACACCAGCATCAAGCAACGCTTTGAGGGAGAGCAACCAGATGCGCCATTGCCACCTTTGTTGCTGCCATTCGCAAGCCAAGCCCAACCGGAGGGCCTGCCTTATGCCTTTACCGATTATCTAATGCTGGTGGATTGGACAGGTCGCGCGATAAGAGCTGACAAGCGGGGTTATATTCCTGCTCACCTGGCTCCCATTCTGTCTCGATTGGGCCTTGATGGTGCCCGTTGGTTGAAACAAGTGACACTGTTCAGGCGCCAGGGCATCAGAGTGGTGGGTGACAGGGAGCATTGCCAGCAGTTTGCGCAGCACTGTGGTCAGCAACGATGTCACCAGCCACCTTGTTAATCCGTTAGATCCCGTTTTACCTCCCTTGGCATTTGTGTGGTGTCAGGCATTACCACGTCTGAACACACGGCCTGCCAAGCAAAAGTCGCTTGCTTAACCGATCTCTAGCGGGTTCTTGGAGGAGCTGTGTGTGATGAGAGATATAGCCAGCCAGGTTATGGCTGGCTCAGAAAGGTGGGTGTCCCAGATTTTTTGTCCCAGATTTTTTGTTGAAACAAGTGACACTCTTCAGGCGCCAGGGCATCAGAGTGGTGGGTGACAAAGACCACTGCCAGCAGTTTGCCTGGCACTGCGGCCAGCGACGATGCCATCAGCCACCTTGTTAATCCGTTTGATCCCGTTTTCCCCCCTTGGCATTTGTGTGGTGTCAGGCATTACCACGTCTGAACACGCGGCCCGCCACGTAAAAATCGCTTGCTTACCCGATCTCTAGCGGGCTCTTGGGGGAGCGGTGTGTGATGAGAGATATAGCCAGCCAGGTAATGGCTGGCTCAGAAAGGTGGGTGTCCCAGATTTCTCAATCTGTTAGATCTCGTTTTACCCCCCTTGGCATTTGTGTGGTGTCAGGCATTACCACATCTGAACACTGGCCCCGCCACGTAAAAATCGCTTGCTTACCCGATCTCTAGCGGGTTCTTGGGGGAGCTGTGTGTGATGAGAGAGATAGCCAGCCAGGTAATGGCTGGCTCAGAAAGGTGGGTGTCCCAGATCTTAGGCCCTGCTCACCGAATCAGCCCTGCTGGCCTGCATGGCCTACGTTGATCTCAACCCGATACGGGCGGCATTGGCGGACCGACCTGAGGAGAGCGATTACACCAGCATCAAGCAACGCTTTGAGGGAGAGCAACCAGACGCGCCATTGCCACCTTTGTTGCTGCCATTCGCAAGCCAAGCCCAACCGGAGGGCCTGCCTTATGCCTTTACCGATTATCTAATGCTGGTGGATTGGACAGGTCGCGCGATAAGAGCTGACAAGCGGGGCTATATCCCTGCTCACCTGGCTCCCATTCTGGCGCGATTGGGCCTTGATGGTGCCCGTTGGTTGAAACAAGTGACACTGTTCAGGCGCCAGGGCATCAGAGTGGTGGGTGACAAAGACCACTGCCAGCAGTTTGCCTGGCACTGCGGCCAGCGACGATGCCATCAGCCACCTTGTTAATCTGTTAGATCTCGTTTTACCCCCCTTGGCATTTGTCTGGTGTCAGGTATTACCACGTCTGAGCACGCGGCCCGCCACGTAAAAATCGCTTGCTTACCCGATCTCTAGCGGGCTCTTGGGGGAGCTGTGTGTGATGAGAGATAGCCAGCCAGGTAATGGCTGGCTCAGAATTGTGGGTGTCCCAGATTTTGGTGATCAGCCACCTTGTTAATCTGTTAGATCCCGTTTTACCCCCCCTTGGCATTTGTGTGGTGTCAGGCATTACCACGTCTGAACACGCGGCCCGCCACGTAAAAGTCGCTTGCTTACCCGATCTCTAGCGGGTTCTTGGGGGAGCTGTGTGTGATGAGAGATATAGCCAGCCAGGTAATGGCTGGCTCAGAAAGGTGGGTGTCCTAGATTTTACCAATGAGAGAGATAGCCAGCCAGGTAATGGCTGGCTCAGAAAGGTGGGTGTCCCAGATTTCTCCTTACCCGATCTCTAGCGGGTTCTTGGGGGAGCTGTGGATGAGAGATATAGCCAGCCAGGTAATGGCTGGCTCAGAAAGGTGGGTGTCCCAGATCCTCATCTCCCAGATCCTCATCCATGGCTGGCTCAGAAAGGTGGGTGTCCCAGATTTTGTTATCAGCCACCTTGTTAATCTGTTAGATCCCGTTTTACCCTCCTTGGCATTTGTTTGGTGTCAGGCATTACCACGTCTGAACACGCGGCCCGCCAGGTAAAAATCGCTTGCTTGTCCGATCTCTAGCGGGTTCTTGGGGGGAGCTGTGTGTGATGAGAGATATAGCCAGCTAAGCAATGGCTGGCTCAGAAAGGTGGGTGTCCCAGGTTTTTGTTCCCTTGGCATTTGTGTGGTGTCAGGCATTACCACGTCTGAACACGCGGCCCGCCAGGTAAAAATTGCTTGCTTGTCCGATCTCTAGCGGGCTCTTGGAGGAGATATGTGTGATGAGGGAGCTAGCCAGCCGAGTAATGGCTGGCTCAGAAAGGTGGGTGTCCCAGGTTTCCCCGTGATACCGTGCCGCGCTACCTGAAATCCGGCCAGTGGGAGCCGCACCAGACGGTGGCGACCCTCTCCAACGCCATGGATGTGAGCCGCCCCAACAACTGGCCGCGAGTGGAAGAGCTGTGCCGCCGCAATGACTGGGCGCTGGAAACTCTGGGCTCAGGCATGCGTGACGATGCCCAGACCCGCGATGCGCTCAAACGCCTGCACCAGCTGGATTACCTGTGCGAACCCCACGGGGCGATTGCCTGGGATCTGCTGGGGGAGCAACTCGGTGAGGATGAAGTGGGGGTGTTCCTCTGCACCGCTCATCCCGCCAAGTTCAAGGAGTCGGTGGACGGGATCCTGGGGCTGGACGTGCCGCTGCCAGGCCCGCTCGCCAAGCACGCCGCCCTGCCGCTCTTGTCCCACAACCTGCCGGCGGAGTTTGCCCCGCTGCGAGCTTTCCTGCGGGCTTAAGTCTTTGCCCTTGGCTAACCGATAGGAATAAAAATCCCCCGGCAACGGGGGATTTTTATTCCGGATAGCTTGCCTAGGCTATATGTGGTCAAGATAGCAGTGCATGGCAGCTTACGGTGGCTGGTTTGAAACTAAATTATAGCTTTAATTTTTGTATAAAATGTCGCCAGTGTTATTTGTATTGTAAATTATAAAATTCTTACGCAATAAAGAACTGTAATTTTAATTTTAGAACATGGTGAAATATATAATCATTTCATGGTCTAGTTATTAATGCGTAAAATAAAAAAAAGCAATGAAAGTAACAAGGTTATGGCCAATCTAAATCTAAATTTATTTACAATTACTCCATAGTATATATCCATCAGGACATTATCACATCCTTTATCACTAAACTTAAAACTAGAATCATTGATAATAATAGATTGCCAACCATCAATGTGTGTGTCACTAAAGTACAATGAATGCCCACCTGAAAAATATCTATTATTTATTCTACCTTTATCGCCCTTAAGCCCGACAATACCTGCTAGTGAATATCTATTACTGATAAGTTGAGCCAAAAGAAGAGGGATGTCGATTAAAGAGCAATCATTTACTATTCGTTTTATATTATGTTTTTTATAAACTTCGTTTATATTTTGCTCTGGCTTAAGAATACTTCCAGCTAGAATTAAACTACCAATGTTTAATCTTGATTGCATATTACATAAGGCATGATATGTAATATATGTGCCGAAGCTATGGCATATAATATGCAGGTTTGCTATAGGGTATTCTTTTTTCAGATTCTCCAAGTAGTCTACAAATAGTTTTATTTCATTTTTTGATGATTTCTCAGAAAAAAAATCAATCGCATTATGAAAGTTAAATCCATATGATTTAACGATATATCCATTCTGAAATTTCTGTTCTATTTTATTTTGCCAACCACCATAAGTTCTAATACCATGAATGGTTACAACAACATTTTGATCAAAAGCTACAGGTTCCTTTTGATCGAATATTGCTATTCTATTTTGAACTACATTAGTTATCTCTTCTTTCCAATCATCACTAGCGTGTTCATATAACGTTGCGTACATTCGACAGTTTTTTAGATTTTCCGCATATTTTGAAATTAGTTCAGGATATTGAGTTAATACTACTAAGCTGTCCGGTATCCTTAGACTTCGGTCTGAAACTGCTTGTGCTAGACACTCAAGAATCGCAATGCCAGCCTTTTTATCTATCTCGTAATCATCATCTGATTGAGGGAGTGCCATATCGACAATAACCACTTCAAAGTTTGTTCTCTCCAATTCGGATAGTGCGGTGTTTATTGATTTTGCTTCATGAATAAGATCTTTATGTACCCCAATCGACTCGATGTGTTGTCGTATACCAGCCAGCTTATTTTCTGAGTCTTCAATTACTAAAACTCTTATCATAATTTATCCAAGCATTTTTTTAATTCTGACTTCCAATCTTCGGAATATCCATCGTAATATATAACATTGGTTACAATTTTAGAGTAACTATTAGATATTTCACTAGATAGTTCATTGATAGACACTGAATTATGATGCCTTCCGAATCGATCATAGCCAGTTAATATCGCTGTCCGAGTAGGTATTCCCTCAAAGCTCATTATTTCTAGAATATCTAATCCAGCTAAAGGAACTAACTCAGAATTTACTGCGTCATCTTCTGGAAGGGTCATATCTAGTATAATAAAGTCGAAGCTTAAATCCTCCACCATCATTTGAGCTTTGTGTCTGCTTTTAGCAATAGAGTATTTATGATGTTGTTCATCCAAAAAAGAGATAATATTGTCTAACTTTTCATCAGTATCTTCTATAATTAGAATTTTCATAATCTCTCCTCAAAACCTGTACTCATCGTCCATTCAACAGAAAGTTTTTTATTCCCCTCATTAATTCTGATAGATACGTTTTTAACGTTCCTCATTTCGATTTGCATTAGTCTATAAACTTTATATATTCCACTGCCGGAATTCTCTTTTGCACCTTTTAGAAAATTACCCTTTCTGATGTTGGATGATATCTCTATAACTTTTTCCAAATTAGTTATGTCATAAAAATTTGATACATTAATTGTCAGGCACTTATCTTTATGTTCTTTTATATCTACATTTACGTTGCATTTTTCTCTATTACTTTTTACTGCATTTTGGAATAGAATAATAAAAATGTTTATTAAGCTAAAGAGATATACACCCTTCACCAAATGATTATACTTCATATCCATATTAATGGATATATCTTTATATGGATTTGTTTTTTTTACAAAATCCATAGCTTCTTCTATTGGTACTGATATTTGAAAATCTTGCCTTACTTGCTTAATGAAACTGAACCATTCTGAAACATCTTGGCATGTTTTAAATATATCAGATTCTAACTCACCAATAGATTTAAATATAAGGTCATCTTTGTCTATATATTTTACTAATTTTTCTTTGAAATCATTTACCTGACATAATAAATCGGAGCAAAGGGTGCTGCAAATATAATTTCTTCCTATTTCTAGCAATTGGTCAGTTTTTTTATTGAATAGTGATACACACCAACCAAGCATGTCTTCATATGTGGAACCCGCATTGATTAATGAGATGAAAGTGAAAGTGTCTTCTTTAGAGATCTCATATTTAAACAACATTTGTTTATCCTGTAGATCATTAAGATAAACATGTAGATATGTATCTTTCAAAAAATTAAGTGCGGTATCTATATTTGAAGATAGCGATTTGGAAAGTGTTTGAAGTTCATCATATGGTTGTCTCTTAAATGACCTGAGAAAACGATCTTCAAGCATTTTGTTATCTGTGTATTCACCTGATAATAAAGAGCACTCTAACCTATTTCTAACTAAAGGAGCTCTTAGAGTGGGTACTATACTGTTATGCCTAAAATGAGTGTTTAATGAATTTTCAATTCCAAATTTCTCATTAACAGCATAAATATCTCTAGCTTTAAAAAGAAAATCAACCGCAAGCTCATGTGATTTTGTTTCTGGAGACTCAATTGTTAATGTAGAAAAAATATCTTTCTCTAAGCCAACTGAATGCTCTATTGCTAGAAAGTCATCAAATAAATACTGATACATTTCATTTATCAGGAAATCTTCATTCAAGTACAACTTACCATTTCCGATATTAACCAATGAAATTTTTCTTGCGTATTCTCTGACCAAACGATCAATTTCTCGTCTATCAAGATCTGAAAGCGGAGATGCTTTGTCTGCATTTTTTAGAACTGTTGCTCTTACAATAAGATGATCCGAGTCAAACTTCATTCTTTGTTTTTTTATCAAATCTAAAGTAATAACTTTTGTTAAGACGAAGTTACCAAAAGCATCACGCGGAACATAGCTTTCGAAAGAATTAAGGCTATTAAGTTTAAGGAAAGAGTCACAGTATAATGCCAACCTTTGCAGGGTTATTAATTTTGATTTATAAAGTATGAAGTTAAATATTAGTGTCATTTCACTAATTTTATCAAAACAGTATTTTGATGGCTCATAGATAGCAGAAATAAAATTTGCTTTCAACATTAAATCTTTTTTTACTAGCAAACTAACAATATCAAGAATTACGTCATCTAACCTATCTAACTTATATTTTGCATAAATAGTTTTTTCTATTATTTCGTTCATCATATGCTGCGGGTAGGCCTCATAAGTGACAACTTTTTCCAAGTAAGCATCATAGTGTTTACGCTCAAAGTCGGAATCTGATATCCATTTGTTTAATCTATATTTTGGAAATGAATCATTCTTTGATAATCTTAAATTATTAATATGATAATTAAGTTCTAAATCGAAAGAGTCTGTTTTCTCAATCACTGACAATAAATATAAAAATCGCTTTATGTTTTTAGGCTTATCATTTAAGAAAGAATAATTCTCTTTTGATTTTAAAATATTAATATATTGCAAGCAGTTCATGCTATTGAACTGCTGAGAGATTTTTATTGCATTATCTAGTTCATCAATCCTATATGATAATAGAAAGTCAATACAAGAAGATAAATAATTATCTATTAAGTTGAAGCACTCATGCTTTTCATTTGACAAAGCGCTTGATTTGATAAAAACGTCAAAATAGATATAGTTTCTAGGATTTGATTTTATCTGTGTAAGAGACCATTGTTTAGAGTTTGAATTATTTCCAGATAAATACACTGTAAGGCATGAAATATAATCAAAACTCAAGTGTTCACTTTTAAGTATTTTATTTAACCATAGATCACTATTAGTTGTATTTCTTGATATATTAATAAGCTTACAAATGTCGGTGAAGTGACCAACCTGATAAGCAGATAAATATGCTAAAGAGCGTGATATTATGTTGTATACATCGGGGAGATTTAATTTTAATGAAAACTCCAGAGCGGATTTTATGTCATAGCTAGAGCTAGCATCAAAGTTAAACATAAAATTAATTATTTTTCGATCTATGCTTGTCTGGTCTATGCTATCAATTAGACTGTTAGTGATAAAGTCAAACCTTTCGGCAGAAACAGACTTATTTGAGCGTTCTAAAAGTAGGTTGAGATCTCGAGACTCAACGTCAGTCATCGTCTTGGAGTAGTATTCATATATTTTGTATGCCTCTAATTTCTTATCTTGGATAGAATAAATTCCAAATAAGTTTTCAAAGTACCAATAAGATATTCCAAACTCAGACTTATGTTCATCTAAAAGGCTTAATGCGTCGTTGTATTTACCTAAAAGAATGAGGTTTTCAATGTTTCCTTTACATCTCAAATAGCTTTGAACTTGACGTGAGGATTTGCTTAATATCTCTAGTATTAAATAGATAACCTGGCGAACATCTTTACTCGTCACTACATAATGTGTTTTATGTAGGCTGCGTTTGAATATTTCGTCTTGAAATTGAATATGTTGAAAGCTAATCGGATTAGATATGAGAAACTTTATTGACGATTCGAATACTTCTCGATTTTTTTGATAGAGTAGATACAGCGTTTTTAGATAATCGAGTTGGCAATTAACATTCAAATATAATCTTTTGGATGTTGTTTGCCCTTTTGGCTGCTTTCGTTTTTTAGTTTGGCACATGAAAACCTGCTTGTTTACAATGCTGCTATATAATTAGGGGATAATAAGTAACGGTCGTACTGTTATTCATCACTTAGATGAATACATAATGTCAACTGGCCTAAAAGCTTACAAGTATAAATGTAGTGGATTACATCTGGCGAGATCTATTATCAATGCCCTTACTCATCTTACTCTCTAGCATGTAAGTGGTAATGGTAATGGTAATGGTAATGTTCAAAATTAACGCTACCGCCCGTGGATTACAGCTTCCAATATGCTCCATTGACCAGCGAGGGCTGTTGCCCACTGCAATTCAATAGGCACCATTTTGCTATATTACGCCGTTTTTATCTGCGCTTGCCAGTCAAAAGGTAATGTAACTATCAGAAAAATCGCATTTTTTGCCTCGATTCAACCAATCTCATCGAATAGCAATTCGACATACACTCCCTCGATTTTATTGGTGCTGGTGAGGAAGAGGGGAAAGGCTTGTCGTTGGGAGGAGGCTTGTTAGGGGGCTCCCTGTCTGGTCATCGGCTCTTGGCGATACAGAGGATCAGCGGCAACAATCAGCAGTTGCAAACACATCACAATAGGAACGTCATATGAAGCATATTGCCATCCTGTCCGGCCTGCTCCGTAGCGGTACCCTGTTGATCAACTTGGTTTTTGCCCAAGACTAGGTTCAGCAGCAATGCGAGGCGTAGGCTGTGGCTAAGAAACTGGCGGGGACAGCCAAGACCAGCTTTGTCGGAAAGTGCGTGAAAATCGCTGGACTCTGGCGAGGAGTACAGTGTAGCAAGAGGGGCCTTGGGCCCTTTCTCTTTTTATCAAGCGTTAGTTAGTGCCTAGGCTGCCTTCTATCCCTTGATTATATGGCCGTCTCCTTCCCCGGAGCAGGCCTGATTAACCGCCGCCCCGACGGGCCATCAGGTCCCAGACTCCGGCGGGCTGTGCTCCGGTGCCGCGCTTAGCAGATCCTGCCCCTGGTCCTGGCTCAGCACCAGATAGCGTTCGTACTGGCGCAAGACGTCGGCGCTCAGCTCGTCCCGGGTCAGGTACTGGATGTCGTAACCGGCGCGGCCGTCGGCGAAGAAGGTGATGGGCTCGAAGATGCGGGCCTCGGGATCGTGGTTGTGGGTCGCCTCCAGGGGGTTGAAGGCGGGGGCGGGGCGGGCCTCGATGCGCACCCCGTAGCAGAAGTCCCGCCGTCCCTCCTGAGGCACCAGCAGGTGGCACTGATCCGCATCCTGCTCGACCCGGCTGGTGAGCCCGCGGGCCTCGAATTCCCGGCACAGGGCGGTCAGGGCGGGCAGGGCTGTCTCGCGCAGGAACCTGCGGGCATCCTCCTCGGTGGAAGGGCTCAGCAGGTGATCCATGCGGGTGCGCCACTGCTTGCCGTTCCAAAAATCGGTGGCGGGGGAGAGGCGCCTGGCCGAGTGCTCCTTGTCCGCGATGAGGCCGCGCACCAGACCGAGGCAGAGCAGCACCATGATGAAGGCGAATGGCAGGGCGGCGATGAGCGTCATGGATTGCAGCGCCGCCAGCCCCCCCGTGCTCATCAGGGTGCCCGCGGTGACACCGAGCAGCAGGGCCCAGAACAGGCGCTGCCAGATGGGGGAGCCCTCCTTGCCCTGGGTGGCGATGTTGTCGATGACGAAGGCCCCCGAGTCGGCGGAGGTGACGAAGAAGACGCTGATGAGGATCACCGCCAGCGCCGAGGTGATGTCGGCCCCCGGCAAGAGGTCAAAGAAGTTGAACAGCAGGGTGTCTATGTTGCCGACCGAGTCGATCAGGGTCTGGCCCCCCTCCTGCTGACTGGCCCAGATGGCCGCGTTGCCGAACACCGTCATCCACAGCAGGTTGAAGGCGGTGGGCACGAACAAGACGCCCAGGATGAACTCGCGCAGGGTGCGCCCGCGGGAGATGCGGGCGATGAAGAGGCCGACGAAGGGGGACCAGGAGATCCACCATGCCCAGTAGAGCAGGGTCCAGTTGCCAAACCAGCCCGCCTGGCGGGTCTCGCTGTAGGTGAAGGTGCGGAAGGTGAGCTGGCTCAAAGAGGAGACATAGTTGCCTATGTTCTCGGACAGGGCCCCCAGCAGGTACTGGGTGGGGCCGGCCACCAGCACGAACAGCAGCAGCACTATGGCGAGGAAGAGGTTCAGCTCGGAGAGGCGCTTGACCCCCTTGTCGAGCCCGGTGACCGCCGACAGACCGGCCAGGGCGATGACGACCCCGATGAGGCCGAAGCGGAACAGCTCCCCCGAGGTGTCCATCCCGGTGAGCCGGGTGATCCCCGCCGACAGTTGCAAGACCCCGTAACCTAGGGTGGTGGCGATGCCGAAGATGGTGCCCACCAGGGCGAAGACGTCCACCGCGTGGCCGAGCGGGCCGTGGATCTTCTCCTTGAAGATGGGGTAGAGGCCCGAGCGTATGGTCAGGGGCAGGTTGTAGCGAAAGCCGAAGTAGGCCAGCACCAGGCCGACGATGGCGTAGATGGCCCAGGCGTGAAAGCCCCAGTGGAAGAAGGTGGTGACCATGGCCTCGCGGGCGGCCACCGGGGTCAGAGGGGGCGCCTGGGGCGGGGAGACGAAGTGGGTCATGGGCTCGCCCACCCCGAAATACATGAGCCCTATGCCCATGCCGGCGGCAAACAGCATGGCGAGCCAGGAGGTGAAGCTGAACTCGGGCCTGGCGTCGTCCGGCCCGAGCCGGATGTTGCCGTAGCTGCTGAAGGCCAGCACCAGCAGCAGGATCAGGAACATGCCGACCACCAGCACATAGAACCAGCTGAAGTGATCGGCTATCCAGCTCTGGCCGCTGCCGAAGAAGCGGGCGGCCGCCTCCGGCGCCAGGGAGCAGACGGCCAGCAGCCCCAGGATGAAGAGCAGACCCGGGATGAAGATGGGCAGTGACAGTGTGCATCTGGGGGGGCGAGGAGCGTTCATGGGGCACCTTTGGGTAGAGGGACTCAAGACACTATAGGGCCATTGTTCACAAAAGAGACTAAAAGAGCGGGCATTCTGGTCGCTCCCCCCAGGTGCGCCCGCTCCCGCCTCTGGCGGAACACAGGGGGGCGGCTTGGTTGTCTTCAAACGGGGCGACTATAGTGCAACCTGAAAGGAGAGGGGCGCTGAGCCTTGTCCCTTTGTCGCCAGAATCACAATCAAATCAACAACGAGGGTTTGCCAGATGAAATTCATTGCCATCCTGATGACGGTAATTTTGTTCGGTATGGGGACGGCCCACAGCGCGGCGCAGCAGGAGTGCGAGGCGCAGGCCGCGGTGAAGAAGCTGGCGGGCGCCGCCAAGACCAGCTTTGTGGGCAAGTGCGTCAAGGATGCCTCGGCCAGCACCAAGGCGAGCCAGTGCGAGAAGGCGGCCGCCGACAAGAAGCTGGCCGGGGCGGCCAAGAACAGCTTTATCCAGAAGTGTGTGAAGACGGACGCCGCCACCGACAAGGCGGCCCAGTGCGAGAAGGCGGCCGCCGACAAGAAGCTCGTCGGGGCGGCCAAGAACAGCTTCGTGCAAAAGTGTGTCAAGACCACCTGAGCCCAGGGGCAAGGGGTGAGCGAGCGCCTTGGGAAGGTGCTCGTCTGGGAAAAGAGAGGGGCCATGTGCCCCTCTCTTGTTGTGGTGCCTGTGCGGTGGCGGAGCAAGGCCCCCTTGACAAGGGATGGCCGCGCCGCCGCATATCCCCATTTTTCGATTAAATTTATATTCATTTAAAACAATATGTTATTGGTTTTTTGTTGGCTTTTTTTCAGGATTTTTTCAATTTTGGGGAAATCTTTTCTCCCCTCGTCCGGTTCTATTGGACGTAACCGGATGAGATGCGCCGGAGACACCACTCACGACAATAAGGAAAATGGACATGAACGTGAAAAAGAGTACTGCCATTGCCTCTGCCATGACGGGTCTGCTGGCCCTGGGTGCCCAGTTCATCGCCGCGCCAGTCATGGCGGCGGACGACAAGGAGAAGTGCTACGGCGTGGTCAAGGCGGGCAAGAACGATTGCGCCACCAAGGGGGGCTCCTGCGCCGGTACCGCCAAGATGGATGCCCAGGGGGATGCCTTCGTGGTGGTGCCCAAGGGCCTGTGCGAGAAGCTCGCTGGCGGGTCGCTGCAACCCAAGTAAGCACTGTGCCATGGTGTGGCGCCCGCCACATCATGGCCCTCATCTTTTGAGAGAGCCCCGCCATGAACCCCTTGATCGGTATAGGTTTACGCCCCCCCCACTATGACGAGATCCGCCAGACCCTGCCCGGGGTAGGCTGGCTCGAGGTGCACAGCGAAAACTACTTCGAGCGCCACGGCAAGGGCTTCGAGGTGCTGGCCGAGCTCGCCGGGCACTACCCCGTCAGCCTGCACGGGGTCGGCATGTCCCTTGGCTCCGCCGACCCGCTCGACCCTGCGCACCTGCGCCAGCTGGCGGCCCTGGTGGCGGCCCTGGTGGCGGCCATCTCGCCGGTGCGGGTCTCCGAGCACCTGAGCTGGGGCAGCATAGGCGGGCGCTATTTCAACGATCTGCTGCCCATGCCCTACACCCGCGAGGCCCTCTCGCACATGAGCGACAAGATAGAGCGGGTGCAGCAGGCCCTGGGCCGGCAACTGCTCATCGAGAATCCCTCTTCCTACCTGCAGCTGCCCGGGGAGATGGGGGAGGCTGAGTTTCTGGCGGAGCTGGCGCGGCGCAGCGGCTGCGGCGTCCTGCTCGATCTCAATAACCTTTATGTCAGCAGCGTCAATCACGGCTTGGATTGCGCCGACTACCTGGCCACCATCGATCTCGGGACGGTCGGGGAGATCCACCTGGCCGGGTTTACCGACAAGGCCCTGCCCCAGGGGCACCTCTATATCGACACCCACAGCGCCCCTGTGGCCGAGCCGGTGTGGGCGCTCTATCGGCAGATCTGCGGGCTTTGCGCCATCCCCACCCTGATCGAGTGGGATCTGGAGATACCCCCCTTGCCTGTGCTGCTGGAAGAGGCCGGACGTGCCGACGCCATACTGAGCGCGGCGCAGCCAACCTCCCGGGAGGCCACCCATGTCTGAGCTGGCCTCCCTGCAAAGCTGCTTTGCGAGCGGTCTGCTCGGGGAGGATGACGCCATCCTCGCGCACATCCAGCCGGGGCGCTTTGCCCCCGACGCCCTGCTGCAGATCTATCGCAACAACTTCATCCTCGGCCTCACCGAGGTGCTCGCCAGCAGCTATCCCGCGGTACGCGCCATGGTGGGGGAGACCTTCTTTGAGGCGGCGGCGCGAGGGTTCGTGCTGACCGCCCCCCTGGAGGAGGGGAGCGTCATGGACTATGGGGAGGGTTTTGGCGACTGGCTCGAAGGCTTGCCCACCACCCGGGCTCTGCCCTGGCTCGGGGAGCTGGCCCGCTTCGAGTGGCTGCTGGAGCGCGCCTCCCTGCTGGCGCCAGAGTCCAGGCGCTGGCCCGCCGAGCGGCTCGCCGCCCTTGCCCCGGCCCAGTGGGATCGGCTGGTGCTGCATCCCGCCTGCGATCTGCTGCTGCTCGAGAGCCGTCATCCGGTGCTGGCGCTCTGGCAGATGGCCCTGCACGGCGGGGAGACGGTCAGCGGGCTGGATGCCCCCTGCTGGCTGGCCCTGAAAAAACGCCCCGGCCACAGGGTCGAGCCCATTCCCCTGGATGCTGCCGCCTGGCGCCTGCTGCAAGGCTGCCAGCAGGGCAGGCCGCTGGCCAGCCTGCTGGCCCGGGAGCCGACCATGGCCGAACACCTGACCCCCCTCATCACCCTCGATCTGCTGGTCGATCTGGAGCTTGCCCCATGACAACACAGACTCTCACCAAGCCGCTTGGCCTCTTTGCCGAGCGCATTCTGCCCTGGTGCAGCGGCGCCCTGCTGCTGCTGGCCAGGCTCTGGGTCGCCGCCGTCTTCCTGCGATCCGGCTGGCTCAAGTTCACGGCCTGGGACTCCACCCTCTACCTGTTCGAGTTCGAGTATCAGGTGCCCCTGCTGCCCTGGCAGTGGGCGGCCTACGCGGGCACCGCGACCGAGCTGCTGCTGCCGCTCTTCCTGCTGGCGGGGCTCTTCACCCGCCCGGTCGCCTTGCTGCTGTTTGGCTTCAACGCCATGGCGGTCATCTCCTATCCCACCCTGTGGGCGGGGGGCTTTCACGATCACCAATTGTGGGGCTGGATGCTGCTGACCCTGGCGGTGTGGGGGGCTGGCCCCCTGTCGCTGGACAGCTGGCGCCTTGCAAAGGGGCGCAGCGGCCATTAACGTGGCTGCCAGATGAAGGGGACTGCGGGCCCCTTCCTGTCATGTCACCGAAGGAGATATAGATGATGGTTCGCGAGGCCCTGGCCGCCGACATTCCCGCCCTGGTGCATCTTCGCATGGCGCTCTTTTGCGAGATGGGGGAGCTTGCCCGGCCCGATGAGGACCCCGCCCTCTGGCAGGCGACGCTGACCTATTTCACCCGGGCACAGGAAGAGGGCAGCGCCCGCTCCTGGCTGGTGGAGGTCGAAGGGGAGGCGGTGGCGTGCGGCACCCTGGCGCTCTTCGTGCGGCCCCCCTATCCGGGCAACCTGGCGGGGCGCGAGGCCTATCTGCTCAACATGTATACCCGGCCGGCCTGGCGTAAGCGGGGCATGGCGAGCGTCCTGCTCGATGCCATGGCGGCCCACGCCCGGGAACAGCGGCTGGGCAAGCTGTGGCTGCACGCCAGCGATCAGGGGCGTCCGCTCTACGAGCGGCTCGGTTTTGTTTCCAACCCGGCCTGCCTGGAGTGGTGCCCGGCGCCCTGAGCGAGGCGCAGTGATCCTGAGTCGATTCTTTTACGTACTGGCGCTCTTGGCGGCGGCGTTGCTTTTCTCTACACTGCGCGCCCCGTGGTCCAAGGTCATCTGACCACTCATCTTGAGACTCGCGGGGCCGATACAGTCAGTGGGGGAGGCTGTGGTGCCGATCCGGATCGTCAACGAGGTAGGAGTGTCATGTTCAATCACAAACTCAAGGCGCAGTTGCAGGCCTGTCAGGCTCGGCTCGAGGAAGAGCAGGGCTTCGCCCAGGCGATCAAGGGCAGTGCCGCGACCATCATCTTCAGCCCGGACGGGGAGATCCTGGAGGTCAGCGAGCCCTTCCTGAGCCTGATGGGATATGGCGCGGGCGAGCTGCAGGGGCGCCACCACCGCCTGCTCTGCCCCGAAGGCTGGACCGGCTCCACCGACTATCAGCAGTTCTGGCGCCGCCTCGCCCAGGGGGAGGCGCAGTCCGGCACCTTCGAGCGGGTGAACAGGCAGGGGGAGACCCGCTGGCTGGAGGCGAGCTATTTCCCGGTGAAGACCCAGGGCAGGGTGACCCGGGTGGTGAAGCTGGCCAGCGATGTGACGGCCCGGCATCAGCGGCTGCAACACCTGGAGGCGCTCTCCCAGGCGCTGGACCGCTCCCGGGCCATGATAGAGTTCACCCCAAGCGGCGAGATCATCGGCGCCAACGCCAACTTCCTGGACACCATGGGCTATCGCCTGAACGAGATTGCGGGCAAGCATCACAGGATCTTCTGCGATGAGGCCTTCCTGCGCGAGCAGCCCAGGTTCTGGGAGGAGCTGGCCCGTGGCCAGTTCAAGTCCGGTCTCTTCATGCGCCACAACAGCCGGGGAGACGCCGTCTGGCTGGAGGCCACCTACAACCCGATCCGGGATCAGAGCGGCAAGGTGGTGAAGGTCGTCAAGTTCGCCAGCGACATCACGGCCCGCATCGAGCAGAACCACGCCACCCGGGAAGCGGCCCGCCTCGCCCACAGCACGGCGCAGGAGACCCTCTGCAGCGCCGAGGCCGGGGCCGAGCTGCTGCGCGCCGTGGTCGATACCTCTTCCCTCATCGCCGCCCAGGTGGATCAGGCCATCGCCCTCGTCGGCCAGCTCAACGAGCAGTCCAGGAGCATAGAGGCCATCGTCTCGACCATCAGCGCCATCGCCGATCAGACCAATTTGCTGGCTCTGAACGCCGCCATCGAGGCGGCGCGGGCGGGGGAGCAGGGACGGGGTTTTGCCGTGGTGGCGGACGAGGTGCGCCAGCTGGCGGCCCGCACCTCCCTTTCCACCGCCGAGATAGCCAAGGTGGTGCAGAAGAACCGCGAGCTGACCGCCAGGGTGACCGACGACATGGCCGGGGTGGCGGGCAGCGCCGAACTCGGCAAGCAGCAAATCAGCGAGGTGGACAAGCTGATGAACGACATCCACCAGGAGGCGAGCCGGGTCTCCCAGACGGTCTCGGCACTCTCCATCTGAGCCGCCTGCGGTTGCGACACCCTCTGGCGAGATCGCCAAAAGAGTGAGCGAACAAGCCACCAAGCTGAACCCTGGCTGTACCACCCCGGCCTTGTGAATTGTGGCGCCCCGCCCCCTTGTTTAGGCTGCCGCCTCATTTTTCATTGAGGGGTAGAGAACAATGGCAGTACGACAGAAAGGCAGGGCCCTGGCCCTGCTGCTGGGGACGGTGGCGAGCATGGGGCTCGGCGGTTGCATGGGGCAGATGGGGCTCTCCTCCATGGTGACCAAGGGCAACCTCAGCGTGGTGGACAATCGCTACGGCCGTGCCGGTGTCTTCGTCCTGCTCTCCCCCGTCTATGGCCTGGCGGCAACGGCGGATCTGTTCGTGTTCAACACCATCGAATTCTGGTCTGGCAAGAACCCCATCACCGGCAAGTCCCCGGCCCTGGTGGATCACAAGGCCGATGCGGTGATCAAGGTCAACCAGCATCTGGATCCGGCCCTCAACAAGGTGCCGCTCGCCATGCTGCCGCAAGGGGTGCGCGAGGTGAAGGTGAGCTACCCGGACGAGCGCACGGCCCAGATGGAGATCCACTATATCGACGGCCATCGCGACATGATGCGCGGGGAGATGCGCGGCGAGCTGCTGGACATCTACCTGGACGACAAGCTGGTCTCGACCCTGACCCGCAAGCAGCTGGACGAAAAGGCAGGCGCAGGCAAGGTGGAAGTGTAACTTCGTCAGAAAGCCGATCTTTTTCCATCTGAAAAGGGTATAAACAAGCGGCTGGCAAGATCGCCATCAAGCGGCTGGCAAGATCGCCATTATGTCTAAGGGAGAGCAGGCTATGGCGGTGACCGGATTGCGGTTGGCTGAATTGATTGGTTCCCTCAGTCATGCCCTGGACATGACCGAGGGTCAACCACGAGGACACTGCATCCGCTGCTGCTGGATAGGTGCCCGTCTGGGGGAGCGGCTGGGACTGGATGCCCGGCAGCGCCATGACCTCTATTACACCCTGCTGCTCAAGGATCTGGGGTGCAGCAGCAATGCCGCCCGCATCTGCGAGCTCTATCTCACCGACGATCTTCACTTCAAGCGCGACTTCAAACTGGTGGATGGCTCCCTCTCCGAGGTGGTCAACTTCGTGCTGGGTCACACCGGCTTGCAGGCGGATCTGCTCGGCCGTTTTCGCAGCCTGTTCCACATCTTTCGCAACGGCGATCAGATAGCCAACGAGCTGATCCAGACCCGCTGTCACCGGGGGGCGGACATCGCTCGCCAGCTGCGTTTCAGTGACGAGGTGGCCAACGGCATCCTCTCCCTCGATGAGCACTGGAATGGCAAGGGGCGGCCGCTGCAACTGGCGGGGGAGGCGATCCCGCTCTTCTCCCGCATCGCCCTGCTCTGTCAGGTGGTGGATGTGTTTCATGCCGCCGCAGGGCCGGATGCGGCGCTCAGGGAGCTGCGCGAGCGCAGCGGCAGCTGGTTTGATCCCGCCCTGGTCGCCGAGTTTGAGGCGCTGGCCAACGAGGCGTTCTGGCAGGGGCTGGTGGATCCCAGGCTGACCGAGTGGGTCTTCGACCACCCGGCAGGTCAGGGGGAGGTGGCGCTCGATGAGGATTATCTGGACGAAATCGCCGCGGCCTTCGGTCAGGTGGTGGACTCCAAGAGCCCCTATACCGCGGGTCACAGCGGCAGGGTGGCGCTCTATACCGACATTCTCGCCGCCCAGATGGGCTTGTCTGCATCGAGACGGCGCTGGCTCAAGCGGGGGGCCCTGCTTCACGACGTGGGCAAGCTCGGGGTGAGCAACGCCATCCTCGACAAGCCGGGCAAGCTCGATGGGCAGGAGTGGGCGGCGGTGCAGCTGCATGCCGCCTATACCGAGGAGATCCTGAGCCGCATCGGCGCTTTCGAGGAGCTGGCCCAGGTGGCCGGGGCCCACCATGAGCGGCTGGACGGCAAGGGCTACCCCAAGGGACTCAAGGGGGCGGAGATCTCCCTTGAGACGCGCATCATCACCACCGCCGACATCTTCGACGCCATCACCGCCAAGCGCCCCTATCGGGACGCGATCCCTGTGCCCCAGGCGCTGGAGATGATGGCCGAGCATCTGGGCAGCGCCATCGATCCCGACTGTTTCGCCGCCCTTCAGGCGGGGATCCGGGACTTCTCCCTCTACCTCAGCCCCGAGCAGCCCCTGGCGCAGGCCGGCTAAGGCCGACGGCGTCGTCATGGCCCGAGGGGACGGAGACCAAAGACAGGAACGCCCCGCAATGCGGGGCGTTCTGTTAGCCCGGTTTGCCGCCCTGGCTGCGGGGCGGGTTCATCACCAGCCCCAGCAGGCGGTGGAGGTGGGCTATCTGCTCGGTGAGCTGCAGGTTGAGCCAGAGGTAGCCGCTGATGGTGGCCTCGTCGTCGGCCCCCGGGCGCACCTCGGCCTGCACCTCGGCGGCCGCCGCCTGCAATCGGGCGATGGCCTGCTCGGCGGCGCTGCTGTCGCCGCTCTTGAGCATGAGGGCGAGCTGGATGATCACCGCCTCCGTGGCCTGCTGGCAGGCGCGCAGGCCGGGGTGGCTCTGCATCAGGAAGTGGCTCTGGCGATCGCGCCAGTAGGTGTTGGCCAGCATCTCCAGGGTGCAGAAGGTGTTGCGCATCGTGGTCTGGACGGCCTCGAACAGTGAGCTGTTGAGACGGGTCTCCTTGACGGCGGGCGTCAGCAGGGGGCGCAGGCTGACTATCTTGGTGAGCAGGCGGGCGTGGCTTTGGGCCAGCCTGGGGCGCTCCAGGATATTGGGGGAGAGGTGGGTGTGATAGATCCGTTGCGCCTGCTGCAGGCTGTCGTGCATCTGCAGCCGCCAGTGGGTATAGGCCCGCTGGGGGTAGATGCTGCAAAACAGCAGGGCCAGCATGGATCCCAGGATGACGTCGCCGCTGCGCCAGAGCGCCGTCTCTATGTCTCCCGGCACCCCGCCGACTATGACCCCCAGGGTGATGCCGATGAGCAGCCCCACATAGGGGCGCTTGCCGAGCGCCAGGTAGCCGCACAGGAACATGATGGCGCTGCACCAGACCAGCATCAGGGGCAGGGAGTCGAGCTCCAGATAGAGGGCCACCACCCCGCAGGCGGCACCGAAGATGGTGCCGACCACCCGTTGCAGCGCCCGGGAGAGCACGTTGCCCCAGAACGAGATGGGGCCCATCACCACCACCAGGGTGATGAGGGGCCAGGTGCTCTCCGGCAGCTTGAGCTCCCGGGTCAGCAGGAAGGTGAGGGTGAAGGCCAGGGCGATGCGCAGGCCGTGGACCAGGCGGTAGCGACCATAGATCAGCAGATCGAAGCGGGAGAGCGGCGTGTTCAGGCGCAAGGAAGTCGTCTCATGTCAGGTTGATCATCTCGTGTTGCCGTGCCGGCGGACGCTCCCCATCACGGCAAGAGGCGGATCCGGACCCGTTCACCCTGGGTGATGGCCGATCGGGCAGGGCACTCGATCACACAGTTGGCCGGGGGCAGGGCAGAAGGCATGAAAGCACTTGCCGGGCGCACCTGCAAGCAGCCGTTGGCATCCTGGCTGAGGTGGCCGGGCAGGCAAGCCTCCCCCGCCGGATTGGGCATGGCCTCCAGAGCCAGGGCGAGCAGCTGCAGCGGCGGCAAGGTGGGCTGGCTGCTGGCATCCCGGGGCAGCCGGGCGCAGATGAAGTCGGCGATGGCGTCCAGAGCCTCGAAACGAAACTGGGGCAGGGTCGTTGCCTCCGGCGCATCGCTGATGAGCGCCACTATGTCCGGGTCCTCCGGGAACAGCAGGGGCCTGCCGAGGGCGCGGCGATGGAGCTCTATCTTGGGAAAATGGCGATGCTTGAACCCCTCGACCAGCAGCAGATCGAGCTGCGCCCAGTCGAAACGGGCCAGCAGCGCCTCCAGAGAGGGCTCTTGCTCCGGGGTCTCGCAGATCAGGGCGTGGCGCAGGGAGGAGGCCGCCATCACCTGGCGGGCACCGGCCTGGCGCAGGCGATGGCTGTCCTTGCCCGGCTTGTCCATGTCGAAGCGGTGATGGGTATGCTTGAGCACCCCGAGCCGCAGGCCGCGCTGGCCGAGCAGGGGGATGAGGCGCTCCAGCAGGGTGGTCTTGCCGGTGCCGCTCCAGGCGACGAAGCCGAGCAGGGGCCCTGGGGCGCTCATGGTCGCACGCCCCCCGCCAGCGGCTCCTGATGCGGCAGGCTCGCCTCGTAGGCGGCGAGCTCGGCCGGGCTGTTGAGGTTGACGAAGGCATCGGGCTGGTCGGCAAAGGGCACCACCGTCATCCGGTGGCGGGCAAACCAGGCCCCGGTCTTGCGCTCTCCCTCTGCCAGGGCCAGTTGCAGTGAGGGGAGCAGGGCGCGATGGAGCAGGGCGACCACGGGTTGCAGGTGCTGGCCGTCGTGGGCCACCACCAGCTCGCTCTGCGCCGTCATGGCGGCGCGAAAGCGGGCCATCAGATCCCGGGGCAGGGCGGGGCCGTCGCAGGGCACGAACAGCACCCAGTCGTGGCGGGCGGCGGCAAGGCCAGCCTGCATGCCAGCGAGCGGCCCCTGGAAGTCGGCCTGCGCGTCGCCGATGACGGGGGCCAGCGCCCGGTAGCGATCCTCGCTGCGGTTGGCGTTGATCAGCACCTCGTCCACCTGGGGGCGCAGACGCTCCAGCACATGGACTATCAGGGGCTTGCCCGCCAGGGGCACCCAGCCCTTGTCGTCGCCCCCCATGCGGGTGGCACGGCCGCCGGCCAGGATCACGGCGGAGACGGGGAAGGGGAGGTCGCTGCGGCTCATGGGGCTCCTGGGGTCTCTAGGGTGGCATGCCGCGCAGCAGGGCGCTGGCGGCATCGAGTGTCTGCCGATCTTGCGCCAAGCGCCCCGCCGGGGCAAGCCCGGCGGCCACGAGTCCGGCAGGAGAGGGGGCTTTGGCCGCAGGGTATGCCCAAGCTCACAAAACCGAATCCCCAAACGTCATATGATCCCTGCAATCTGAGTCTTGCTCTCCTGCCGAATGGCAACTTCATGTAAATCAAAGAGAATGACTATGGCTACCGGACAATATCTGCTGTGGAAAGACGCACAGGGAGAGGACTTTCGCCCCGTTGCACTGACAGGCACCGATCTGCTCAACGATCGCAACCTCAACAAGGGCACCGCCTTCACCGAACAGGAGCGGGCCGACTTCGAGCTCGACGGCCTCTTGCCGCCCCAGGTGCAGACCTTCGAAGCCCAGCTGGATCGGGTCTATCAGGGCTTCCTGAGCGCCTGCAGCGACATCGAGAAGTACCAGAACCTGCGGGCCCTGCAGGATCGCAACGAGACCCTGTTCTACGCCCTGCTGTCGCGCCACGTGGAGGAGATGACCCCCTACATCTATACCCCGACCGTGGGCAAGGCGTGCCAGGAGTTCAGCCACCGCTTCCAGAAGCCCCGTGGCCTCTACATCACCCCGAAGAACGTCGATGACATGGGTTCTCTCGCCCGCCACATGGACGCCAAGGCGGTGCGCATCATCGTCGTGACCGACAGCCAGGGGATCCTCGGCATCGGCGATCAGGGGGTGGGGGGCATGGGCATCCCCATTGGCAAGCTCTCCCTCTATACCCTGGGGGCCGGCATCCATCCCGCCTGCTGTCTGCCCATAGCGCTGGATGTGGGCACCGACAACCAGGCGCTGCTGGACGACCCCATGTACCTGGGTCAGCCCCATCGCCGCATTCGCGGCAAGGAGTACGACGACTTCATCGACAAGTTCGTGGCCGGGGTCAAGCGCCACTTCCCCAACGCCGTGTTGCAGTGGGAGGACTTCAGCAAGTCCAACGCCTTCAACAATCTGTCGCGCTACCAGCAGACGCTGCCCTCGTTCAACGATGACATCCAGGGCACAGGGGCCGTGGTGCTGGCGGGCATCATAGGTGCCGTCAAGTCCAAGGGCGAGACCCTGGGTCAGCAGCACTACCTGGTCTATGGGGCCGGGGCCGGCGGAGTCGGGGTGGCGGATCAGATCTGCGCTGGGATGATCCGCGAGGGGCTGGACCCGCAGGCGGCGCGGGATCGCATCTACATCCTGGATACCCAGGGGCTGGTGTGCGACAACCGCGAGGGGCTGGATGAATACAAGCGCCGCTACGCCAAGCCGGGCCTGCTGCTGGCCCAGTGGGATCTGCAGGGCAAGGCGGGGCTGACCGAGGTGCTGCGCCACGTGCCCATCAGCGTGCTGCTCGGCACCAGCGGGGCCGGTGGCGCCTTCCAGGAGGAGCATATCCAGCTGATGCTGGCCCACTGCGAGCGCCCCATGGTGTTCCCCCTCTCCAACCCCACCGCCAACTGCGAGGCGCTGCCGGAAGACATCTTCCGCTGGAGCCAGGGCCGCGCCATCGTCGCCACCGGCAGTCCGTTCAAGGACGTGCACCATGAGGGCCAGACGTTCCGGGTCGGCCAGGGCAACAACGTCTTCATCTTCCCCGGTGTGGGGCTGGCCGCCATCGTCAGCCAGATCCGCGAGATAAGCCCGGACATCTTCACCACAGCGGCCTTCGCGCTGGCGGAGTGCGTGGATGAGGCGGATCTCGCCCGGGGCACCGTCTACCCGAGGATCAGCGAGCTGCGCAACATCTCGGTACACGTGGCGACCGCCGTGCTCAAGGACATAGTGCGACGCGACCCCTCCCATCCGCTGATTGGCCAGGATCTGCAGCAGCACATCCTGAGCCACATGTGGGAGCCTGTCTATCTGCCCTATCGCCGGGTCTGACACGGGACGGGAATCGCGACGGGGTGGCACTGCCACCCCGTTTTTTTTTTTGCTCCCGGCCACCACAGGGGCGAGGGGCGGCGGATGCCACCCTTTTTCGAACTTGCGCCCGCAGCAGGCGGTGAATGGCGGCCCGGGCTGAAAGCCTTGTCATCACATTCGGCCAGAAAAACGATTGGCGTCGGCCACAAAAGTGCGTAAAATCGCATACTCGATGCTTGTAGCAACGAATTCCGCCTAAAAAGCCAGTTTCATGCCCTCCCCAAGCAGTGAAAGGTAACGAATGACGCCAAGTGGCGCATCTCATGCCTTGAAAAAGTCTTGTGATGACTGAAAAGTGTCAATTATCCCTGTCAGTTATCAAAAAATTAAGGATACCCATGTTTTCCTTGGTCAAGCAAAGCGTCGCCGGGCTGCAAATTCTGTTTGTCGCCTTTGGTGCCATGGTTCTGGTGCCCCTGCTCACCGGATTGAACCCCTCCATGGCCCTGCTTGGCGCCGGTGTAGGCACCCTGCTGTTCCAGCTCTGCACCCGTCGCCAGGTTCCGATCTTCCTCGGCTCCAGCTTCGCCTTCATCGCCCCCATCATCTATGCCACCCAGACCTGGGGCCTGCCCTCCACCATGTTCGGTCTGTTTGCCGCCGGCTTCATGTACTTCATCCTGGCGGCCATCATTCGCGTGCGCGGCATGGGTCTGGTGCACAAGCTGCTGCCCCCTGTGGTGATTGGTCCCGTGATCATGGTGATTGGCCTGTCGGTGGCCCAGGTGGCCTGCAACATGGCCATGGGCCGTGCCGGGGCCGAGCAAGTGGTGGCCCCTGCCACTGCGCTGACCCTGGCGGGGATCTCGCTCGCGGTGACCCTGATTGCGGCCGTGTTCTGCAAGGGCTGGATCAAGCTCATCCCCATCCTCTCCGGCGTCATCGCCGGTTATGTGGCCGCCGTGCTGATGGGCCAGGTGAGCTTCGATGGCATGATCAATGCCCCCTGGCTGGCGCTGCCCCACTTCGAGACCCCGGAGATCAACTGGGCCGCTGCCCTCTTCATGCTGCCGGTGGCCATCGCCCCCTGTATCGAGCACATCGGCGGCGTACTGGCCATCGGCGGCGTGACCGGCAAGGACTACACCAAGGATCCTGGCCTGCACCGCACCCTGGCCGGTGACGGCATCGGCGTCTGCTTCGCCGGTTTCATCGGTGGTCCCCCCGTCACCACCTATGCGGAAGTGACCGGTGCCGTGATGATCACCCGCAACTTCAACCCGGTCACCATGACCTGGGCCGCGGTGTTCGCCATCATTCTGGCCTTCTTCGGCAAGTTCAACGCCCTGCTCACCTCCATCCCCATGCCGGTGATGGGCGGCATCATGCTGCTGCTGTTCGGATCCATCGCCGCCATCGGTCTCAAGACCCTGGTGGAGTCCAAGGTGGATCTGGGGCTGGCCCGCAACATCGCCATCGTCGCCGTGACCCTGACAGTGGGGGTGGGCGCACTGGAGATGAAGATAGGTGACTTCGCCCTGGCGGGTGTCGGTCTGGCCTCGGTGGCCGCTATTCTGCTGAACCTCATCCTGCCCCAGCACTCCGAAGAGGGGGCCATGGAGTCGGCCAAGGACTGATACTGATCCTGGACGCACCATGCCGATGACAAGAGGCCACCCCTGGGTGGCCTCTTGCTTTTGTGGCCTCCCACCGCGAGCGCCTTGACCCATCGGGTTCGGCCTGGCGACTACAATCAGGGGCGTTGTTCACAGTCAAGGAGACGAACATGAAGACGAGATGGATCCTGGCCCTGCTGGGGATTATCTGGGGGGGCGCGGCCCAGGCCGGTGCGGTGCGCTACCAGGTCGACGGTCAGCCCTTCGAAGGCTATTACCTGGCCGCCGCCGACAAGCAGGCGCCTTTGGTGGTGCTGGTGCACGACTGGGACGGGTTGACGGACTACGAGGTGAAGCGGGCCGAGATGCTGGTGGCGCTCGGTTACAGCGTGTTCGCGGTGGACTTGTTCGGAGCAGGCGTCAGGCCTACCGCCGTGGAAGAGCGCAAGCGCCTCACCGGGGCGCTCTATCAGGACAGGGCCAGGATGCGCAAGTTGTTGCAGGCAGGACTCGCCGAGGCGGGCAGGCAGGGCGGCCGCCTCGACAATGCGGTGGCGATGGGCTACTGCTTTGGCGGCGCCGCCGTGCTGGAGCTGGCCCGCAGCGGTGCGAATCTCAAGGGGATCGTCAGCGTGCACGGGGGGCTGGAGACCCCGGCCGGCCAGAACTACGAGCAGACCAGGGCCAGCCTGCTTATCCAGCATGGCAGCGCGGATCAGGCGGTGTCGCTGGGCCAGTTCGCGGCCCTCATCACCGAGCTGGAGAGCGCCGGGGTGAAGCACGAGGCGACCAGCTACAGCGGCGCCCCCCATGCCTTCAGCGTCTTTGGCTCGGACAATTACCGCGCCGATGCCGATGCCAAGTCCTGGCGGCGCTTCACCGAGTTTCTCGGCGAGGTGACCAAGGGGTAGGGCAGCCGTTGGCGGCGCAGCGGGATCTTGCCACCGATAGTCCAGGGTGGCGGGGCCCCACTG
The DNA here is from genome assembly GCF_058791175.1 of Aeromonas sp. EU05-FHT14A05. NCBI lineage: Bacteria > Pseudomonadati > Pseudomonadota > Gammaproteobacteria > Aeromonadales > Aeromonadaceae > Aeromonas > Aeromonas sp. EU05-FHT14A05. The sequence goes on along the minus strand of NZ_JBYTDH010000002.1, from coordinate 360,342 downwards.
CTTGCCGGGTCAGCAGAAGTTCAGTGGCGCTGGTTATACTGACGCGAAGGGGGGCTTGTATCTGGCCAGCGCCCCGGGGCACCGGACGGTGAACGCTGATAGCGGGTCGGATGGCCTCTGATCCGGTTCCGGATCGGGAGGCCCCCTCAGCCCCCCGCACATGAGACACGAAGGAGTAATGACATGCGTCTATGGATTCATATACTGGCCGTTCTGCTGCTGGTTGGCTGTGCCAAGGGGGATACCCCCGCCGAGCAACGCAACCACATTCAGCAGATGCGCCAGCAGACCCTCTCCACCCTGTATGCTCAGGATGGGAGCACCAGACAGGAGGTGGCAAGATCCAAGGGTTATGCCGTCTTCACCAATGTGAACAACAACCTGCTGGTACTGAGTGCCGGCAGTGGCTATGGGGTGCTTCGCGACAACCGCACCGGTCGCGACACCTACATGAAGATGGCAACCGCCGGCATGGGGATCGGCATGGGGATCAAGAAATTCCAGGCCGTGATCATCTTCAACGATGCCGCCGCCCTGGACAGATTCATCACCACAGGGTTCGATGCCAGCGCCCAGGCGGATCTGGCCGCCAAGTCGGCGGACGATGGCAAGGTGGTGGTCAGCGAGGCGGCCAATGCCGACTTCCAGAAGGTGAAGATGTACCAGCTCACCGAGCAGGGGCTGGCGGCGCAGGCCACCATGCAGGGTTACAAGTACTGGCCGGACGATGAGCTCAACGGCAGCAGATAAGGCCCGGACACAAGTGTTCACTGCGCGGCGCTCATCAGAGCGCCGCGCGCATTTCTGCGGCTTCAGGCCCGTCAGGCGGGCTTGTCCAGCCTCAGCACCCTCACCCACATGGCCCCTTCCCCCACGGGTTGGCGGGACGAGAGGCTGAGCTCGCCCGTCTGCGCCGCGATGCGGTGCACGGCCAGGCTGTGGGACTTCTGCCCGGTGGCGATCAGATAGTGGCCGCTGTGGTCGATGGCAAAACCGCGGGGGCAGGCTTCGGTCGGGAAGTGGCCCAGCAGGGTCAGGGCGCCGTCCCCTTGGTCGATCTCGAACAGGCTGAGCAGGCTGCTGGCCCGCTCGCTGGTGTAGAGAAAGCGCCCATCCGGGGTCAGGTGGATGTCGGCCCCCCAGCGCTCTCCCTGATAACCCTCGGGCAGCATGTCCAGGCTCTCCCGCGCGCCGATGAGACCATCCGCCTCCCTGTGGTAGCGGCTGAGGGTGGCATCGAGCTCATTGAGGCAGTAGAGATCGCCGTTGGTGGGGTGCAGCGCCAGATGGCGAGGCCCGGCGCCGGGGGCCGTGTGGATGTCACCCAGGGGATGGTGGCTCAGCTGACCATCCTCTCCCAGGGTGAAGCGGCGGATGACATCCTCCTTGAGGCAGGCGACCAGCAGCTCCTGGTGACCCTGGCTGGTTGTCAGCAGGGTCACCGAGTGGGCGGCCATCAGCCGGTCGATGCGCTGGTGGGGGGCCAGCACCCTACCTGCGTCATCCATGGGCGAGACGCTGAGGTGGTCGAAGGCGTAGGAGGCGGCAAAGAAGAAGCGCCCGGTCCCATCGGTGCAGGTGTGGGAGGCGCTACCATCGAGCGGCGCCGAGCAGGGCGTCCCGAGCCGGCCATCTGCGGCTATGGGGTAGCTCAGCACCCGAAAGTCGGGGCGCACCCCCGCATAGAGCCAGCGCTGGTCCGGGCTGATGACCAGGGGCTGCACCTCGCCGCCGGTCTGGACTTCCTGCAGCGGGACCAGCTCGCCATCCTCGAGTCGAAACACATGGATCAACCCGCTCACCGGGTTGGCGACATAAACGACTTGCTGCATTGTGATCTCCTTCATGCTCTGGCGCTCATCATCGGATGATTGCTCCAGGCCAGGCAAGTAGTTGTGCAGGGTATCGTCTTGATTGGCCGACCCTGTCTTTGTTGTGGCACGGGTTATTTTTCCAGGCTCAGCAGGTAGTTGCGCAGGTTGACGCCGCGATTGGCCAGCCCCAGCTTGATGCGCACGCTGTTGCGATGATTCTCCACCGTTTTGCGCGCCACATTGAGGGCGCTGGCGATCTCCTGGCTGGACATGCCACTGCGGATGAACTCGGCCACCTGCATCTCCGAGGGGGTCAGCACCTCCAGCAGGCGTTGGTTGCCGTCTTCCTGCAGGCTCTTCTCCATGCTGGCGCGGATCAGCTCCAGGCACATCTTGAGGGCCGGATCTTGAATTTGGGTAAGTTTTTGCTCCACTTCGGGCAGGTGGCGGGCGATCAGCTGCTGATGCTGCTCACCGGGCGCCGCCCCCTGGCTGTCGCTGAGTGCGGCCAGGGAGTGAGCGAGTTCGTTGATGAGCCGGTGATCCTGCTCTATGCCTGAGGCGTCCTGGCTCTCGCTCGGCTTGATCTGCAGGCACCAGATGCGGGTGCCGTCCGGTCCGTCATGGGCGAAGAGCTCGAAGGCAAGGTTAAGGATCTCGAAATGCAAGGTGGGCAGGTTGCCCCGGATCCGCTGGCGTATGGCCTTCAGGTAGTCGGGACCTACCAGGAACACCAGATCGTCTAGCCGATTGAGGGTCAGGGTATCCACCGGATAGCTGGATGCCACCACCTGCTCCTGCTCATCGAAGCTGATGAAATAGATGTCATTGCGCGCCAGCAGTTGATGGCAGAGCCCCTGCTCGACGATAGGGATCAGCTTGTTACTCATGTTCCTTCCAGTTCTGCATCTCGTGATAAGTCCCCGTATTTCGCCTTCATTCATCCCTGTTGTTGTGTTCGGCTCACCCAGTGAATACCCAGACGCTCAGATTTTTCCTGTCATTAATTAACAAAAACTGAACATCCTGTGAGCTGCGTCGCAAAAACATCGCGCTCTTTAGTGAGATACCTCTCATTACAGTCTATAAAACACCTAGATAATGCCTATCGACCACTCAATGGATATAGGGAGAATACCATGTTGGCAAAACGCTCACACTTTTTACTGGCGACATTGACCGCCGCCATGCTGCTCGGCAACGGGGCCCAGGCCGCCGAGGCGACCACGACCCTGGGTCCCAATGGCGAACAACCAACCCTTTATACCCAGGTAACACTCACTACTGCCCAGCAAGACAGGGTCAAGGCCCAGCATTACACGGCCGCCATCCTGATGCACACCACCTCCGACTGGTCGAGTGCCCTCATCAAGGGTGCCAAAGACAGATTCCATGACTTGAACGTCAAAGTGGTGGCGGTGACCGATGCCGAATTCAATGCCAACAAGCAGAGGACGGACGTGGAAACCGTGATGGCCATGGCTCCCGACATCATTCTTACCCTGGTGGTCGACCCCGTCTCCGGCGCCGCGGCCTTTCGCCCCGCGGTCCAGCAAGGCAGCAAGCTGGTGCTGATCAGCAACCTGCCAACGGGATTTGAATATGGCAAGGATTACGCCGGCATCGTTACCGACGACCTGTTCGAGATGGGTGGTCTGGCTGCCGACATGCTGGCCAAGACGGTGGGCGAGCAGGGAAAGATAGGCTTCATCTACCACGAGGCGAACTATTACGTCACCAATCAGCGGGATCAGGCGGTGTTGGCCAACCTGGCCAAGCACCACCCGGGCGTCCAGATCCTTGCCAAGCAGGGCATTGCCAACGCCAATGATGGTGAGGTGGTCGCCTCGGCTCTCATCACCCAGCACCCGGACATCCAGGCCATCTATGCCCCCTGGGATTCCATCGCCGAAGGGGTGGTCGCCGCGACGCGGGCCGCCGGACGCAGTGACATCAAGGTGATCACCATGGACCTGGGCGCCGCCAATGCCCTGGACATGGCCAAGGGCCGCAACGTGGCCGGCATAGTGACGGATTTACCTTATGACCTCGGCCAGACCCTGGCCACCATGGGGGCCCTGGCCAAGCTGGGAGAACAGACCCCTCCCTTCGTCACCGTCTCCGCCGATGCGGTGACCCGCGACAACTTGGCCGATGCCTGGCAACAGGCGCTGCGTCGGGATCCACCGGCCGCCGTTACCAAGGCACTCAGCCAATAAGTCCATAGGTCGCTGCCCTGAGGCAGTGGCCCATGCCATCTCATGGAAGGAGTTATCACATGGAGCTGTACGCCATAGAGGCGAGTGGTATCAAGAAGGGGTTTGACGGCATCCCCGTGCTCAAGAATGTGTCGTTTCGTCTCAAGCGAGGCGAGGTGCATGCCATCGTCGGTCAGAACGGGGCGGGCAAGTCCACCCTGGTCAAGCTGCTCAACGGCTTTCATGGTCGGGACGGTGGCGAGGTGCTGTTGTTTGGCAAACCCTGCCGCTTCACCACCCCCAAAGAGGCGCAGGCCGAGGGGATCGCCATGGTGTATCAGGATCTCAGCCTGGTACCGACCCTGTCGGTGGCCGACAACATCTTCCTGGCTGGCGGCGGCGAGAGTGGCTCGATCATCTCCAACCGGGACAGGGTCAGGCGTGCCGCCCCCCTGCTCGCCATGCTGGGTGTCAATCTGGATCCGGACTGCGAGGTGGGGCGGCTGAGCGTTGGTCAGCAGCAGTTCGTCGAGATAGCCAAGGCCCTGGCCCAGAATGCCCGCATCCTGGTGCTTGACGAGCCGACCGCCTCGCTCTCCAACAATGAGATCAACGAACTGTTCAAGGTGATCGCCACCCTCAAGGGCCAGGGGATGTCGATCATCTACATCACCCACTATCTCAGCGACATCATGCGGGTCTGCGACGCCGTGACCGTGCTGCGTGACGGCCATACGGTGCTTGCCACCCATACGGCCAACACCAGCGTCGAGGCACTGGTCGAGGCCATGCTCGGCAGCAAGGGTGACACCAGCCTGAGCTGGTCACGCCCGGGGTCTGCCGTGGATGCCGTGCCTCTGCTCGAGCTGGAGGGCGTCTCGAATGCACAGCTGCACGACATCTCCCTCAGGGTGATGCCGGGCCAAGTCGTGGGATTGGCGGGTCTGCTGGGCAGTGGCCGTACCGAGATCCTTGAGGCCATCTATGGCCTGACACCCATCCAGGCGGGCGAGATCCGCATCGATGGCGAGCCGGTGCGGATCCGCTCACCCAGGCAGGCCATCTCGCTTGGCATCAACATGGTACCGGAGGAGCGGCGCAGCCAGGGCCTGGTGCTCGATTTCTCGGTGGCCGACAACATGTTGATGGCCGCCTATGACCGGCTCACCCAGGGACTGGGCCTGGACAAGCTCAAGGGAGACGCCATGGTGCGGGCCCAGATCAAGAGCCTGGGGGTCAAGACCAGCGGTCCCGAACAGTCGGTGCGTTTTCTCTCCGGCGGCAACCAGCAGAAGGTGGTGATCGGCAAGTGCCTCTCCACCAAGGCCAAGGTGTTGCTGCTCGACGATCCCACCTTCGGCATCGATATCCATGCCAAGTACGAAATCATGAAGATAGTGGACAGCTATGTCGCCGCCGGTAACGGGGCCATTTTCGTGTCGAGTGAATATGCCGAGGTCGCCAGCTTCTGTGACCTCATCTATGTGGTGAACAAGGGGCGGATCGTCGCCTGCCTGGAAGGGCGACGGATGAATGAAGAGACGCTGCTGGCGGCGGTTCAATGACAAACAAGGAGCCCTGCGTGGTGAACAAGGGACATAGGGTCGTCGCCTGCCTGGAAGGGCGACGGGTGAATGAAGAGACGCTGCTGGCGGCGGTTCAATAACAAGCAAGGAGTCAAGGATGAAAGATTTAACTCTGCCGGCGCCCAAGGGCCGCGGTATCAACTGGCGCGACTACATCATCTACATGGTGTTCGTCGGCATCTTCGTGTTCTTTTCCGTGGTATTGCATGACAAGGGCTTCCTGAGCGCCGTCAACCTGATGAACATTGCGCGTCAGACCGCCACCATCGCCATCATGGCGGTGGGCATGACCTTCGTGCTGAGTGCCGCCGAGATAGATCTCTCGTTCGGCGCCACGGTCGCACTCAGTGCCATAGTCGCGGCGCTGACCCTGCAGGAGACGGACAGCATTCTGCTGGCGGTCTCGGCGGCGCTCATGGTGGGCACCATGATAGGGGCCATCAACGGCCTGTTCGTGACCCAGGTCGGCATTCCCTCCTTCCTGGTGACCCTGGGTACCACCGGCATCATCACCGGCATCGCTCGCTGGTCCACCTCGCTGCAATCCATCCCCATCGACAACGACCTCTATGTGTTCATCTTTGGCTCGGGTGACATAGGGCCCATCTCGGTGCTCTTTATCTGGACCATTCTGGTGACGGTGGCAGGCGCCTTCGTGCTGCGCAACACCCGCTTCGGCAAGCAGGTGCTGGCTACCGGAGGCAACAAGATCTCCGCGATGTATTCGGGCATCAACATCAACCGCATCAAGCTCTACGTGCTGATGCTCAACGGTTTTCTCGCCGCCCTCGCGGGCATCCTCTACTCGGGGCGGCTGCAAAGCGCCCGCTATACCCTGGGGGAGAGCGATCTCATGCTGGTGATTGCCGCCGTCATCATAGGGGGGACCAATCTGTTTGGTGGCAAGGGCATGGTGGTGGGATCCGTCATCGGCGCCCTCATCATGGGCATGGTCAACAATGGCCTGATCCTGATGGGGCTGAACGTGGATCAGCAACTGATCCTGCGCGGCATCATCGTCATCGTCGCCGTCACCTTCACCATGGGGCAGCTCAAGCAGCTGCGAAAAAAATAAGTTTATTATCAGATGCTTAAGGAAGAGATCATGAAGATGGATCCCAAGGTGGCGAGCATCATCTCCGGCTGGAGCCTGAAAGAGAAGGTGGGTCAGTTGTTCATCCTGGCCTTCCCGGGCAAGTCCGCCGAGCAGGCGCGCACCATGATAGTCGAGTACAACCTGGGAGGCTGTTACCTGAGCCAGGACAACGGTGATACCTTCGCCGAGGCCCAGCAATTGACTCGGGAGCTGGCCAGCATAGGTGCCGAGCAGGGTCGCCTACCGCTGCTGCTCGGAGTGGATCAGGAGGGGGCCTGGGGTGTGCTGGTGGGGGAGTCCACCACTGGGCCCGGCAATCTGGCTCTCGGTGTGGCCGAGACCGGGCAGGGTACCGAAGCCATGTACAAGGCCATGGCCGAGGAGATGCGCCTTGCCGGTTTCAACTGCATTCTGGGGCCCTGCTGCGACGTGAACTTCAATCCTAGCTCCCCCATCATCGACAGCCGCTCCTTCGGGGACAGGCCCGCCAAGGTGGCGTTGCACGCGGCGGCGGCGGTGCGCGGTCTGCATCAGGGGGGTATCTGTGGCAGCGGCAAGCACTTCCCCGGGCACGGCGACACCCAGGGTGACACCCACAGGGAGATCCCCAGGGTCGACAAGTCCCTCAGCGAGTTGCGCGAGCAGGATCTGCGGCCCTTCCAGGCCGCCATCGATGCCGGGGTGGATCTCATCATGACCAGCCACATCCTCTATCCGCAGCTCGACAGTCAGCACCCGGCCACGCTCTCATCGATCATCTTGCAGGATCTGCTGCGCACCGAGATGGGCTTCGAGGGCATCATCATCTCCGACAGCATGAACATGGGGGCCATCGTACACCACTACTCCCCCGCCACGGCGGCAGTGCTGGCGCTCAAGGCGGGCATCAACATGATCATGCTCTCCGAGGAGCACTACGATCACAGCGACTCCTACCTCGACAAGCAGTTCGCCATGATCCACGGCATCATGGCCGCGGTGGCGGCGGGGGATCTGGACGAGGCAGTGATCGATGCCGCCCTGGCTCGCATCCTTGCCTTCAAGCTCGCCAAGCTGGTGCCCATGGCGCTCTATCAACCCACCGACATGGCGGCAAACCAGCAGGTGGCCAACCGCTGTGCCAACCAGGCGCTCACCTGGCTACGCCAGGTGCCCGAGTTGGGCGAGGGGCCCTTTTATGTGCTCAACGCCACACCGGCGACCAGCTATCACAACCTCACCAATCCCCGTGGCATAGGCCCCAACCAGCGTGAACCTGCCTTCGATCATTTCCTTGCGGCTCTGGACCAGGGCGCTCGACGGGTGCTGTCCGTGACGCCCGAGCAGCTGGCAACCGTCGGCGACGACTGGCTGCTGGTGGTGACCGAGCACCATCCTCTGCCCGGAGAAGACTTCGCCCAAGGGGAGGCCCAGGCCCTGGTCCGCCGGCTCAGCCGCGAGGTCGAGAAACTGATAGTGGTGGCACTGCGCAGCCCTTATGACCTGCTCGGTTATCCGGATGTGCGCTACTACCTGTGCAGCCACTCGGCCCGCCCCGAGAGCGCTCGCGCCGCCGCGCAAGTGTTGAATGGCACCCTGGCGACCCAGCACAGCCGGGCGGTGAGTCTGGTCAGTTAACTTTTGCTTTTCCCGCCATCCCGGATGGCGGGGGATTTCTCCTAGGAGTCTGTTGTTGGGAGCCTGCATGGGCAATTGCCCGGTGATTAATGGACTAATTAGAGGGTTCAGGCTTTGAAAAGCACCATGAAAATAGTGTCGGCAACCGTGTTGCTCGCGTTGGCTGTCCCCGCTCTGGCGGCCAAGGGGGGCACTCAGGACTTCCTGGATGCGCTGCGCAACTTTGAATCCGGTATCAATCCGGCACTGGCAGATTTTTATCTGCAAAACCTCGACAACCCTGTCTACACCTATGCCCAGGTGACGGCGCCGGGTCGTCTGGTACGGGACTGTTCGACCGGCAGCATGTTGTCCGAGCCGACCACCATCAGTGGCTTCTTCAACAAGTTGGGGGTGGGAAACATCTATAATTCCGCCACCCCGACCGATGCGGCCATGTTCCGGAAGATGCAATACAACTCCTTGAACGCTTGGGGTTTTATCGGTTATCAGCTGGGTGAGGCGGTGTTGATCGATGCCGGTTACTACAGCCCGAAACAGGTGACTGTCGATGGCAAGGAGTACGACAGCTTCTACATGTTCGTGCCGGACTCCACCTGGGCGGGTTGCAAGACCGAGGCCCTGGCCGAGATTGAGGGCTCGGGCGGCAACAAGGTCTATGTGACCGATGTCAACCGCTGGCAGGGAACCTTCGTCGGCAAGAATGGGGTCAACTCCCTGGCGGACTTGCGCCTGCCGGAGAAGCAGGAGCTGGTGATGCGCGACGCCATGCATTTCAACTATCAGGTGATAAGCAAGCTGCTCAAGGACGCCAACATGACCTGGGCCCAGGCCCTGGCCAAGAGCTGGCCCGATAAGGATGACAACGGTCAGCCAATTCAGGTCCGTGCCACCATGTCAGGCATACTGGCGGCGGCACACCTGCGTGGCGCCTGGGGGGTCGGCGCCCTGCTGACCAAGGATCAGATCACCTGTGATGAGCTCGGGACCTGCATCACCAAGTACGTCTACAAGTTTGGTGACTACAACAGCCTGTTTGACACCCCTGGTGACAGCATCACCCAGGGCTCACCTTATGATGAGGTGCTGACGGCCGGTTGGGGCAATGACATTGTCATCACTGGTGGTGGCAAGGATCAGATCCTGCTCAACGAGCAGACGAACGGTCTGACCACAGTCAATGACTTCACCCCAGGCAATGTTCTCATCGTGCTGCGTGGCTGGAGCATGGCGGATCCCCTGGCGGATCTGGTGATTGGTGATGTCGCCGATGGCGCCGAGTTGCAGTTTGCCGGTCAGCGCGTCCTGCTCAAGGGGGTCAGCGCGGCGTCGGTGCAGGCCAATCCGGCTGCCGTCATCACCAAATCCGATATCTACACCCTGGCCTGGAACTCGGGCAAGCAGGTGGTCCAGGGCTTCGATCCTGCGGTCGACAAGATTGCGGGCAGCGCCGGCATCGGCTTCAAACACCTGAAGGCTTATGAGACGGCCACCTCGGTGGTGATAGGCCCGCAGGCGGAGGATGGCGGCATCTACTCCTCCTATGAGCTGGTGGGGTTGACCCTCAAGGATATCAGGCCCGAGATGTTCACCAATGTCACCGGCAGCTACGATCGCCTCGGCTATATAGTGCCGCTTAGCTCGCTGAACTGGGGTTGGAACATGACGCTGGTCGTCAGTCGCTTCGATCCGGCCAAGACGGTCATCACCACCCCGAGCAACCAGCCGGTGCCTTTCTCTGGCATCAAGTTGAGCCAGGAGGGGAGCGACGTGGTCATCAGCCTGGTTGAACCCTATGCCAAGGGGGACGCCAAGCAGATAGTGCTGAAGAACACGGCGGTGAATACCCTCAGTGCGACCAACTTCGCCGGTTTTAGCGGCAGCTACAGCGAAGCCACCATCGACATTCCCGTCTTCTTCGACATCAGCGTGAACGTCGGGGTCGGCGGCACTCTGTCACCAGCGCCGGTGAACGGTGTGCTGAAGGCCAAGGGGGGAACCAGCTTCACCGTCACCCTGTTGCCCGATACCGGTTACAAGGTGAAATCCCTCACCGTCGATGGTGTGGCGCAGGCTGTGGCTGGTAGCTACACCTTCACCGCCGTGAAGGGTGCCCATAGCCTGTCGGTCAGCTTCGAGCAGGGCAGCAGTTGCCCGGCAAGCTGGGCCACCGGGTCTGTGTATACCACGGGCAACCAGGTGACCTACAACGGCAATATCTATGAGGCCAAGTGGTGGAACAGTGGCAATGTGCCGAGCGCAGGGGACCCCTGGAAGCTGATCGGTGCCTGCAGCTAGGCGGCCTTTATGCGCGCCGGGTGATAGCTGACACCTAACAACACAGGCCCCACTTCGGGGCCTGTGTTTCTTGATGGGCTCATGTGCGCGGTGTCAGGGCCGGCTCAGGATCTCCTGGATGACAGGCACCACTGAGAGGGCCAGCAGGGCCGCCATGGCATGGTTGAACCGACGGCGGGCGAGGGCATTGGTCAGCCAGCGTTTGAGCAGGGTGCCGCACAGCAGCCAGAGCCCGACGCAGGGGAAGGAGACGATGAAGAAGGTCAGGGCTATGGTCAGGTTCTGCTGATGGAAGTCGGCCCCTGCGCTGGTGAAGGCGGCGATGGCGCCGGTGGCGACCACCCAGGCCTTGGCATTGACCCATTGGAACAGGGCGCCCTTGAGGAACCCCAGGGGGCGGGCGGAGGTGTCTCCCGTCACCTCGTCGGCGGAGCGGGCAATCAGCCAGGCGAGATAGAGCAGATAGAGGGTGCCGACGCACTTGATGACGAAGTGCAGGCTGGGGAAGAGGGTGAACAGCTGGCCGAAGCCCAGCCCCACCAGCAACAGCATCAGGGTGAAGCCGACGCAGATCCCCATGAGCAGCGGCAGGCTGCGCCTGATGCCGAAGTTGGCGCCGGCGCTCATCACCATGATGTTGTTCGGTCCCGGGGTGACCGATGCCGAGATGGCAAAGAGCACCACGGCGTAGAGATAGTCCATGAGATCCTCGTGGGTGACATTCCGTTGTCTTTCCTATATTGGGGGCCTGCTCCCGCTTTCAAGGCCGGCAGCCCGGGTAAAAAAAACAGGCTCCAATGAGGAGCCTGTTTACAGGGGCAGGAGGTCGGCATCAGGCCGGCTTGCCACCATTGGGCGGCGGCAGGCCCGGGCGGGACTCTATCTTCTGCTCGTCCCCTTGCCGGTTCTTGATGTGGACGTCCATCTGGTTGAACGCGATGTCGATGCCGTGTTCACGGAACAGTACGTCGATGCGGCGGTTCAGCTCATCGATGGCCGGGTTGCGATCCCCGAGCTCGCTCACGAAGAAGCGCAGCTCGTGATCCAGGGTGCTGGGGCCGAAGGTGAGGAAGTAGACGATGGGGGCTGGGTCTTTCAAGACCCGGCTGTTCTCCGTGGCCGCCTGCATCAACAGCTTGCGGGTCAGCTCCAGATCCGAACCATAGGCCACCCCGACCCGGGCGATGACCCGGGTGACGGTATCGGACAGGGACCAGTTGATCAGCCGCTCTATCATCAGCTGCTGGTTCGGGATGATCACCTCCTTGCGGTCGAAGTCGGTGAGGGTGGTCGAGCGGATGCGGATCTTGTTGACCGTGCCCGAGATGGTGCCGATGGTGACCGTATCCCCGATCCGCACCGGGCGCTCGAACAGTATGATGATGCCGGAGATGAAGTTGGAGACGATCTGCTGCATGCCGAAACCGATACCGACCGAGAGGCCGGCGGCCAGCCACTGCAGCTTCTCCCACTGGACCCCCAGCATGGCCAGGGCGGTGAGCGAGCCCATCCCGATCAGCACATAGTTGAGCATGGTGGTGAAGGCGTAGGCGGTGCCCTGGGCGAGGCGCAGCTTGGAGAGCACCAGCACCTCAAGCAGGCCTGGCAGGTTGCGGGCCAGCGACAGGGCCGCCCCGAACAGGAACAGGCCGGTCAGCACGTCGCTCAGGCTGATGGGGTAGAGCACGGCGTTGGCACCCGTGCCCTCGCTCTTGTGCCACAGCACCACGCTATCGAGGTAGGTGAAGACAGCGACCAGATCGGACCAGAGCCAGTAGAAGGCGACGCCGAACACCAGCAGCAGCATGATGCGGGTCAGGCGCAGGGACTGCTGGCTGACCTCTTCCAGATCCATGGGCTGCTCTTCGATGGCCTCGCCCCCTTCCGCATCTTCCGAAGGCTTGTGCTCGCGCTTGGCGACGGCGCGGCGGTAGGCCAGACGGCGGGCCGCCAGCTCCAGACCACGCAGGGCGGTGCGATAGACCAGGCTCCAGATGATGATGAGGTAGAAGGATTCGATCAGGCGACCGGTCAGCTTCAGGGCTGTGTAGTAGTAGCCGAGCGCCGCCAGCACCATCAGGGCCACCGGCGCCAGCGCCAGGGCGACGGCCGTTATGGTCTGCAGCATGCTGGCCTCGCCCTTGATGCGAGCGCGGGAGATGGGCAGCACCAGGTAGGCGGTCAGCCCCAGCAGCAGCATGGTCAGCGCCTGGCCGATGACGTCGTTGCCCAGCGATGAGGGCTCCACCACCGCCTTGGTCGAGAGCATGATGAGGGGCAGCAGGGGCAGCCAGAGATAACGCATGCTGTTGCGCTTGGCCTGCAGCTCGTCCCGCGGGATGCGGAAGTGGCTCTCGCCGATACCGCCAGGGCGCATCACCGACAGGTAGACGCTGAACACCAGGTAGCCCAGTGCCAGGTTCAGGGTGATCTGGAAGATGAGGCGCGGGCTCAGCAGGCCGCAATAGGCCAGCAGCAGGCCGGCGGCCAGGATGAAGAGGGTTCCCGGCAGGCGCTGCAATACGGTGTAGAGCAGGGCGCGCGGGGTGTGCCACTGGCTGTCCTGGCGGAAGCGGCCGAGATCCTTGGCGATCCGCTGCTGGCGCTTGACCAGGGTCGGGCGTTTCCACAGCAGCAGGCCACCCACCAGCAGCAGCGGCAGGGCCAGCAGGGAGACCGCCAGCAGCATGTCGCCCCAGCCTTGCCAGTCCGGCTTGAGCACCCAGTCGGAGGCCTGCTTGTAGGCATGACCCGGCCAGTTGATGAACCACTTGCCATCGATGGGCTTGTTGCTGCTGACCCAGAAGATGTGCTGTTGCAGGGTGAATTCGATGGAGGCATAGATGCGCGTCAGCTGCTGCTGGGTGAGCTGCAGGCTGATGGCGTTGGTCAGCTGGGCATCCATCTGGCGGTTGAGCTGATCGAGCAGGCTGATGCGGGTGTCGATCAGCTTGACCAGGATGGCCTTGTCCTCTTCGCTGACGGTCTCCCTGCTGTTGGCGATCAGGTTGTCCAGATACTGGCCCTTCTGGAACAGCTGATCCCGTTGCTGGCTCAGTTCAAACTGGGCCAGGTGCAGGTCGGCTATCTGCTCTTCCAGGTTCTTCACCAGGGTGGAGGGGGCGGCCTCCAGCTGCTGGTAGAGCTGATAGAGGATGCGTGACAGCAGCAGGTTGCCCTTGAGCATCTGCACCTGTTCGTTCAGGTTGCGCTCGGTCTGGGTGCCGCGCTCCAGCCAGCTCTTGGCCTGCAGGTTTTTCTGGGCGAGCAGGTTGAGGTTGGTGGTGGCGCTGATGAGCTGCTGGCTGAGCTGGTGGTTGATCTCCTGCTCTTTTTGCACCAGCGGGTTGTTCTGGGTGGCGACCAGCTCGCCGGTCTGCTCGGCGGCCTTCTCGGTGTCGCCGAGGCGCTTGGCGCTGCTCTGCTCCTGCAGAGCCTGCAGTTTCTGCTCTTCATGGGCGAGGCGCGCACTCTGGTAGTCGCGCTGCTTGACCGCCAGATCCTGCATGCTGGTGCGGTTGTCCAGATCCTTTTGCAGGTTGGCCAGTTGCAAGTCCAGCAAGGCCAGCTCGGTATTGAGCTTCATCTTCTCGGCGCTGCTCACGCCGTCCCCGGAGTTCAGGCGAGTGCGGATCTCCTGGCTGCGTTGATAGGCGCGGCTCATGTTGGCCTGGGCCCGCTCCGGCAGGGTCTGCAGGCTGGTGATCTGGCTGCCGATGGTGCCGAGGGCCTCCTGGGCATCCTGCATGTTGGCCAGCACCTCCGGCTGACGGCTCTCCAGCTCCGCCAGGCTCATGCTGGCGTATTCGCTCCTGAGCTGCTCAGGACCCTTGTCCTGGGCCAGGGAGTCTATCTTCGCGCCTATCTCTTTCATTTCGCCGGGCAGGGAGCGAACCCGCTGTGCCAGCGCCTTGGCCTTGGCCTGCTCCTTCTCGATGCTGTCGAGCAGGGCAAGGGTGTCGGTCAGCAACTTCTGATCCGCCTGCTGGCTGACGGTGAGGGTCTCTGACTTGCCGAGGGCATCGAGCGCCCGCTGTACGGTGGCGCGCTGGGGCAGATCCTGCGCCATGGCTTGCGGGGCGCAGAGGCTGATGAGTAAACAGAGCAGCGGCAACAGGGTGGCCGAGGCTCTTCTGAACTGTATTGAGGGCATAAAACGTCCGGGTGATTATGCGAGATTCGGGAGGTTTCCCACTGGGGGGAAATCCGCGTGGATTCTAGCACCGGCGCGAGGGAGGCAGCAGGGGGGAGAGATAAAAAAAACGGCGCCCCAAGGCGCCGTTTTCAATGGTTCAGGACTGATTACAGTACGTGAACGGAGGCGGTGTTGGTGGTACCGCTCGGTACCAGGGCACCGGAGACCATGACGACCACGTCACCCTTCAGGCCCATGCCGCTTTGCAGTGCCGCTTCCTTGCCGATGCGATAGAAATCGTCGGTAGAGGCGATGCTGTCAACCACGTGAGCAACCACACCCTTGGTCAGGACCAGCTGGGCAGCAGTTTTCTTGTTGGTGGTGATGGCCAGGATCCAGGCTTTCGGGAAGTACTTGCGAATGGCCTTGGCAGACTTGCCGCCTTCGGTGGCAACCACGATCAGCGGGGCGTCCAGCTTCTCGGAGGTCTCGACCGCGCCTTTACATACGGCTTCGGTGATGCGCAGCTTGTTGCTGTCATTGGCAGCAGACAGGTTGGACGGCATCACGGCGTCGGTACGCTCGCAGATGGTGGCCATGATGGTCACGGCTTCCAGCGGGTACTTGCCCTTGGCAGATTCGCCGGACAGCATGACGGCGTCGGTACCATCCAGGATGGCGTTCGCCACGTCGCCGGCTTCGGCGCGGGTCGGACGCGGGTTCTTGATCATGGAATCCAGCATCTGGGTGGCGGTGATGACCACTTTACGTGCCTTGTTGCACTTGGTGATGATCATCTTCTGGGCGAAGATCACTTCTTCAACCGGAATTTCCACACCCATGTCGCCACGAGCAACCATGATGCCGTCGGAGACAGCCAGGATGTCGTCGAAGTTGTCCAGGCCTTCCTGGTTTTCGATCTTGGAGATGATCTGGATGGCTTCGCCACCGTGGGCCTTCAGGTGCTCACGGATTTCCAGCACGTCTTCTTTCTTGCGGATGAAGGAGGCGGCAACGAAGTCCACGCCCTGCTCGCAACCGAAGATGAGGTCACGCTTGTCTTTCTCGGCCAGGGCCGGCAGCTTGATGGAGACGCCCGGCAGGTTGACGCCCTTGTTCTCGCCCAGATCACCGTTGTTCAGCACCTTGCAGATGACTTCGCGCTCGGTGATTTCGATGACGTCCAGACCGATCAGGCCGTCGTCAACCAGGATGCGGTTGCCGACGCGCAGGTCGTTGGCGAAGCCGGCGTAGGTCACGGCGACCTTGTCTTTGTTGCCAACCACGGTCTGGTCGGTGGTGAAGGTGAAGGTCTGGCCGGCGACCAGAGAGACATCGTTGCCACCTTCCAGCTTCATGGTACGGATTTCCGGACCCTTGGTATCCAGCAGGATGGCTGCGTGCTTGCCGGTCTCGGCCATCACTTCACGCAGGTTGCGGATACGGGTGCCGTGCTCTTCGTAATCACCGTGAGAGAAGTTCAGGCGCATGACGTTCATGCCGGCGTCGAGCATCTTGCCGAGCATTTCTTTGGATTCGGTCTTGGGACCTATGGTGCAGACGATTTTGGTCTTTTTCATGTCAGTCTTCATGGTTAAGGAGTTTCCGCCGTGCAATATACACCAGTTTTTGGATACTTTTTATGATCCAGAAACAACGTTTTGAGCTAAAAACGCCTCAATTTGAAAGATAACGTTTTCGCTCACAGCTGATTTTAGGGGCTAAAATAATTGATTTTCCGCGAGTGAGGCCATTTGGTTCCCATTTTTCGCCCCCGTCGATGACCCGATCCCATGTAGTTAAATGACAAACAAGGGATGAGAGCGCCGCGACGGGGCAGGGCCCCTTTCCCCCTTCGGCCGTCACCCAGTGTAGTCATTGGACCGCCACCACGCAGGAGAGGCACCAGCTTTCGACCAGGCGCGTCACCTACCCAGGGGACGCGCCTTTGCGCAGGCTTAGCCGAAGAACCAGTAACCGCGGTTGATGAGACGGGTCAGCAGCTGCAGGAAACCGGCCTGATCGGCGAGTTCCACCATGTCGGCCTGGGTGATGATGTCCTTGTCGCACAAGAGCGAAATGGCGGCCGCATCCTCGCTCGGCAGGGTCCAGGCCTCGCCGTCGATGTAGCAGGTACGGCTCTCGCCGCTGAACCAGACGGAGCGCAGCCCCGGCACCTTGATGGCGGGCTCGCCCTGGGTCAGCAGGTCGGCCACTTCCTCGGCGCTGTAGTCTGGCTCCATGGGGCTCACGTCCAGATCGTGCTTGGCCTCGGAGATCATGGTGCCAAACCACTCCTTGAACAGGGTCTCGTCATCCAGGGCCTGTTGCATCAGCTCGCGCAGGCGGTGCAGCTCATGGGGCTGGATCTCGCCGTGACGGGAGCGGGGCTTGAGGTCCGGGTCGCCGTAACGCTCGGTGCGCAGATCGTTGTCGATCAGGTGATCGGCAAACGAGGAGATGAGCGCTTTGGCATCCGGCGCCCGGAAGCCCACGGAGAAGTTCAGGGAGGGCTCGATGGCGTAGCCCTCGTGGGGGAATCCGGGCGGGATGTAGAGGATGTCGCCCGGCTCCATGATGGCGTCGATGATCGCCTCGAACGGCTCGCAGTGCAGCAGGGCGGCGTGGGCGGCAAACTCCTCGAGGGGCTTGGCATCGCCGACCCGCCAGTGACGCTTGCCCTGGCCCTGGGTGATGAAGACGTCGTAGTTGTCGATGTGGGGGCCGACGCCGCCGTGAGGGGTGGAGAAGCTCACCATCACATCGTCAAAGCGCCAGCCCGGAATGAACTGGAACGGCAGCGCCAGCTCGTGCACCTCGGGGGCCCAGTGGTTGCAGGCCTGTACCAGCACGGTCCAGTTCTCTTCCCCCAGGTGGTCATAAGACTCGAAGGGCCCGTGTTCGGCGGCCCACTTGCCGTCGAAGCGGGTCACCAGGCGCGATTCGATCACCTCCTCCATGGCCAGCCCAGCCAGCTCGTCCGGGCTGATGGGATCCTGAAAGTCGGTGAAGCCGCCCTTGATGAGGAGCGGGCGCTTCTGCCAGTAATGCTCGAGGAAGTGGGCAATATCCAGATTGAGTTCGTACATGGTGCTTCTCGTATCTTGTGAGAGATCTTGCCCAAGTCGGGCTTGGGCAAGGGCTCTGAAATGGCCCGATAGTCTGTGACGCCATCGAATGGGCCAAAATCAACGGGGGCCCTGCCGTCATGACAGAGCCCCCGCCGGTTCGGTTTAGCCGCTTACTTCAGCAGATCGACCAGACGCTGGGCCTGACCGAGGTAGTTGGCCGGAGTCAGCTTCTTCAGTTCGACCTTGACGGCCTCGGGCAGTTCCAGGGTATCGATGAAGGTGCGCATGCCTTCGGCATCCACGCGGCGGCCACGGGTCAGCTCCTTGAGCTTCTCGTAGGGCTTCTCGATGCCGTAGCGGCGCATCACTGTCTGGATCGGCTCGGCCAGCACTTCCCAGTTGGCGTCCAGATCGGCGGCCATGGCGTCTGCGTTCGCTTCCAGCTTGGAGATGCCCTTGAGGGTCGCCTGATAGGCAATCAGGGAGTAACCCACGGCCACACCCAGGTTGCGCAGCACGGTGGAGTCGGTCAGATCACGCTGCCAGCGGGAGATCGGCAGTTTGCTCGCCAGGTGCTGGAACACGGCGTTGGCCAGACCCAGGTTGCCTTCGGAGTTTTCGAAGTCGATGGGGTTGACCTTGTGCGGCATGGTGGAGGAGCCGATTTCACCCGCCACGGTGCGCTGCTTGAAGTGACCCAGGGAGATGTAGCCCCACACGTCCCTGTCGAAGTCGATGAGGATGGTGTTGAAGCGGGCCATGGCGTCGAACAGCTCGGCGATGTAGTCGTGGGGTTCGATCTGGGTGGTGTAGGGGTTCCAGGAAAGGCCCAAGGAGGTCACGAACTCCTCGGAGAACTGGTGCCAGTCCACTTCAGGGTAAGCGCTCACGTGGGCGTTGTAGTTGCCCACGGCACCGTTGATCTTGCCGAGGATCTCCACCGCCATGATCTGCTTGTACTGGCGCTCCAGGCGATAGGCGACGTTGGCCATCTCCTTGCCCATGGTGCTCGGGGTCGCCGGCTGGCCGTGGGTGCGTGACAGCAGCGGCATGTCGCGGTACTCAACGGCCAGGCGCTTGAGCTCGGAGATCAGCTTCTCGCAATAAGGCTTGATGACCTCGTCGCGGGCTGTTTTCAGCATCAGGCCGTGGGAGTTGTTGTTGATGTCTTCCGAGGTGCAGGCGAAGTGGATGAATTCGCTGACGGCGGCGAGCTCGGGGTTCACTTCCACTTTCTCTTTCAGGAAGTACTCCACCGCTTTCACATCATGGTTGGTGGTGCGCTCGATCTGCTTGATGCGCGCGGCGTCCGCTTCGTTGAAGTTCAGGACTATGCCGTCCAGCACGGCATTGGCGGCCGCACTCAGGGCAGGGACTTCCGGGATCCCGGCGTGGCTGGCCAGTTTTTGCAACCAGCGCACCTCGACTTCGACGCGAAAACGCAGCAGACCGAATTCGGAGAAGATGGGACGCAGGGCATCGGCCTTGTCGCCATAACGACCGTCAATCGGGGAAACAGCAGTCAGCGCGGACAGCTCCATGGGGTGAACTCCTGATGATTGGTGTGGGGGATTCTCATCAACTCGCGCTCCTGTTACGAGACCGTTATCAAGGCTCATGTGCTGCTCGCTTGTTGGTAACCGAGAGTTCTCATTTATCGACATAAACTCCGGTACCTGTGCTGCGCTTCACCTTGCTTCCGGCCTCTCACGACGGAGCTCGAGCCGATTCTTAGAAACGTTTGGCCAGTTCCACCATCTTCTTGCGAGCGAAGATGATCTGGGTACGGCTGCCGCCAAGCTGGCGCCACAGCACGGCGGCACGGATGCCTGCCAGCAGCAGGGCGCGCACCTTGTGCTGCACCAGGGGCTGCTGCAGGAACAGCGGAGTGCCCGCCACCTGGATCCTGGGGCCTATCGGGCTGATAAGATCGCTGTAGATGCTCGCCATGTTGGCCAGGATCTGCTCGTCGAGCAGATCGAAATGCTGTTGCTGGCGGCCGATCTGTCCGATCCGCTCCCCCAGCATGTTGAGAATGTCCTTGCGCTTGGCCAGCTTGCGCTCCAGCGCAATCAGGCTCACCACGTAGCGGGTCAGTTCGGCGTTCTTCTGGCTGCCGTCGGCCCCCAGCTGCTCCACCAGGGCGCGGTAACCGTCGCGGATGGCGAGGTGGCTGCCGAACACTTCCAGCGGCTGCTTGGGATTGGTCACCAGCACGCTTTGCAGGCTCTCGCGCAGGGAGGCCTCGTCACAGGTGCCGTCACGGGCCACTTTTTGCACCAGATAGGCCGCCTGGCAGATGCCGGCGAAAGCCATTGTTCTGTCTTGGAATTTGTCGCTCACGTCTGCTGCCTTCTGTTAAGGATTCAAACCGGATGGCTGAAACGCTGTTCTATGATGCCGCCGCCCAGGCAGACTTCCCCGTCGTAGAAGACGGCGGACTGGCCCGGGGTCACCGCAGCCTGTTTCTCATCGAAGATGACCCGTATGGTCTCATCGTCGATGGGCTGGATGAGGCAGGGGATGTCCTGCTGGCGGTAACGGGTCTTGACGGTGCAGCGTAGCGGCGCACGGATCGGGGTGCGATCCACCCAGTGCAGCTGGCTGGCGATCAGGCCATCGGAGTAGAGGCGGGGATGCTCCCCTTGCGCCACCACCAGGGTATTGCGCTCCACCTCCTTGTCGACCACGTACCAGGCCTCTTCGGTCGCATCCTTCATGCCGCCGATGCCGAGCCCCTTGCGCTGGCCCAGGGTGTGGTACATCAGCCCCTGATGCTCGCCGATGACCTTGCCATCCACGGTTTCGATGGGGCCGGGCTGGGCGGGCAGGAACTTGGCCAGGAAGTCCTTGAACTTGCGCTCGCCGATGAAGCAGATGCCGGTGGAGTCCTTCTTCTTGGCGGTGATGAGGTCGAGCTGCTCGGCGATGCGGCGCACCTCCGGCTTCTCCAGATCCCCGACCGGGAACAGGCTCTGACCCACCTGGGCTTCGCTCAGGGTGTAGAGGAAGTAGCTCTGATCCTTGTTGGTGTCCAGACCGCGCAGCAGGCGCGGGCGGCCTGTGCTGTCGTCACGGCGCACATAGTGGCCGGTGGCGATGTAGGTGGCACCCAGCTCTTCGGCGGCAAACTCGAGGAACGCCTTGAACTTGATCTCCTTGTTGCACAGGATGTCCGGGTTCGGCGTGCGCCCTGCCTTGTACTCTTCCAGGAAGTGCTCGAACACGTTGTCCCAGTACTCGGCGGCGAAGTTGATGGTGTGCAGCTTCATGCCCAGCTTGTCGCAGACGGCCTTGGCATCAGCCAAATCCTGGGAGGCGGAGCAGTACTCGTCCGTGTCGTCTTCTTCCCAGTTCTTCATGAACAAGCCTTCGACCTGATAACCCTGCTGCTGGAGCAGGTAGGCCGAGACGGAAGAATCCACGCCGCCGGACATGCCGACGATCACCTTGATTTGGCTGTTGTCTGTCATTAGTCGAAGTTACCAGTTCGTTTAAACGGGGCGTATTCTACCAGAGTTTTGCGCCCCCGGTCACATCTCCCTGCCGTCGTTCCCCTCGGGAGCCTGGCGGTGGGAAATCGTTTTTCCGTCGTTTGCCAAGATGGGCAAAAAACGGCTTCAAATGGCCTCAGATAAAGGCCTTGAGCGCCGACAGGGGCAGGCGGGTGCCCCCCAGATAGTCCTGGATGCACTGCCACACCAATGGGCTGCGCAGGGCCGGCTTGCACTCGGCTATCTCCGCCAGGGTGAGCCAGTGGCAGGCCAGCACATCGCCGTCGGGATCCTCTGGATGGTGCTGACCCGGCGCCTTTTCAAGGTCGAAGATGACGGCGGTGCGCACGAAGGTGGCCTCGCTGTCCGCCGGTTTGAACAGATAGACCCCGAGCCAGGCGCTGGGGGTGGCGGTGAGCCCCGTCTCCTCCTTGAGCTCGCGGCAGGCCGCCTCAATCAGGTTTTCCCCCGGCTCCACGTGGCCGGCGGGCTGGTTGAAGCGGCGCTGGCCCCTGATCTCCTCCTCCACCAGCAGGAAGCGGCCCTGCCAGTGCACCAGGGCGGCCACGGTGAGGCGGGTGGGCAGCGGTGGGTGATCGCTCATAAGGACTCCTTGTCTCGTTGGCCGTGCCCCGGCGGGGGCGTTCGATGCAGATCCGCTGTCGCCATCATTCTGACGGCTTGGTGCGGGCCGGGCGGCGGGCGGTGCCGCGCCCGCTGCTGCGATTGCCCGGGCGCGGGTCTGCCTCGTGGTTGCCTCGCTCCTGGCGTGGTTCCTGAGGCTGTCGCCGGGCCTGGGGGCTGCGAGCCGCTCGGGGCTCGTTGCTGCCAGTGCCCTCGGGTTTGGTTGATGCCCGCGGCTTGCCGTGCGCTGGCGCTGATCGCGGTGCCTGCGCCAGCTCGGGGGCGGGCAGGGCGCGGGTCTCCCCCGGCGCCAGACCATCTAACGTCCAGTCACCTATGGCGTAGCGAATGAGGCGCAATGTGGGGTGGCCGATATGGGCCGTCATGCGCCGCACCTGGCGGTTGCGACCCTCCACAATCTTGATCTCCAGCCAGCAGGTGGGGATCTCTTTACGCTCGCGAATGGGCGGATTGCGTGGCCACAGATCGGGCTCGGCCATGATGCGCGCCCCGGCGGGCAGCGTCATGCCGTCGTTGAGCTCCACCCCGGCGCGCAGGGCGGCCAGTGCCGCCTCGCTCGGCACGCCTTCCACCTGCACCCAGTAGGTCTTGGGGGTCTTCTCCCCCGGCTGGGTGAGGCGCGCCTGCAGCTTGCCGTCGTTGGTGAGCAGCAAGAGCCCCTCGCTGTCTCTGTCCAGCCGGCCCGCGGCATAGATGCCGGGCTCCCTGATGTAATCCTTGAGGGTCTCGCGCCCCGCCTCGTCGGTGAACTGGCAGAGCACCATGTAGGGCTTGTTCAGCAGCAAGAGCCTGCGATCTGCCGGTGCCACCTCTGGTTTTTGCCCCGCCACTCTGGCGTCGCCCGCCTGCCGGGTACCGGCTCGTGAGCGTGCAAGGCCGGGCTTGTGGGCCTCATCCTGTGCGGGGCGGCCAGCGGCGCTGGGGCGGCCGGAAAGGGAGAGGCGGGGACGGGCAGGTTTCATCGCGTGCATACCAAAAACAGGGGATGCCGGAGTGTATCACGGCGGCGCTCGCCATGGGGCATCGGGGATGCGCGCACTCGGGCAGGCCTGCGCCTCTCAGCCGAGCAGGCTGTCGATGACGATGGCCTGGCGGGCGGGGGCCGAGCTTGCGTGCAAGAGCGCCGTGCTGACCACCTCGTCCATCAGGGCGCGGGCCAGCCGGGTGAGGGGGCGCAGCTGCTCGGTGGCCAGAGCGGCCGGAATGGCCAGCAATATGATGGTCTGCACAGGCCCGAGCGCCGATCCCCAGGGGAGGGGGTCATCGCAGCTAAGCAGCGAGAGGCTTGGCCTGGTGATGGCGGGGCAGATCACATGGGGCATGGCGAGGCCAGGCCTGATGATGGTGGCGGCGAGCCGCTCCCGATCCGCGATGGCCTGCTCCAGCGCGGCTCTGTCGCGCACCCGCTCCCCCGGCAGCAGATCCACCAGGATCTGCAACGCCAGCGCCTTGTCGAGGGGCGCCGAGCTGTGGCCGAGCTGGGCGAGGGAAAAGCCGTAGTCGGGCAGGGCGGCGGCCAGCCGCTGCTCGGCCCGGGCCGAGGTGGCGGGGCGCCCCAGCGGCTGGCCCAGCTCCACGCACCAGCAGGTGAAGGCCATGTGGGCGAGCTCGGCATCCAGCCCTTCGATCAGCAACTGGCAGAGATCCCCGGGCTGGGTGGCCAGGGTGAGCAG
The DNA here is from genome assembly GCF_058791175.1 of Aeromonas sp. EU05-FHT14A05. Classification (NCBI taxonomy): domain Bacteria; kingdom Pseudomonadati; phylum Pseudomonadota; class Gammaproteobacteria; order Aeromonadales; family Aeromonadaceae; genus Aeromonas; species Aeromonas sp. EU05-FHT14A05. Next base: position 336,715 of record NZ_JBYTDH010000002.1, on the reverse strand, counting down.
GGCGAGCTGGCTGGTCGCCTCTGCCCGCTGGCGACGGCTGATGTTGATGAAGAGGATCTGGGACTTGAACAGCCCGGCCAGTCGACAGAGCTGCTTGGCCTGGGTGATGGTCAAGCCTTGGTGGCAGCAGAAGGTGAGCTCGCGGCGGAGCATTCAGGCGCCGGGGGTGGCGGCTTTGAGCACGGCGGCGGCGTCCAGCAGCACGGACTCCAGGGATACCTGGCGCACATTGCAGCCGAGGAAGCGCTCCTTCTGCTCTATCTCGATGTCGGAGGCGATCAGCACCAGATCCGCGCTGGCGATCTCCCTGGCGGTCAGCACGTTCTCCAGCCCCATGGCGCCCTGGGTCTCCACCTTGATCTTGAGCCCCAGCTTGTCGGCGGCTTTTTGCAGCGCCTCGGCGGCCATGTAGGTGTGGGCTATGCCGGTGGGGCAGGCGGTAACGGCGAGGATCTTCATGGGCTCTCGAAGCAAATTGAGGTGGGGCAACAAGATAGCGCCATGGGGCGGCTTTTGCCAAAGGTGCGGGGTGAAAGTGGGATCTTGGCGGCGCTCTGGTGCCGCTTTGCGCAAGGTGTGGCCCCGTTTGAGTGTGGGGCTGTGCGGGTAAAAAAAACGGCCCGCCAGAGGGCGAGCCGAATGCATATCAGGAGATAAAGCGGATGGCGGCTATCAGGCGGACTGGGTGGCCAGCTCGGCGGCGCGCAGTTCCCGTTTGATGCGGCGTATCTTGCGCTCCTCGGCCACGGCGACGCAGGCCATCAGCACCAGGCAGGCGGCGGCGGCCATGTCCAGCGCCGCGAAGGTGCCGGTCCAGCCGGTCAGGCCGAAGATGGGGGTGCCGTCGGCTATCATGCCCAGCCCCAGCTTGGCGAAGCTGTCACCAATGAGGTAGGCGAAGGTGCCCTTGACCCCGTCGGCCACGCTGATCCCCTGCTTGGGCACGAAGCCCACAGCGGCCACGCCGATCAGCAGTTGCGGACCGAATACCAGGAAGCCCAGCAGGAACAGGGAGCCCAGGAACATGAACTGGGTGGTGGCGTGCTGGTAGAGCCCCAGGGTGGCGATGATGAGCGCCAGTGCCACGCAGGCCACCAGACCACGGCGACCGTTCGCCAGATCCGAGAGGTAGCCCCACATCAGGGTGCCGACCAGGGCGCCCACTTCGAAGAAGGTGAAGCCCTGGATGGCGACTTCCTTGGAGAAGCCGAGCTCCTGGTGGGCGTAGACGGTGGACCACTGGTCGATGCCGATGCGCACCACGTAGAGGAAGATGTTGGCAAAGCAGAGCAGCCAGATCACCTTGTTCATCAGCACGTACTTCACGAAGATCTGCCACTTGGTCAGCTTCTGCTCCTCGGTGGCGATGTCCTCTTCGCTGGCGACTTCGTCAAACAACTCCTCCACCTTGCCCAGACCATAGGCCTCCGGCGAGTCGCTGCCAAAACGCAGGCCGATAAAGCCGACAATGAGCGCAATCATGGAGGGGAAGATGAACATGCCGAGCACGTTGCCATCGAACAGGTAGTTGGCACCGAACAGCGCCACACCGGCCGCGCCGGCGCCGCCCACGTTGTGGGAGAGGTTCCACATGCCGAGGTAGGTGCCGCGCTTGTTGCGGGGGGTCCACTTGGTGATGGTGGAGTAGCTGCAGGAGCCACCACAGCTCTGGAAGAAGCCGCTCAGGGCATAGAAGAAGATCATGAAGTAGAGGCTAAAACCCGTGCCCCCCATGCTGGCACTGAAGCCCAGCATGCAGAGGGCGGAGAGGATCAGCATCAGCGGCAGGAACTGCTTGGTGTTCTTGCCGTCGGCATAGTAGGAGACGACCGTCTTGCCCACCCCGTAGGTGATGGAGAAGCCAAGGCCTATCATGCCGAGCTCGGTCATGGAGAGACCGTACTCCTGGATCATGTCGTTCTGGGCGATGTTGAAGTTCTTGCGGATCAGATACATGGTCAGATAGCCAATGAATACAACCAGATAAGATTGCATGAATGGCTTGAACCAGAGCTTGCGCCGGGCTTCGACCGGCAGGTCCAGGGTGGGGATCCGGACCTGTTCGAGCAGTTTAAACATCTTCGTTCATCCTCTGCGAGATAGACGCTATTCCCGCCGCGTTCCTCATTTGTGTATTGAACTCGTTCAATCTGTTATGGGAGGTCACGCCACGGGAAGGGCGACAGGAAGAGGGCGAACTGCAGAGCGCTCCCCTGTCGATTGAACCCATGCCCGGCCCTGGCGCCTGCGCTGGGGTCGGGTAACTACATCAGGTAGGTCGACTGTAAAGAGGCGGGATGGGGATGGCGTGAGAGCCATCCCTAGGGGACTTAAGAAAATTTCCTAGTTTGGCGGCTTGTGGCCCTGAAGCGTGAAGGGGATCACAGTGTCGGCTCACTGGCCTGCGCACCCCGGGTGGCGCGGCGCCGCAGGGAGGGGAGCCATCAGGCTCGCAAACCGGCGGCAAGGGGGGCGCAAAAACAAGCAGGCCACCCGGGGGTGGCCTGCTGTCATCTCAAGTGCGTGGGGTCAACAAGGGTCAGGCGGCCTTGGCCAGGGTCACCTCGTCACTCTTTTTAACCCGCAGTTTTTTCAGGGCGACCGCCACCACGCCGGTGACGATGGCGCCGCAGATCATGCAGAGCAGGGCCAGCAGCGGCTTGTTGACGGCGCCCAGCAGGGCCACGATGGGGCCACCGTGGGCCACGCTGTTGGTGATGCCGAACAGGAAGGCCATGACGGCGGCAGTCATGCTGCCCAGCACGTTGGCCGGGATGACGGCGAGCGGGTCGCGGGCGGCGAACGGAATCGCCCCCTCGGAGATCCCCACCAGACCCATGGCACCGGCAGCCTTGCCCGCCTCGATTTCGGAGGCATCGAAGATACCGAGCTTGCGACCGAGCACGGTGGCCAGCGACATGCCAAGGGGCGCAGCCGGGATGGCGCAGGCCATGGCCCCCATGAACTGGGTCTGGCCGGAGGCAATCATGCCGACGGAGAACAGGAAGGCCACCTTGTTGACCGGGCCGCCCATGTCAAAGCCCGCCATGCCGCCCAGCACTATGCCCAGCAGCACCAGGCTGCCGCCGCTCATGGAGAGCAGCATGGCGTTCAGGCCCGTCATCATGTCGGCGATGGGGGCGCCGATGATGAAGATGAAGACGGCGGCGATAAAGAGCGACCCGACGATGGGGGCGATCAGGATAGGCACCAGGGGCTGCACCATCTTGTGGTAGTGGCGGGTCGCAATCCAGCGCACCAGGTAGCCGACCAGCAGGCCAGCTATGATGGCACCGATGAAGCCGGTGCCGGCGTCGGCGCCGTAGAAGCTGCCGTTGTTGGCGATCCAGCCGCCGATAAAGCCCGGTGCCAGGGCGGGGCGATCACCGATGGCGTAGGCGATGTAGCCCGCCAGTATGGGGATCATCAGGGTAAAGGCGGCGACCCCCACGTTGAGGATCTGGTTCCACATGCTCCCTGCCGGGATCTGCATGCCGCTCGGGGTCGGGTCACCGCCGATGGCGAGCGCCAGGGCGATCAAGAGGCCCCCGGTCACCACGAAGGGGATCATGTGGGAGACGCCGTTCATCAGGTAACGATAGAGATCGGAACTGCCGCCCGCGCTCTTCTCCTCGCTCTTGCGCTCATCCTTGTCCGCCACATAGGCGGGGGCCTTGAGCGCCTGCTCGATGAGGCCCTTGCCATCCTTGATGGGCGCCTTGACGCCGGTCTTGATGAGCGGCTTGCCGTTGAAGCGGGTCATGTCCACCTGCTTGTCGCAGGCCACGACGATGGCGCTGGCGCGGGCGATCTCGGCAGGCGTAGGGCTGTTCTTGACGCCGATGGAGCCGTTGGTCTCCACCTTCACCTCGTAACCCAACTCCCTGGCGGCGCGCTCCAGGGATTCCGCCGCCAGATAGGTGTGGGCGATGCCGGCCGGGCAGCCGGTGACGCCTATGATGAAGCCCTTGTCGGCGGCCGGGGTGGCAACCGTCTCTTCTTTCTTCTCGAGCAGCAGCGCCAGCGCCTCGGCCGAGGTCTTGGCGGCCAGCAGGGCATCGATAAAGCCCTCTTCGATCAGCTTGGCGGAGAGCTCGGCCAGCACCTCGATATGGTGGTTGGCGCCACCGGCCGGGGAGGCAATCATGAAGAACAGCCGGGAGGGCTTGCCATCCTCGGCGCCGTAATCGATACCGGCGCGGCTGATGCCGATGGCCACCGCCGGGGTGCTCACCGCCGCACTCTTGGCGTGGGGCAGGGCGACGCCCTCCTCGAAGCCGGTGTTGTCCAGCTCTTCCCGGGCCCACAAGTCCTTGATGAACTGCTGCTCGTCGCTGACCTTGCCTTGGGCGACCAGCAATCGGGTCATCTCGGCGAAGACCTCCTCCTTGCCCGTGGCCTTTAAATCGAGCGCGATCAGCTGCTCGTTGATAAGGGTGGTGATCATGGCGTTCTCCCTGCTCCCTTGATGGAGCTTGTTGGCATGCCGTGCACACGGCATGCAGACAAAATTGACACGACTATTATCGCGCCGGGTCGCACGCCACCCTATCGGACAAATGTGCGAATGACTGGATTTTTGTGCGGCAAGATCCCGAGTGTGAGCCGGATCCCAAAGCGAGGCGTCGGATAGAGAACATCAGGTTTGCATTTTTTAATAAATAAAATCATGCGGTTATTTAATTGTTTGTTGCAGCTACATCGCTGTGGCCCTACCAGTCTGGACGGGAGAGAGAAGCTTTTTCTGTAAATTTGTGAGGGTGTATGATGGGGCCGGATGTGATCCGACGCACATAAATGGCTGTCATCAAGGGAGCTTGGGGGAGGGCACACTGGAGAAATAAGCTTGGCGAGCGGGATTTGTGGGGGTAACCGTAGGGTGCAATGAACGGAGTGAATTGCACCGCCTATCACGGTGATCGGGAGGTAGAGGTGCAATGCGCGCTGCTTATTGCACTCTACCGAGCTGGAGACCCCAGCACAGTGGAAGTGCTGGGGGAAGAGACTAGGTCTTCTCTTTATTCTTTGTTTTAGGCTACTTGAATCTCTGAATCCAAATGATCAGATATGGCCTCAATAATGTCATTTGCAATATCATTATCTGCACATTCTCGAAGCCAAACACGACACATAGCTCTCCATAACTCATCAGAGCCTAAAACTATTCTGTCTGCAATGGATTTTATCCATTCATGGTGATCAGGGAGTGTTAAAGCGTTTTCTGCAGCATGAACAAAATCGGTATGAGAGCGGTTAATTAAGATGGCTATCCCTTGCCATTCTTTCTCTCGTAGCTCTTCGAATATCATTCTTTCCGGGGCATCTTCTCCTGGGAGGATCATGCATCCGGGGGCTGGATCTTGATCACCATCAAGAATCACCACTGTTGGTCTAGAAAATCTATTTCCATCAACCATTTGACCAAGTGCTTTACCTACAGAGGCTGCACCAAATGCGGAAATTGAGCATCGAGAAAGGTTATCCAATGCTCTTTTAGCCATAATTTCTTCGACGAGAATCTTGGCGGTATTATCTTCGACGTAGACATCAATTTCAGGATGGACTTCTTCATCCATTTTTGACAGCGCAAATTCAGGACTAACACCAGGAACTACACATTTCTCAGCTCCGTTTTTGAATACATAAACTCTAGCGGATGCAGGTAGTTCTTCTAGAACATACGGTGAATGTGTAGTTATAATAAACTGAATTAGCTTGGTTCTAGATATTTCAGCTAGATCTCTAATTAATCTTCTTTGGGCTCGTGGATGTAATGATGTTTCAATTTCATCAATAAGAACAACACTATACATAGGAATGTCTATTGCTATCATATCTGCAATTGTTGCTTCTCCTGCTCCTTGATGAAATCCTGAGTATTCAGTTCCATTATGAGAAACAACAGGTATGTTTCTGGTTTGATCTAAATTTGTTGTCGCTTGTCTTGCAGCTACATATGGTTTGCCAATTATATTTGAAAAGCGTTGTAAAGCATCATCAGCAAAAGCTAGCGAACTTGCTTCATTCAAAGCTGGTTTTGCTAATCTAGCATAACCAGTACGTGCTGATATTGGTTGGATACGCCTTAGATCTAAATAAATAACTGGGCGTTTTTTCCTAGTGTCATTACCACGCCATCTAGTTGTTGGTTTACGAACAGATACCTCTGATGAGTTTGGTCCTTCTTTAACTGATGCTTTTATGATAACGCCAACTAAGGAATCCCAAGCTGTATCGGGAAAAAAATTTGATGCGAAGAATTTATCCTCAGTTGTTGACTCATAAATGCTTGCTACGGCTTGAATAATTGTGCTTTTCCCAGCACCATTCTCTCCACAAATTGCAACTATAGGGAAATTGAAATCTGTTCTCTGTCCTGTCCATCCCCTGACGCCATCAAGCTCAATCCATTCTAAATGCTTAGGAAAATCACCTCGTTGTCATTTCCCTGCTAACTTTCTAATTTCTTTGCTTAGTGCCATTTTTTGCTCCTTAAAAGAAATTTAAAAAATGTTGGACATTGTGACAGACAGCCATTCCGAGAATTGTCGTATTCTACGATGAATTATTTATATATTGATTGCCTACCTACCAGTTAATCACCAGCTAGTGTTCCAATATACTTGAACGAATGCCCGTATTGAGGCGACACGTTTGCTATGTGAATGACTCAAAATTAGGCGTTGGTTGTCAATTGGACATCTTAACCAAGGTCATTCAATGGCAAAACAGGAAGCTGATAAAAATTAGCCACAGATCAACAAATTTCTTGATAAGAGAAATGGATTGGTTGCTGTCAGGTGGCACCTGTGCCAGTAGGTGACTAGCCGTTGAAGAGTGGGGTATTGGGCTCCAGCACCAGCGATAGCCGCAGCATATCCTTGTGCTGGATGCCGTACTCCATCAGGGGCTCGGGGTAGTGGATAAGGAAGTGATCTTTTACGACGGCATCGACACGAAAGCCGTGGCGCTGGTAGTAGGTGAGCTGGTGGCTGAAGCTGCCGGTACCGAGCTCGACGCGGTTTACCCCTTTCCCGGCCAGGCTGGTCAGCACGAAGCGCAGCAAGCCGGAGCCGATGCCTTGCTGCTGGCGATTGGGGGAAACGGCGATATTGAAGATCTCGGCTGTTTTTTCCCCCACCAGACCGGCCACACAGGCTCCCACCACCTCGTTGCCTGCCAGGGCGGCAAAGCCCCAGGCGCCGGGCAGATAGGCGGTAATGCGCTGCTCTGCGGGATCGGCCTCCAGCAGCAGCGCCAGCGGCAGTTGGTCGGGGTTTATCTCGACAAACCTCATCTTTATTTCTCTTTTATCTCGCTCTGACTGTCCGGGGCGCGCCGCCCTCTGGGCCTCAATACTCGAGAAACTTCTCGCCGCAGCGCTCGCAGATCAGGTGCCTCACATGGGTGGCCTGATAGGCCAGGGTCGAGCCGAATGCCCAGTTGGTGATGCTGCTGGAAGTAAAGGCTTACCAGAAGGCTTTGCGCGGATCCTTGGGCGCGATGTCCTGACTGTGATCGCGAGGGACCAGCGCCACTATATGGCGGGTGCGCTCAGCGCATTTGTCGCAGCGATGGATTTCGCTCTGCGCCTGCTGTTCACATTGTTTTTGCTGTTCACGCTGGGCTGTCATGATGAGCACTCTCCTGCTGATGGCGCGCCCATCATAATCCTCTCCACTTGGCTCTCCTCCCCTCATATGGTGTGGCTCCATTGAGGGAGGAGCTCCTTTTCTGTGTGGTGGCATGAGGGCATGGCAACGTCGATCAGGGCTGTTTGGGGGATGTGATGCCCATGCTGGCCAATACCCGGGCGGCGTTCTCCTCGCACGGCATCTCGTCGGGTTTGGACTCCACCAGCCGGATCAGGGTCTGCAACTGCTGCTTGCTGTGGGCAAGCCTTGCCTCCAGCGCTTCGATATCGCTCACCTTGGCCTTGAGTGCCGCCAGCAGCGGGGCCTGTTGCCAGGTGCCGATATCCGCCGGCACCAGCTGCTTGATCTCGTCGAGGGAGAAGCCCGCCTGCTGGGCCTGGCCGATGATGGTCAGCAGCTGCACCGTCTCGGGCGGGTAGTCGCGATAGCCGTTGGCACCCCGTCGCACCTTGCTGAGCAGGCCCCTGGCTTCATAGAAGCGGATGGCCGAGGCCGCCATGCCGGTCTGTCTGGCCAGTTCACCTATCTTCATCTTGCCTCCTGGGCTGCGGGTTGGCGGGTCTGCCCGCCGAAGGGCGGGATCAGGGAGGATTCTAGGGTTAAAGCCCGCTTGAATGTCAACGGCCCTGAGCAAGGGCGGTGTGGGTGGATGCGTTTCCCTCATCGCAACGGCATCCCGACAAAGGGGCTTGACCTTCAAGTCAGCTTCAAACTTATGGTGGGGCCCTCATTACCGAGGAGATCGCCATGAACCCCTTTACTCCCCTGACCTTGCCCAATGGCAGCCAGCTTATCAACCGCCTCGCCAAGGCGGCCATGGAAGAGAACATGGCCGACCGTGACCATGCCCCCTCAGAGGCGCTGATCCAGCTCTATCGCACCTGGGCAGAGGGCGGCGCCGGCCTCATCATCACCGGCAATGTGATGGTGGACGGTCACGCCATGACGGGAGCGGGGGGCGTGGTGCTCGACTCCCCGGAGCTATCCCCGCAGCTGGCCGGGCGTTTCACTGCCTGGGCCGAGGCGGCCAAGAGCGGCGGCGCCCAGATCTGGATGCAGATCAACCACCCCGGCCGCCAGATGCCGGCGGCGCTGGGGCAACCCACCCTGGCACCTTCCGCCGTGCCCATGGCGCTCGGCGGTTTCTCCAGGCAGTTCGCCCCGCCCAGGGCCATGAGCGAGGCCGACATTGCCGAGGTGAAGGCGCGCTTTATCAACACGGCGCGGCTGGCACAGCGTGTCGGTTTTGACGGGGTGCAGATCCACGCCGCCCACGGTTATCTGTTGAGCCAGTTCCTCTCGCCGCTCACCAACCTGCGCCGCGATCGTTGGGGCGGCAGTCTTGAGAATCGTGCCCGCCTGCTGCTGGAGATAGTGCAGGGGATACGTGAGCAGGTGGGGGAGCGCTTCTCACTGTCGGTCAAGCTCAACTCCGCCGACTTTCAGCGTGGCGGCTTCAGCACCGAGGATGCCAGGGCTGTGGTGGAGATGCTCAACCTCCTCGGGGTGGATCTGGTGGAGCTCTCCGGCGGCAGTTACGAGGCGCCCGCCATGCACGGGCAGGCCCGCGATGGCCGCACCCTGGCGCGGGAAGCCTATTTTCTGACATTCGCCGAAGAGATAGTGAGCGCCGCCCGCATGCCCGTGATGGTGACCGGGGGGATCCGCCGTTATCCGGTGGTGGAGCAGGTGCTCGGCAGCGGAGTGGCGGTCGTCGGCATGGCCACCGCGCTTGCCATCGCCCCGGATCTGCCCGCCAGATGGCGCCGGGAGCAGGAGGCCAGCGCCGAACTCAGACCCATCCCCTGGCGCAACAAGGTGCTGGCCTCGGTGGGCTACATGGCGATGGTGAAATACCAGCTGCGGCGGCTGGGGCGCGGCCAGCCCAGCCGCCCCAAGGTCGCACCCGCCCTGGCGCTGGCCTGCCAGCAGTGGCAGACCCTGCGTGGCAACGCCCGCTATCGGCGCTGGATCAAGGGGCGACCCGTTTTCACTGGCTAAAGCCTGCCGCATCACGCTGCGCTAGTGCCCGCTCCACATAGAGATAGCCGATGCCCGCCACCTGCTGGGGACGGGTGAGCTCGCCAAAGCGCAATTGGGTCGCATTGACGGCATCGCTGCAGTCGAAGGGGTTGGCACCGGTCTGGCTGACGATGGTCTGCAGCCAGGGCTCGCCGAAGTCGCAGCTGCGGCCATAGAGCAAGATGCGGTTGATGTTGAGGATATTGAGGAAGTTGTAGAGGCTCAGGCCAATGGCGCGTGCCCCCTCGTCCACCAGGGTGCGGATCATGGCATCCCCCTGGTGGTAGAGCGCGAGCAGCTGGGCCGTGTCGAGCTCTCCGCCTGCCGGCGCCGGGTTGTCGGCACTGGCTTGCTGCTTGAGAAAGACCCTTGCCCGCTTCTTGATGGCAAACAGCGAGGCGACCGTCTCCAGGCAGCCATAGCGGCCGCAGGCACAGGCGCTGCCGTCTGGGTTGATGATGGTGTGGCCTATCTGGCCGCTGCCAAAGAGGGCGCCCCGGTAGATCTGGCCGTTGATGATAAAGGCGGAGCCTATGCCATAGTCGACGTTGATGACGCAAAAATCCCCGTTTCCTTCCCGGCCCTGCCACTTCTGGGCCAGCGCTAGCATGATGCAGTCGTTATCCACCATCACCTCGCAGCCGAGGCGCTCCTCCAGCAGATACTTGAGCTCGACCGGCGCGTGCCAGGGGGCCTGCGGCATGGTTTGCGACACCCCGGTGGCCGGGTTGACCTGGCCGTGTACCGCCAGCGCCAGCCGGATCGCCAGCCCCTTATGGCGGCGCTTGTGCTGGTAGTAGTGCGCTTCAATCAGGCGCAGCAGCTCATCGGGGGTCTGCGGGGCTATCTTCTGGGCGCTGAACTCATCCTGCGGGGTGATCAGGTTGTCCACCAGTATGCTCTCCAGGCTGGTGGGGCTGATATTGAGGCAGAGGATGGCCCCCTGGCCACTGGCGATACGGTAGCTGCCGCCGTTGATGCCGCGCAGGGAGAGGTTCTGTTCGCTGTGGCTGATGGCGCCGTCGGCCACCAGCTCGTCGAGGATCTTGCTGACCGCCGGGATGGAGAGCTCGCAGTGACGGGCCAGGGTGGACTTGCTCGCCTCCTTGAGTTGGTAGAGCAGTGCCAGCAACACCTGCTTGTTGTGGTGGCGTACCTTCTGGTTGTTCAGGCCAACGATCATCAGTTCACTAAACTCCGCTTACTGTATTGCGTGATCTTTAAGCGAAAATCGCTGTAATCACCATTCTAAACTGGCCTCATCAAAACGTTTACTAATAAATGTTAAATGAGGCGAGATTGATGAGAGCTGATGTAAGAGTCTGGGTCGAAGCCGTCACCCTGCCGACCTACGAGGTCGGTGCCGAAGATCCCAACCCCATGTTTCTCGAGAAGCGGGTCTATCAGGGCTCCTCGGGGGCCGTCTATCCCTACGGCGTGATCGACACCCTGACCGGCCAGAAGCAGATGAAGTCCTATCAGGCGGTCTGGCTGGAGAACGACTTTATCAAGGTGATGTTGCTGCCGGAATTGGGTGGCCGCATCCACCGTGCCTACGACAAGGTGATGCAGCGGGATTTTGTCTATTACAACGAGGTGATCAAACCGGCGCTGGTGGGGCTGGTGGGGCCCTGGATCTCCGGCGGCATCGAGTTCAACTGGCCGCAGCACCACAGACCCACCACCTTCATGCCGGTGGATGTCACCATTGCGGATCGGGAGGGCGGCGCCAAGACCGTCTGGCTCGGCGAGGTGGAGCCGATGCGCGGTCTGCAGGTGATGGCGGGCTTCACCCTCTATCCCGACAAGGCGCTCATCGAGATCACCGGCAAGGTGTTCAACGGCAACGATACGCCGCGCCACTTCCTCTGGTGGTCCAACCCGGCGGTGAAGGGGGGCGATGCCCACCAGAGCGTCTTCCCGCCCGACGTGACCGCCGTCTATGACCACGGCAAGCGCGACGTCAGTGCCTTCCCCATCGCCCGCGGCACCTACTACAAGGTGGATTACTCCGCCGGGGTCGATATCTCCCGTTACCGCAATATTCCGGTGCCCACCTCCTACATGGCGGACAAGTCCGACTACGACTTCGTCGGTGCCTACTGCCATGACGAGCAGGGCGGCCTGTTGCACGTGGCGGACCACCACGTATCCCCTGGCAAGAAGCAGTGGAGCTGGGGCAACTGTGACTTCGGTCTGGCCTGGGATCGCAACCTGACCGACGACAACGGCCCCTACATCGAGCTGATGACCGGGGTCTACACCGACAACCAGCCCGACTTCACCTGGCTGGATGCGGGGGAGGAGAAGGTGTTCGTGCAGAACTTCCTGCCCTACAACACCCTCGGCACCCTGCAAAACGCCAACACCCGCGCCGCCATCAAGCTGGAGCGCAGCGATGACGGCATCGTCTGCGGGGTCTATGCGGTGGCGCCACTTCGCGGGGCCAGTTTCGAGGTGAGTGACGAGGGGGGCGTGCTGTTTACGCAACCTCTGGAGTTGCAACCGGGTCAGGCCTGGCTTGAGCCGCAGGCCATCACCAGCGAGGGACGCTTGCAGGTACGTCTGCTGGATGAGCAGGGCCAGCCGATCCTGAGCTATCTGGAGCATCAGCCCGCGGGCGAAGCCCTGCCGGATCCTGCCACCGCGCCAGAGCCCGCCGTCAATCTCGACTCGGTCGACGAGCTCTATTTCATCGGTCAGCATCTTGAGCAGTATCTGCACGCCAGCCGCTCGCCCTTTGATTACTACCTGCGGGCACTGGAGCTCGATGGCGGCGACTATCGCTGCAACCTGGCACTGGCGACCCTGGAGTACAACCGTGCCAACTATGAGCAGGCGCTGGTCTACGTCAATCAGGCGCTGACCCGTGCCCATCGGCTCAACAAGAACCCCCAGTGTGGCAAGGCCAGCTTGCTGCGCGGCCACATCGAGGAGCGTTTGGGCCAGTTCGATGCCGCCTTCGATGACTTCTACAAGGCGACCTGGAGTGGCAACTGCCGCGACAGTGGTTTCTTCGGGTTGGCCCGCATCGCCATGGTACGGCGCGATGCCTCGCAGGCGCTGCAATTTGTCGAGCGCAGCCTCGCGGTCAACGGTACCCACTACGGCGCCATCGCCCTCAAAGGGTTGGCGCTGCTGGAGTCTGGCCAGCAGGAGGCGGCCATCGCCTATATCGACGAGCAGCGCGTTCGTTATCCACTTCACTATCAGCTCGCCTTCCTGCGCTGGCTGGCAAGCGAGCAGCCGACCGATCTCGAGGCGCTGCGCACCCTGTGCAACGGGCGCGGGGTGAACCTCTGTTTCCTGGCGAGCAATCTGCTGGCGCTGGGACGCCCCGAGCTGGCGCAGCAACTGCTCTCAACACTGCCGGTAGAGGAGACCCTGCCGCTGCTGTTCCAGGCTGCATTGTTGCCGGAAGGTGAGGCACAGGATGCCCTGCTGCAACGGGCCGAGCAGGCCTTTGGCCGCAAGGTGCGTTTCCCCAATACCCTTGGCGAGGTGGCCATGCTGGCGCAACTGCCCCACAGCTGGTTTGCCAGCTATCTGCTGGGCTGCTTCCACTACAGCAAGCGCAGCTACCCGCAAGCCATTGCCCTGTGGCAGCAGGTGTGCGAGCAGGCGCCCGAGTTTGCCCCGGCCTGGCGCAACCTTGGCATCTATCACTTCAACAAGAGCGGCGATCCGGTGGCGGCCGAGCAGTGCCTAAGTCGGGCGTTTGCCCTCAAGCCGGATGATGCCCGTCTGCTGTTTGAACTGGATCAGCTGCACAAGCGCTGCGCCATGGCGCCAAGGGAGCGGTTGGCGCTGCTGGAGGCGCATCGTGAGGTTGCCCTCAAGCGCGACGACCTGACCGCCGAACTGCTCAGCCTCTATCACATCACCGGCCAGCTGGAGGCGGCGGCAGAGATCTTGCGGCTGCGTGAATTCCACCCCTGGGAGGGGGGCGAGGGCAAGGTGACCGGTCAGTACCTCATCAACCAGCAGCGCCGGGCGCTGGTACTGATGACTCAGGGACGCCATGAGCAGGCTATTCCGTTGCTGCAACAGGCGCTGCACTACCCCCTCAATCTGGGGGAGGGGCGTCTGGTGGGGCAAACCGACAACGATATCCACTACCTGCTGGCGCTCTGCCATCTGGCCTGTGACAACCAGAGTCTGGCGGCCCAGAGCCTGCAACAGGCCTGTCTCGGTCAGGGATCGCTGGGGGCCAGCCGCTACTACAACGATCAGCCGGTGGATTACCTCTTCTATCAGGGTATGGCGCTGGCACGTCTTGGTCGGGTTGCGGAGGCGCAGCGTCTCTTTGAAGGAATGGTCGGCTGGGCCGAACAGGCGATGGGCGAGTCGGTCGAGGCGGACTTCTTCGCCGTCTCACTGCCGGATCTCATCGTGCTCGATGACGACCCGCAGCACAAACATCGCCAGCACTGTCTGCTGGTCAGGGCGCTCGGCCTGTTGGGGCTGGGTCAGCGGGATGGTTGTGAACATAGCTTGCGAGAGCTGCTCGCCCTCAACCCGGCTCACGACAAGGGGCACCTCTTTGCCCTGATCTGCCGCGAGCTGTCACTCAACTCATAACTCTCATAACAAAAACCGGCGCCCCGCCACGGTGAGGGGTGCCACTGCACCCTACAATCGACAAGATAGAAAGGATGAGTCATGGAACGCACGAAAAATCAATTGGATACGAATGGGCTCAATATGAGCTACATCTGGATGATCTGTTTGGTGGCCGCCTGCGGTGGCCTGCTGTTTGGTTATGACTGGGTCGTGATTGGCGGGGCCAAGCCCTTCTATGAGGCCTATTTCGCCATCACCGACCCGGCCCAGTCTGGCTGGGCCATGAGCTCGGCGCTGGTGGGCTGCGTGTTGGGGGCCGCCATCTCCGGCTGGTCAGCCGACCGCTTCGGTCGCAAGAAGCCGCTGATCCTGGCCGCCATCCTCTTCACCATCTCGGCCTGGGGCACGGCTGCGGCCAGCAACTTCGATCTGTTTGTGGTCTATCGCATCATCGGCGGGATCGGCATCGGTCTGGCCTCTGCGCTCTCGCCCATGTACATCGCCGAGATCAGCCCGGCCGACAAGCGGGGCAAGTTCGTGGCCATCAACCAGCTCACCATAGTGATCGGGGTGCTGGCGGCTCAGCTGGTGAACCTGATGATCGCCGATCCGGTGGCGAGCAACGCGACTCAGGCCGATATTCTGGCGACCTGGAATGGTCAGTCCGGCTGGCGCTGGATGTTCGGTGCCGAACTGGTACCTGCACTGGCCTTTCTGGTGTTGATGTTCTTCGTGCCGGAGTCGCCGCGCTGGCTGGCCAAAGATGGTCAGTATGAGAAAGCCTCCCGCATGCTCGGCAAGATTGGCGGTGATGCCTATGCCAAGCAGACGCTGGCCGATATCCGTCAGACCCTGGTGGGTGAGACCCACAAGGTCTCGCTGGCGGAGCTGGGCAAGCCCTCGGTGCGGCCGATCCTCATCATCGGGATCGTGTTGGCGGTGTTCCAGCAGTGGTGCGGCATCAACGTCATCTTCAACTATGCGCAGGAGATCTTTGCCTCCGCCGGGTTTGACATCAACAGTACCCTCAAATCCATCGTCGCCACCGGTCTTATCAACCTGCTGTTTACCCTGATAGCGCTGCCCATGGTGGACAAGATTGGCCGTCGCAAGCTGATGCTGATTGGCTCGGCCGGTCTCACCATCATCTACGGCATGATGGCGGCGGCCTATGCCACAGGCGTACTGGGGCTGCCGGTGTTGCTGCTGGTATTGGTGGCCATCGCCATCTATGCCCTGACCCTGGCGCCGGTGACCTGGGTGCTGCTCTCGGAGATCTTCCCGAACCGGGTGCGCGGTCTGGCGATGTCGGCCGGTACCCTGGCGCTCTGGATCGCCTGCTTCGTGCTGACCTACACCTTCCCGCTGCTCAACGCAGGACTGGGTGCCGCAGGCAGCTTCCTGCTCTATGGCCTTATCTGTTTCGCCGGTCTCATCTTTATCTATCGCAAGGTGCCCGAGACCAAGGGGGTGACGCTGGAGGCGCTGGAAGCCCAACTGGCCCAGGGCAAGGTCGAACTGACGCCGACCAAGGCGAGCGTCTCGGCATGACGGTTTACACATTGAGCAACCCGCATCTTAGGATGCGGGTCTCTGCACAAGGGGCCTGTCTGCTGGGGTTTGAAGATGACAAAGGGCGCCCGCTGCTACGAGAAACTGACCCAGCGCAGCCATGGCATCCCGGGCAGAGCGCGCTGTTTCCCATGGTGCCGCTGGCCAATCGGGTCGCGGGCAATCGGTTCGAGCTGTGGGGAGAGGTGTGTGCGTTGCCCGCGAGCGAACTCGATCCCGACTTCTTTTTGCATGGGGATGGCTGGCAACAGCCATGGCAACCGGTGGCGTTGAGCGACAGCTCGGTGACCTTGCAGCTCACCAGCCAGAATGGCCCCTTTCACTATCTGGCGGAGATCGACTATCGGCTGCAGGGAGCGAGCCTGGTGGCGCGGATCAGCCTGACCCATCTCGGGGAGAGCCCCTGCCTCTACGGCGCCGGTTTTCACCCCTTCTTCTGGCGCGATGAGCAGACAAAGATTCGCTTTCTGGCGAGCGGTGTCTGGCAGGAGGGGGAGGATCATCTGCCGACCGACTGGTCGAGCAGACTGGCGCCCAAGCTCGATTTTCGTCAGTGGCAGCGCCCGGAAGGGTGGCTCAACCACTGTTACAGCGGCTGGCGCGGTCAGGCCGAGATTGACCATCCTGCCCGCCAACAGCGCCTGCTAGTTTCAAGCGAGTGTGCCTTCCTGATGCTCTACCAGCCCGATGAGGGGAGCGGCTTCGTCTGTCTGGAGCCCCAGAGCCATGCCGCCAATGCCCACCAGATGGCCGGTCACCCCGGCTTGCGCCTGCTCGGCAGAGGGGATCGCATGAGCCTTGGCATGACCCTCGGCCTGCGCCCGGCGCCATGACTCCGGGTTGGCAATGACAGGGGGCCGAAAGGCCCTCATTCATTGGCACCTGGCGGGGTTCGGCGGCGGATAAAGGGCGGTTTGTCAGGGACTTGGGGGCGGGTTGCCAGGTTTCATCGCGGTTTTCTTAACCCAGGCTGTCTGCACCGTGGCTTTCGGTGGACGGCAAAATGCCCCGTTGCTCTACTCCCCGTCTGGTTCAAACAGCCGCAGCGACAGGCGGCCCCGGCGCACGCCGAGTGCGCCGGCAAGGGAGTGATTTAGGGAGGAGTGGGTAATGGCAGTGGGCAAGTGGTTGGTAGCAGGATTGGCAGCGCTGGCGCTGCTGGGGTGTGGCAGTGATGACGAGGAAGGCTCAACGGGGGAGGGCCCCTCCCTCGCCTCGTTGCGGATGAGTCCGGAAGAGATCAGGGTTCCCGTCGGTGTCGAGCAGCAGTTCCAGGTGCAGGCGACCTGGGATGATGGCGCCGTGCAGGACGTGACCGGGCACCCCGACCTTGTCTGGAGCAGCAGCGACACCGCCGTGGTCAGGGTGGATGAACAGGGCCTCGCCATGGGGATCGGCCCGGGCACGGCCACCCTGACCAGCACGGGCACAGTCAACGGGGAGTCTCATAGCGCCACCGCCAGGGTGGAGGTGATCGATGCCTATGTGACAGAGTTGCAACTGACCCCGGTCACGGCCAGTGTGCCGGTGGGATTGAACCAGCCCTTCGTGGCCATCGCCACCTTCTCCGACGGCCAGTCGCGAGACGTGACCAATGCCTCGGCTCTGCAGTGGCGCAGCAGTGACGAGGGCAGTGCCCTGGTCAGCAACGACGCCGGCAGCAAGGGCCTTGCCACCGGGGTGGCGGTCGGGGAGCCGAACATTGAGGCCAGCGGCACCCTCAACGGCGCGTCCTTCCTGGCGTCGGCCCCGCTGGCGGTGACGGATGCCGTGATCACCGGGCTGGATATCCATGCCCCCCAGGATCCGCTGCCCATGGGATTGAGTGCGCAGTTGCACGCTTTCGCCACCCTGTCCGATGACAGCGATCCCATAGAGGTGACCGAGCATGACGCCTTGACCTGGCACAGCAGCGATCCTGCGGTGGCGAGCATCAGCGAGACCGGGCTGGTCACCGGGCTGACGCCGGGGAGTGCCACCATAGGGGTGAGCGGCATGATCAACGGGGTCTCCCTCGAGGCGACCGAGCCGCTCAGGGTGAGCTCGGCCGCCGTCATCGGACTCGAGGTGCAGTCCATGGGGGACACCATTGCGGCTGGCCTGCAAACACAGTTTGTCGCCACGGCCAATCTCACCGATGGCACCTCGTTCGATGTCACCGACAACGACCTCATCCAGTGGCAAAGCAATCAACCCGGGATAGCGAGCGTCAGCAACCAGGCGGGGAGCAAGGGGCTGGTGACGGGCCAGACGGTGGGGACTGCCGCCATCATGGCGAGCGGCACCCTGGACGGCACCGCCTTCACTGGCTCGACCCCGGTGACCGTCTCATCCGCCGTGGTGACCAATCTGGAGCTAACGCCGGCGGATGCCTCTGTCACTGTGGGGGGCAAGGTGCAATTTCAGGCCATGGTGACCCTCTCCGATGGCAGCAACCAGGAGGTGACGGACGACGACACCATCCTCTGGTCTTCCGATGCGCCCGCCGTCGCGCCCATCAGCAATGCCTCTGGCAGCCGGGGGGAGGCGAGCGGCCTGAGCGAGGGGGTGGCACTCATCACCGCCAGCCTGGGGGGCGTCACCAGCACGTCGGCCCGGCTGACCGTGATGCCAACGGCCCCCGAGGCTCCCATCCTCATCGAGCCGCGGCAAAACCAGTTGGCTTCGCTGCAACTGAGCCCGGAGGCCTTTGCATTCTGGAATGCGACCTCCATCAACTCCCCCGAGGGGCAGGCGGCGCTGAAAGATCTGACCGGACAGGTCTACAGCCAGTTCAGCGATGCCTTCGACTTCATCACAGTGGTGATGAACAACGACGATGTCCCAGCGGGCATGCCCACAGGTGAATATGCCCACGTCAGAAACGATGTGGCGGGCATAGGCCTTGGCATGTTTGATGAGACGGCGGCGTTTCACTCGGACGGCAAGCTGCAGGGGGTCTTCTTCCTCTACAAGAAGAAGTACCTGTCGACCTCGACCTATGGCCCCATCCTGCACGAGATGGCCCATCGCTGGGCGAACTGGGTGGTGCCACCCGTTACCGGGCACTGGGCTCCCTGGCTCGGCATCGTCGGCCAGCTGAACAACGTGAGTGCCAACTACGCCGACATCGAGCTCTACCTGATGGGGTTGATGGACGCCTCCGAGATGACGGATCCCGCCAGTCTCGATGCCTATGCCCTGATCCCGGCCGATCAGAAACCCAGGGTGCCGAGTGCGGCCACTTCGCAGAAGGCGTTTCGTACCCTACTGCTGATCCTGTCGGATCGGCCGCTCACCGCCACCGAGATCCAGAACTACAACAACGGGGCCACCCTGCTGACCCGGACAGACAACCCGTCCCAGCAGGGCACCAACTTCCACAAGATGACCCGAGGCAGAGGCACCCTGACGGTGAACGCTCTGGATACCCTGGTCAAGCCGACCCCTTGATCCGGCTGCGTGACAGGCGATCGCGCCCCATCCCGACCGGCAAGCCGGCCGATAGCGGCCGCCCACCACGACGTTATCCGGCGCCCCCTGGCGCCGGATTTTTATGGGGCTGGCAAGGGGGAGGCGAGCTTGCCCCCTCATCTCCTGCCACCGCAAAAAGGGGCCTAGCGGCCCCTTATGTTCAGCACGCCAACCCTGCCTCGTCAGGCGACCTTGCTGTTGTCTGCCAGGGTGCGGGCCAATAATCCATCTGGATTGTGGATAGCATCCTTCGTTTTGACATCGATTATTTCGATACTATTGAAGCGCTCTCTGTGCTTGATGGCCACGTCATGGGCCAGGATGACGCAGCGGGCGTTGGCCACGTCCTTGGGGGTGATGCGGTTGATGATGCCGTTGGCGCCCTGGGTCTCCACCTTGAGCTTGATGCCCGCCTTGGCGGCCGCCTTTTGCAGGCTCTTGGCGGCGAGGAAGGTGTGGGCCACCCCTGAGGGGCAGGCGGTGATGGCGAGCACTTCTGCCTCACCTTCCGCTTCGATGACCTCATAGCCGCCATCCGGGGTGGTGACCTCTTCCTCGTCGGTCACCGGTTTTTTCAGCAGGTTGACGACAAGGGCCGTGGTCAGGGCGCCGAGCACTGTGCCCAGGATGTAGCCCATCTTGCCTTCCACCACAGGCAGCACTATCCAGCCGCCCCAGGGGGCGTGGTTGATGCTGTGCATCATGAAGCCGGTGATGTTGCCGACGATGCCGCCCGCGACTATGGCCGGGATGACGCGCACCGGGTCGGCGGCGGCGAACGGAATGGCCCCCTCGCTGATGCCGATCATGCCCATGATGGCGGCCGCCTTGCCCGCTTCGCGCTCCTCCTTCTTGTAGCGGCGGGGGGAGAGCAGGGTCGCCAGCGCCATGCCGAGCGGCGGCACGCAGATGGCGATGCCGACCCCGCCCATCAGCCAGGGCTGGGTGTTGACCTGGGTCTGGGCGAACAGGGTGGCCACCTTGTTGACCGGGCCGCCCATGTCGAAGGCGGTCATGCCGCCGAGGATGGCCCCCAGCATCACCTTGCCGGAGCCCGCCATGCTGGAGAGCCAGTGGTTCATCCCCTCCATCATGGCGGCGATGGGCGCCCCTATCACCCACATGACGATGCCGCACACCAGGAAGGTGCCGATCAGCGGATAGATGAAGATGGAGCCGAGCGAACTCATGGAGTCCGGCAGCTTGATGCGCTTGAGCTGATTGACGATGAGGCCGGCGATAAAGCCCACCAGGATGGCGCCGAGAAAACCGGTGTGGAACTGCTGCACCGCAATCCAGGAGCCGATCATGCCGGGGGCCAGGCCTGGCTTGTCCGCCATGGAGTAGGCGATGTAGCCGCCGAGCACGGCGGTAAACAGGGTGAGCCCGGCGATGCCCATGTCGGCCATGTCCTTGAGCACGCCCGCCTCGGGCACGGCGCCCTTGCCGCTCATCATCACCGAGAGCGACAGCAGCACGCCCCCCGCGACGATGAAGGGGATCATGTGGGAGGTGCCAAACAGCAAATGCTGCTTGAGGGTGTTGAGCTGGCCCTTGAGGCTGCGATCCCGGGGCTCGGGGGCGCTGGGTTGCGGCGCCCTGGTCCGGGCTGGCTGGTTGCCGGCCGCACTGGCGGGAGCCCGGGCTGCCAGCAGCTTGAGCACCTCGGCCTTGCTGGTGGCCGCTTGCACCTGCGGAATGAAGCCCGGCTCCAGCAGCTTGGTGGAGAGCTCGGCCAGTACCTCGATATGGTGGTTGGCGCCCCCCGCCGGGGAGGCAATCATGAAGAAGAGTCTGGAGGGCTGTCCATCTTCGGCGCCGTAGTCTATCCCCTGGCGGCTGATGCCGATGACGATGGCGGGCTGCAGCACCGCCTCGCTCTTGGCGTGGGGCAGGGCGACCCCCTGTTCAAACCCTGTGTTGTCGAGGTTTTCCCGCGCCCAGAGGTCGCGCACGAACTGATCCTGACTGGCTATCTTGCCGCAGGCCTTGAGCCGGGCGGCCAGCTCCACAAAGAGCCCCTGTTTGTCGTTGGCCGCTATGTCGAGGCAGATCAATCCTTCGTCTATCAAGGAGGTGAGCATAGGTGTCTCCTGGCTCCTTCTTGGAGCCGTTGCGATGGGTAACAATTGACCCGTCTATTGTTTCGCCCCTGCTCACGGGTAGAAATCGGATATATGTGCCCTTTACTGGATTTTTGTGTCAGTGACCCCGTCCTGTGACCCCGCTCGCATTTTTATGCCGGCTTGCCGACTCGGTTTGTGATTTTTTATTTCATTTTAAAACAATGCTTTGAGTGTGTTTTTGATGTGGTTGTCAGAAGTGGGTGGCCATATGCCGCGCCCAAGTCAGGAGCGAGAGTTGGAGATTTGTGTGCTGTGACCGCGCCCTGAAATGTGAGCCGCCCGGCAAAAGTGCGGCCCGGGGGCGGCTTCGCATGGGCGAGGTGGGCCCAGGCGGGGGGCGTGAAAAAAATGTGCATAACCAGCATCCCCGGACAAGGACGGCGACAAGGCTGGAGTGAATGTTTTCAATGCATTGATAATGAAAGGAAAATAGGTTTTTACCACACCTGATCAGAAGCATTTTATGTGGTTTCATAAGAAGCCTTTCACTGTTTTTTAGATTGGTTTTTGCATAATAAATCGTTTATTTAGTTGGACAATCGGGGAAGACTTGGTGTCCAATCGGGTAGAGCAGGTTGGCCAACAGTGCCGTCAGCCAGTGTGTAACCCGAGATGTAAGGAGACATCCTGATGGAAAAACTTGACCAAGAAATCGACACCATGCGCCAGGAATTCGAGTCACAGGGGCAAAAACAGGCCCATGACAAATGGCAAGCCAGGGTTGATGAACTGCAGCGGGAACGCTCGGAAGCTCCCCAGCCGGAAGCGGCAGAACACTAGCCCCCGACGGCCATGCTGGCCATCGGTTGAGCAGATAATGAAAAACCACCGCCCTGACCCAGGGCGGTGGTTTTTTTTCAAGGCCGCTATCGGCCTTCCTCACGCCTTGACTGCGGCCAGCGACACCGGAGGGCGGGGGATCAGGCAGGGCTCGACTGCGGTTGTCGCCACATGCGGTACATGGTGTGACAGTTGACGAACAGGAAGCTCAGCTCAATCAGGCTGCCGCCGATGGAGCCAATCAGGAGGTTGTGGCTGGTCCAGCACAGGCCACCCGTCAGCATGCTGAGCCGCAGCGTGATGCCCTGGGCCCGAAACAGTCCCCAGGTCCCTATGGTGGTGCCCAGGATGGGCAACCACTGTACCGCGCTGGTGATCCCGGGAATGCCGAGCCCCCAGACCAGAAGCAGGAAGAACAGCATCACCCAGGGGCTGCGGGTGTGCCCAGAGACGGTGGTGCGAATGCAGCTGAGGCCTGCACTGAGGGCTGCGGTGCTGGCCCCCATCAGGAGGAAGTGGAGGGCGATGGCCGCCTGATAGAGGCAGAGCCGCAATCGAAAACGCCCGTCATCCCGTTGCCGGAAGGCGCTGATCCCGACCAGCATGGCGGCGAGGCCTATGCCCTGTGCCAGGGGTTGTTGCTGGAACAGCGCCCAGAGCGGCATCAGCTCGCCGAGATCCAGGCTCACAGGTCACCCCCGCGCAGGAACAGTGTTCGAGCCCTGCGCTCATTGCGCGGGCTAAGGATTGGCTGCACCTTGGGAAGCAGGGCGATGAGCGGGACTGATGGGGTCAAGGGAGCATGCATGGGGAAGCCTTCGAAGTGGGGGCCATCCGAAGATGGCCCTTGTGCATTAGGGGGTCGTGGTGGTCCTTAGCAGCGGTTGCCGGCGCGGGCGACCCGCCCCTCGGCCAGCAGCCGGTAGTGACCGGTGGCGGCGGGGACGAAGGCGGACTGACCCTTCTCGAGGCGCAGTGACTGCTCACCCTGCTGGAGGGTCACTGGGCCATCGATGGCAAACAGTATCTCGGCGCTGGCGGTGGTGAGTGCATGCTCACCGGCCGGGTAGACGCTGAAGGTGAAGTCAGGTACCGGCACCTCGAAGTGCTGCACCGCCCCGTCAAGGTGGGGGGCCAGCAGGATCTGGTCGTCCGGCTTGGGCAGGCAGCGGGTGCAATCCAGCAGCTCGGCCACGTCTATGTATTTGGGGGTGAGCCCGGCGCGCAGCACGTTGTCGGAGTTCGCCATGATCTCGAGGCCGGTGCCGCGCACATAGGCGTGGGGGGTGCAGGCGTCCAGATACATGGCCTGACCCGGCTGCAGGGTCACCACGTTCAGCAAGAGTGGCGAGAAGAGCCCCACATCCCCCGGGTACTGGGCGGCCAGGCTGGTGATCAGCGCAAAGGTCTCTTCATCCTGATGCTGGGCGGCATAGGCCAGCAGGCCGGCCAGGGCCTCATCCTTGCGCGTCCCTTCCAGCACCAGCAACTGGTGGAAGAAGTGCTGCAAGCCCGCCTCATCCTGTGACTGGCGCAGCGCTTCGGTCAGTTCGGCCAACGCCGGCAGCCCCATGCGGTCGAACAGCGCCAGTATGGCCGGGATGGCGCGAAAGCCGTTCATCGCCTGATAGGGGGTGAGGGCAAACACCAGCTCCGGCTTGTGGTTGGGATCCTTGTAGTTGCGATTGGCTGCCTTGGGGTCTATGCCGGCGGCCTCTTCTTTGGCAAAGCCGGCTTCGGCCTGGGCCTTGCTCGGGTGCACCTGGATGGAGAGGGCCTTCTCGGCGCACAGCACCTTGAACAGGAAGGGCAGGCTGCCGAAGCGGGCGACGGTGGCATCCCCCAGCACGGCGGCGGGGGCGCGCTCTATCAGGGTCGAGAGCCTCTGCACATTCCCCGCCAGCGTCACCTCGGAGCAGCCGTTGGGATGGGCTCCCATCCAGAGTTCTGCCTGGGGTTTGCCAGCCGGATTGGGGATGCCAAACAGGGTGGTGAGGGCGTCATGGCTGCCCCAGTCGTAACCTTGAATCGGATTTTGCATTAACAAAAAAGAGGGCAGATCTCGACTGCTCATAAGGGACGCCTCATTTGGTGTGAACAAAGTGGTTTGAAGAAAAGGGTGGAATTGACGGTCCGGCCCGGACTATAACATGGGCGGCCTTTGCCGCCGCAATCGCTTGCCTCTCTCTTGATCGGGATCATCATGTCACTCATCTTCAGCCAGCTGCTCGACGGCGCACTCCAAGACCAGGTTCCCTTCGAGCAGATCTGGTTTGCCCAGGATCAGGGGGTGCCGCCCGGCTTCAGCTACCAGGTCAACTTCCCGCGTCTCGAGCTGGTGTTCAGCGGCGAATACCTCAACCAGATCTGGGACAGGGAGTCGGGTTGCCAGGAGATAAGCGTGCTGCCGGGGCAGGCGCTCTACATCCCCCCCAACGGCTGGAACAAGCCGCTCTGGACCACGGACTGCTCTGTGCTGAGCCTGCTGTTTGGCAAGCGCCAGCTCGGTTTCAGCCTGGTGAGCAAGCGCCGGGAAGACCCGGATTTCTTCGATGTGCAAAAGCACAGCATCATGGCCCGGGCCGGCCATGTGAACGAACACATACTGGCGGCCCTCAACGTGCTGGTGGAAGACCCGGGCCGCTCCCCCACCGACAACCACCTGTTGCAGGCGCTGCTCACCAGCGCCCGTCAATTGCTGGCGGAGTCCACCTTCGAGCGGCCGCGAGGGGCTGAGCTGTTTCACGGCATCTGCATCTATATCCAGGAGAACTTTCACCGTCCCATCAGCCGCGACTCCATCGCCCACCGCTTCAACGTCTCGGCGAGCCACCTCTCCCACCTGTTTCGCGAGCAGGGCCACATGCGCCTGGCGGACTACATCAGCTGGGTACGCATCGATCGGGCCAAGTTCATGCTGAAAAAATACCGCTTCCGCCTCGAAGAGGTGGCCAGCCGCTGTGGTTACATGGATGTGAACTATTTCTGCCGGGTGTTCAAGCAAAAGACGGGGCTGACCCCCTCCCAGTACCGCGCCCTGAGCCAGCCTCAGGGGCAGAGCGAGAGTCTGACGCCATGACGGCGGCGCTCGCCATGGCGGGACTGCACTGGCTTGCGCCTCATGGGGCGCGAAGAGAAGTGGCGCATTGTGATCCAGTCCCCGACTATGGTCGGACATGCACGCCCGCCATTTGATTATGCAAATGGATGGGCTAAGATGGCCGCGCGCAACGATCAACGATCAGATTGATAACAAACGGAAGTTAGGAGATGCCGATGGAAAGCAAAGTAGTTATCCCGACCCAGGGTCAGAAAATCACAGTCGATGCCAGCGGCAAGCTGCAGGTTCCCCACAACCCCATCATTCCGTTTATCGAAGGGGATGGTATCGGTGTGGACGTGACCCCGGCCATGCTGAACGTGGTGAACGCTGCGGTCGAGAAAGCCTACAAGGGCGAGCGCAAGATCGCCTGGATGGAGATTTATACCGGCGAGAAATCGACTCATGTCTATGGCGAAGGTGCCTGGCTGCCGGCCGAAACCCTGGATTTCATTCGTGAATACTGCGTGGCCATCAAGGGCCCGCTGACCACCCCGGTCGGTGGCGGTATTCGCTCCCTCAACGTGGCCCTGCGCCAGGAGCTGGATCTCTATGTCTGCCTGCGCCCGGTCCGTTACTACGAAGGGACCCCGAGCCCGGTCAAGCACCCCGAGCTGACCGACATGGTGATCTTCCGCGAGAACGCCGAAGACATCTACGCCGGCATCGAGTGGAAGGCGGACAGCGACGAAGCCAAGAAGGTGATCGCCTTCCTGCAAAACGAGATGGGCGTGAAGAAGATCCGCTTCCCCGAGTCCTGCGGCATCGGCATCAAGCCCATGTCCAAGGCCGGTACCGAGCGTCTGGTCCGTGCCGCCATCGAGTACGCCATCGACAACGATCGCGACTCCGTGACCCTGGTGCACAAGGGCAACATCATGAAGTTCACCGAAGGTGCCTTCAAGGATTGGGGCTATGCCCTGGCCCAGAAAGAGTACGATGCCCAGCTCATCGACGGCGGCCCCTGGTGCTCCTTCAAGAACCCGAAGACCGGCAAGACCATCATCGTCAAGGACGTCATCGCCGATGCCTTCCTGCAACAGATCCTGCTGCGTCCGGCCGAGTATGACGTCATCGCCTGCATGAACTTGAACGGTGACTACATCTCCGACGCCCTGGCCGCTCAGGTCGGTGGCATCGGCATCGCCCCGGGCGCCAACATCGGCGACGGCGTGGCCCTATTCGAGGCAACCCACGGCACTGCACCCAAGTACGCAGGTCAGGACAAGGTGAACCCGGGTTCCCTCATCCTCTCCGCCGAGATGATGCTGCGCCACCTGGGCTGGACCGAGGCGGCGGATCTCATCGTCAAGGGGATGGAAGCGGCCATCGCCAACAAGACAGTCACCTATGACTTCGAGCGACTGATGGAAGGCGCCACCCTGCGCTCCTGCTCCCAGTTCGCCCAGGACATGGTCGACCAGATGTAATTCGGGTCGCTGAAATGCAAAACCGGCGCCATGAGCGCCGGTTTTTTTATGGGTGACAGGCCAGAAAGCCTGAAGGTGCCGCCGTCAGGTGGTCTTTTCCACGTGCTGCTGGTAGAGCTGCTGCCATTTGCTGGTTTCGGCCTCATCCCCCTGCGCCTGCCAGAACTCGCAGATGGAGTTGGCGAGTTCGGAAGCCATGGCGTGATCGCCATCGCGACGGCTCATCAGATATTGTCCAAGCCAGCTTTGATACTGTTTCATAGCCCGATCTCCTTATCTAAGGTGCCCCTGGTGTCGCTCGCTGGCACAGGCCGCCAGCATTGACTCAACCGGGTCACTTGTGGTGCTGCGCCGCCGCGGTTGTGCCCACCGGACTGGGTGGTGATCTTGCAGGATCAAGGCGACAACGGGGCGCAGATGTCAAAAAACGGCCTCTATCGTATCACAAAATAACCAACTTGGGGGGATTGACGGCAGGGGAAGGGCATGAAGGGTGGCCACACTTGGGCAAAGAGCATGCCATCTTGCTGATCCCAGAAGAGAAAAACCCGCCAGGGTGGCGGGTCTTTCGGTTGAAAAAAAGATCAGAGGTGGGCGGCGGCGAGGTATTTTGCCATCTCCTCGGTGGGCACCATGCCGCCACCGGTGGCCCACACCAGGTGGGTGGCGCCTGCCATGGTCGCGGCATCGAAACCGCGCCCCATTTGCCACTCGGGATCGGCCGCCACGCGCCAAGGTCCTGCCATACCGGCCAGGGCGGACGGTTCGAGTTTGATCTGCTCGTCCCGCGCCAGCAGTCCCAGCAGGTCATACATCTCCTGATCGCTCAGGGTGTAGAAGCCATCGAGCAGCCGCTCCATGGCGCGGCCGACGAAGCCGGAGGCGCGCCCCACCGCGAGGCCGTCGGCGGCGGTGAGGTTGTCTATCCCCAGATCCTGCACCGCAATGGCATCGTGCAATCCGGTGTGGACCCCGAGCAGCATGCAGGGGGAGTGGGTGGGTTCGGCAAACAGGCAGTGAACATGGTCCCCAAACGCGAGCTTGAGGCCAAAGGCCACGCCCCCCGGGCCGCCGCCGACGCCGCAGGGCAGATAGACGAACAGCGGATGCTCGGCATCCACCACTAGGCCCATCTCGTCGAACTGCTTTTTCACCCGCTCGCCCGCGACCGAGTAGCCGAGGAAGAGGGTGCGGGAGTTCTCGTCGTCGATGAAGAAGCAGTTGGGATCGCGCTCGGCCTCCTTGCGCCCCTGCTCCACCGCCACCCCGTAATCCTCGGCATATTCCACCACGATCACCCCGTGTTCGCGCAACTTGCGCTTCTTCCACTCCCGCGCATCGGCAGACATGTGGACGGTGACGGTGAAGCCGAGCTTGGCGCTCATGATGCCGATGGACATGCCGAGGTTGCCGGTCGAGCCCACCGCAATGCTGTACTGGCCGAAGAACTGGCGGAACTCGTCGCTGAACAGTTTGCGATAGTCGTCCTCTTTGCAGAGCAGACCGGCCTTGATGGCCAGCCGTTCGGCGTGGGTCAGCACCTCGTAGATGCCGCCACGGGCCTTGATGGAGCCGGAGATGGGCAGGTGGCTGTCTTTTTTGAGCAGCAACTTGCCGGTCAGCTCGACGCCGTAGCGCTGGTTCAGGGTGGCCTGCATCGCCGGGATGGCCGCTATCTCGGACTCCAGAATGCCGTTGCTGGCGCGGGTCTCCGGGAAGGCGTCGCACATGTAGGGGGCGAAGCGGGCGAGCCGGGCGGAGGCATCCGCCACATCGCTGCCATCCAGGCCCACATGGGGCAGACCGACCGCCAATGTGGTGGCCTTGGGGTTGAACCAGGTGACGGGCTCGAGCGCGATCAGGGATTGCAGCAGCGGATATTGGCTTGTGAGTTGTTGGACGTCGATGTGTTTCATGGGATGTCTCGGTCTTGTTACAGGATACAGGAGAGCAGGAAGGTACCGGCCAGCGCCATCAGGGAGGCGACAAAGGTGGCACTGGTGTAGTACTTGAGCGTTTCGTTCAGGGTGGCACCGCAATACTGCTTGACCAGCCAGAACAGGGAGTCGGTCACCATGGTGCAGCCGATGGCGCCTGAGCCGATGGCGAGCGTCATGATCTCCGGGCTGATGTTCGGGTAGTGCACCATCATGGGGGAGACGATGGCGGTGGCCCCCATCATGGCGACGGTGGCCGAGCCCACGGCGGCGTGCAGCACTATGGCCACCAGCCAGGCGAGCAGTATGGGGTGCATGTCCAGCTGGGAGAGTATGGTCGCCAGGCTGTCCCCCAGGCCACTCGCCTTGAGCACGCCGTTGAAGGCACCCCCCGCCCCTATGATGAGCAAGATGTTGGCGATGGAGGAGAAGCACTCTTCCGTTTTGTCCAGCAGCCCCTCCATCTTCATGCGCTGACGGATCCCCAGCACGTAGTAGGCGGTAAACGCGGCGATGAACATGGCGGTGATGGGGTTGCCGATAAACTCCAGCAGGGTATAGAGGTGGCTTGCGTGATCCATGTTGAGCTCGGCCACCGTCTTGACCAGCATCAGCAGTATGGGCAGCAGCACGGTGAAGAGGGAGGCGCCGAGGGTCGGGAGGCTTGCCTCATCGCGGGCCTGGATGTCGGCAAAGGCGGCGGGCACCGCCTTGAACGGCACCCGCTTGCCCAGCAGCTTCAGAAACAGGGGGCCACCCACCAGGGAGGCGAAGAGCCCGACCGCGAGACCATAGACGATGACGGAGCCGATGTCGGCACCCAGCTGATTGGTGACATAGAGCGCGGCCGGGTGGGGCGGCACTATGCAGTGCACGGCCATCAGGGCGGTGCAGAGCGGAATGGCCAGGGTCAGCAGCGAGGTGTTGGTCTTGCGGGCGATGGAGAAGGCGAGCGGAATGAGCAGCACCACCCCCACTTCGACAAAGAGGGTGATGCCGCACACCAGACCCACCAGCACCATGATGACCTGGGGCGAGAGCCAGCGGCACTTTTGCAGGGCGAGACCGATGCGCTCTGCCGCCCCGACACCTCCATCATCTTGCCGAGTATGGTGCCAAGGCCGATGACGGCGGCGAGAAAGCCCAGGGTGCCGCCTATGCCCTCTTCCATGGCGTTGACCATCTTGACCGGGTTCATCCCCATCATGGTGCCGACATAGAAGCTCGCCAGCAGCAGGGCGAGGAAGGGGTGCACCTTGCCCTTCACTATGGTGAAGACGATCAGGATGATGCTTGTCAGCAAGGTACCGACGACCCACATTTCAGAATTCATACTGCGCCTCGACAGGGATGATAAGAGATAAATGATGGGCCTATTGAACGGCAAGGGGGTCGGGCTGACAAATGATGAAAATGGCCTCTTGGATGATCTGAGTTGATGCAAAGGTGCCACATTCATCACATTTAGCGGTATTTATGTGACTTGGGTTCGGTTACGTCATCCTGAATCGGGTCATCCGGGATATCATGACGGCGATGTTGAGGCTGTGACGGGGAAGGCGGATGTATACCGAAGACAACTACGTATCGAGAAACAAGCTGCTAAGCGGCTATCAGCTCTCCAAGCTGCACACCTTCGAGGCGGCGGCCCGCCACAGCTCCTTCGCCCTGGCGGCGGATGAGCTGGCGCTCAGCCCGAGTGCGGTGAGCCACCGGATAGGTGCGCTGGAAGAGGAGCTCGGCTTCAAGCTGTTCCAGCGCTTTCACCGCAAGGTGGTATTGACGACTGAGGGGCAACGGGTCTTCTGGGCACTCAAGTCGTCGCTGGAGTTCATCAATCAGGAGATCCTGGAGATCAAGAACCAGGAGCTGTCCGGTTCCCTGACCGTCTACTCCCGCCCCTCCATCGCCCAGTGCTGGCTGGTGCCGCGGCTCGCGGATTTTTCCCGCCTGCATCCCCAGATCGATCTCAACATCATGACCGGCAACGAGAACGTCAATCTGCACGGCTATGGCATCGATCTGACGATCTATTTCGACGACAAGGTGCCGGAGCGGCTCGCCATCCACCCGCTGATGGATGAATACATGGTGCCAGTGTGCAGCCCCGAATATGCCGAGCGGCACCAGCTGCTCAACAACCCGGACAACTTGAACCACTGCCGCCTGCTGCACGACCGGCAGGCCTGGGGATATGACTCCGACACCGACGAGTGGTGCAGCTGGGCTCGCCAGGCCGGGATCTCCCTCGATGGCTGCCAGTCGAGCATGGGCTTCGATCGTTCCGATCTCGCCATCATCGCCGCCATGAATCACGCCGGCGTGGCCATGGGCCGCAAGAACCTGGTGCGCCAGCGGCTGGAGCGCAACGAACTGGTGGAGCCCTTCCCGGGCAAGGCGGTTCGCTGCAATCAACGCTACTACATGGCGACGCTCCCCCATCGCCAGTGCCCCAAGATCCAGGCATTCATCGAATGGATAAGCGCTCAGGCAAAGGAAATTGATTGAACCAGGGACAGGGATACAGAGTGCTGCCCGGTCTCGATCTCATTTCATTCGACCCTGGCATGAAGTGGACGATATTTGTACATTCCGTGCTGGCGGCTGTGGGCCGCGGTATGGTTTGTTATATATGAATGCAGGTGCTTGGATGACACCCCTTTTATCTCTGTGACAAATACCTGAGGAAGTGGGACCGATTAACCCATGTTGAAGAAATAATGTCTGTTGAGTGGCGATCCGATAAGATCCCTGATGTGAATTAACCACTGTGAATAATGACCATGAGATTGTCAGGAATAGCGCTGGCGCTATAAAATCATTATGTTGTTATCGAGTGGACATGCTATTCTCAAAATGAGTTATCCCTGTGACATACAAAAATAATTCTGTGAGGAAGTAATGAACGAGTTTCTGAAGGTTCTGCTGAACATTCGCAGCTTGCGCGCTGCCATTCGTGAACTGCCGTTTGAGCAACTGCAAGAAGCGAAAGAAAAGTTTGATCTGGTATATAACGAGCGTGCCGAGTCTGTTGAACAGGAACGTGCCGAGCAGGAAGAGCGTCAGCGCAAGCTGAGCGAGTTTACCGAGATGCTGCAACAAGCCGGCATCGACCCGCGTGAGCTGATCGGCAGCGTGGCCGCTCCGGCAGCCGCTGGTGCAGCCAAGAGCAAGCGTGCCCCGCGCCCTGCCAAATACAAGTATCAGGAAGATGGCCAGGAGAAGACCTGGACCGGCCAGGGCCGTATGCCCAAAGCCATTGCCGAGCAAGTTGCGCTGGGCAAGGATCTGAACGACTTCCTGATCTGATTGCCAGGATAGCGTCGTCAATAATGCCGCCCAAGAGGCGGCATTATTATTTTCAGGATCCTGTCTATCTATTGCCCATCGAAGAAGCCACCTAAATAGGATCGCCTGTCCACAATAGCCATGACCATCATGGGCCAATAAAAAGTATCCATTGGCGGTAAGCCAATCGCTGTCGTGTCTCGCCTGCGACACAATGAGGACTCATACAGCCCGTTTGTTATCTCTGATGACAGAAGATGCCAAATAATGGCCCGTCGCAGTGGGATGATATAGGTGGATTTGTGGGCATGCCTCCCGCTTTGCCTGGCCGCCCATCTTCCTATCAATGGGGAAGTGCTTGTCCCTCTCGCACTATTTCTCTTTCGTCATCACTGCCCTATTTGACACCCCTGTCCAGACAATATGTGAATGTCATTTATCGGTATAGAGATTGAATAGGGGTCTGACGACCCCGCTGCGAATAAATAGGAAATAGGTCAGCTGACCGGTTGGCCGAGATCGCGGTGAAGGGGAATGGCGCGACCGTTTGCACATTGACGGCGCGCCATGACCCCATCGGCCAGCATGGCCAGCAGGCTCTCACTCTCTTCCCAGCAAAGGCAGGCATCGGTGACCGACAAGCCATATTGCAGCTCACTCAGTGGCGCCGGCTTCTGGCTGCCCCCTTGCAGAAAGCTCTCGACCATGACGGCGGCAACGGCCGTGCTCCCGCCCCGCAACTGGCGGCAGAGCTCCCCGGCGACCAGGAGCTGGTTCTGGTGCAGCTTCTGGCTGTTGCCGTGGCTGCAATCCACCATCAGCCGAGGGTTGAGCCCCTGGCGCGCCAGGCGTTCGGCCGCGTCCATCACATCGCTCTGGTGATAGTTCGGCAGGGTGCCGCCGCGCAGTATGATGTGGCCGCCCGGATTGCCTTCGCTCCTGATCACCACCATGCCCCCCTGGCTACCAGGGGCGGTGAACAGGTGGGAGGCCTCGCTGGCCAGGATGGCATCGATGGCCACCCGGATGTTGCCGTCCGTGCCGTTCTTGAAGCCAACCGGGCAGGGCAGGGCCGAGGCCAGTTGCCTGTGTACCTGGGATTCGGTGGTGCGGGCACCGATGGCCCCCCAGCTGATGAGATCCGCCAGATAGAGGAAGCTGGTGGTATCGAGAAACTCGGTGGCGGTGGCCAGCCCCAGCCGGTTGATGTCGAGCAGCAGCTGACGGGCCAGGTGGAGCCCGTGAACGATGTCGTTGCTGCCATCGAGATGAGGGTCGAAGACCAGCCCCTTCCAGCCGACTGTGGTGCGCGGTTTCTCGAAATAGGTGCGCATCACTATCTGCAGGCTCTCCTGATACTCGGTGGCGAGCCGTGCCAGCCTCTTGGCATAGTCGAGGGCGGCGACGGGATCATGGATGGAGCAGGGGCCTATCACCAGCAGCAGACGATCGTCTGCCCCGCTCAGGATCTGGCGCACCTGGTGGCGGTGGTGATCAATGTGCTGCGCCATATCGGCCGGGCAGGGATGCTGTGCCAACAGGTCGGCAGGGGTGGGGAGCGCCTCCACCGCGAAGGCGCGCATTACCGAATTCAAAACAGCCATCTGGGGTTACCTTGCAGTGCAAATGGGGTCGACGATGTGTCCGGAGCATTCGGGTGTCTGGATCAGGGATCTGCGCCCGGCACACAGCATCTTTGTTGAGAGTGATTATCATTATCTTGCTGTTCGTCTCAAATGCAAGCACTACCGAGAGGATCACCAAAGATGGGGGGCGGGGCGTAAAAAAGGGAGGGAAGCATGGCAACCAGGCCCGCTCCCGAGCGGGAGAGGGCCTGATAAGAGTAAGGAATACAGGGTGTTATCAGCTATCCATCACGACATGGCGATCCTGATGGTAGGCATCTTCATCCTTGCCGCTGCGCCAGTAAGGCACTGCGTAGACCCGCTGGCGATCGGTGTCCAGGGTCCGCCTGACATGACGACGCAGGGGCACCACCAGACCCTCTTCCCCCCCGAACCAGAAATAGCTCTCCTCGGCGGCCATGGGCAGGGAGGTGAAGTACTCCACCAGGGGGCCGGTCTGGTCCGGTGTGCCGACAAACCAGCGCAGGCTGACCCCTTCGGGCAGCGACAGATCCTGCACATCTTCCTGATGGGGCACCAGCAGGGCGATATGGCCCCTGGCCGCTGTCGGCATCACCTCGGCCATGGCGCTGATGGCGGGCAGGGAGGTGAGATCGCCGGCCATGTAGTAGTGAGCGGCCAGCTGCAACATGGGGTCCGGGCCGCCCGGGCCCGAGATGGCGAGCCTGTCCCCCGGCTTGGCGTGGAGGGCGAAGCGGCTGGCGGGGCCGATGTCGCCGTGCAGCGCGAAGTCGATGTCGATCTCCAGGGCCTCGCGGCGGAAGGCGCGGATGGTGAAGGTGCGCAGTATGGGCTTCTGGCTCGGATCCTCCCAGCGGGGACCCTTGGGGGTCGGGGTTGGCAGCACTATCTCGCTCTGGCCCGGCCGGGGCAGCATGATCTTGATATGGGCACCGCCACAGCTGAAGGGGTAATCCGCCAGTTCAGGGCTGGTCAGGCAGACTCGGCGCAGATGTGGGCTCACATCGTGAACATGCTTGACGGTGAGCAGGCGAGGGCGATTGACCGGGGCGGGCTGTGACATTTGAGTACTCCTGACAGACGAGAGCGCTCATTTTTCATTAAATGAAAACTATTATCAATTGCTTTGTTATGAAGAGGATACAAGGGCGGCCAGCATGGAGGTCATGCCAGCCACCCTGGGGGCTGACCGGGCTCTAGCTCCGATCGCTCCCTCCCAGTGCCCGGTAGATCCCGGCCATGGTCTTGAGCTGGCTCTGTTGCTGGGCCAGCACGCCGAGCTCGGCATCCCACAGTCGATTCTGCTCGTCCAGCCAGGGCTGAACCCCGGTGGCGCCCGCCAGGAAGCGGGCCCCCGCCAGCCGCTCGGCCTCTTTGGCATAGGCCAGCTGCTGCTCGAGATAACGCAGCCGCTGCTCCCCCTGCTGGCGAGCGGCCAGGCCGTCTTCCACCTCCAGCAGGGCCGTATAGAGCTGCTTGCGAAACTCGGTCTCGGCTATCTGATAGTCAATCTCGGAGCTCGCGATGGAGAGCCGGGTCTTGTTGTACTCGAGGAAGGGGAGTGCCAGGGTCGCACCCAGGGTCCCCACCGGGTTCTGCAGCACCTGGGTCAGGGTGTCCGAGGTGGTGCTGGCGCCGCCGGTGAGGCTGAGGGTGGGGTAGAAACCGGTGCGGATCTCGTCCCCTCTGGCCAGCGTCTTGCGAAGGCGCAGCTCGGCTGCCCGCACGTCGGGGCGCCTGGCCAGCACATCGGCGGGGATGCCGACCGCCAGCGTCGGAATGGGGCCCATGGCGAGGGAAGTCGGGGCAAATTCCAGCGGGCCGCTGCTGCGGCCGAGCAGCAGGCGCAGAGCGTTGCCGGCCTGCTCCCGTTGCAGGGTGAGAGAGGCGAGCTCCGCCTGCTTGCCGGCTTTCTGCTGGCTGGCCTGCACCAGATCGAGGCGGGTGACAGCCCCAGCGTCATATTTTGCCCGGGTCAGCCGTTCTATCCGCTCGTAGTTGGCCAGCTGGCGCTCGCCCAGGGAGATGGCCGAGCCGAGATACGCCAGCTGCCAGTATTGCTCCAGGGTCTTGCCTACCAGCATCAGGCGGGTGGCGGCGCGATCCTGCTCGCTGGCCTCTGCCTCCCACTGCGCCTGATCCCGCACCGAGGCGAGCCGGCCCCAGAGATCCACCTCATAACTCAGGTTGAAGGAGGGGCCCAGGTTGTTGCTGGCGCTGCCATCCTTCATGTTCTTGTTGCCGCTCGCCCCCAGGCTGGCGTTGACCGAAGGGGTGAGGTTGGTGTCGGCGAGATCGGCGCCGAGCAGGGCGCTCTTGAGCCTGAGCCCCGCGACCTGCATGTCCGGGTTGGCCGCGAGCACCTCATCGACCAGCTGGTCGAGGGCGGGATCCCGGAACCCCTGCCACCAGAGCCCGGCCTGCTGGCCGCCAAGATCCCGGGCGTCCTGCTGCCACGCTGGCGCCACATCCAGTTCAGGTCTCTGGTAGGTGCTCTGCTGGCTGCAGGCACCGAGGCAGGCGGTGAGCACCAGGCTGAGCGCCGTTTTTGACGAGAGGCGCAGCCCCCGGCCGGATAAGTTGTGCATCATCATTCCCTCGCCAGTGCCTCGACCGGATCGAGCCGGGCCGCATTGCGGGCGGGCAGGTAACCAAACAGGATCCCGATGAGCGAGGAGCAACCGAAGGCCATCAGGATGGAGAAGAGCGAGAAGCGCATCTGGAAGCTCTCCACGAGCAGGGAGAAGATAAAACCGATGAAGATGGCCAGGCCGATGCCGAGCAGGCCCCCCAGCAGGCTGACCATCACAGCCTCGATCAGAAATTGCTGCAGGATGTCGGACTGACGGGCGCCGACTGCGATGCGGATCCCTATCTCCCGGGTGCGCTCCACCACAGACACCAGCATGATGTTCATCACCCCGACCCCGCCGACGATGAGGGAGATCACCGCGATGGCGGAGACCAGCAGCGTCAGGGTAGCCGTGGTCTTCTCCACCGACTTGACGATGCTGTCGCTGCTGAAGGTGAAGAAATCCTTCACCCCGTGGCGCTGGGTCAAGAGCGCCACAGCGGCCTGCTCTGCCAGCGCCGGCTGGACCCCGTCCTTGACCCTGATGGTGATCTGGCTGAAGTGGTTCTGGGAGATGAGGCGGCTCATCACGGCGCTGTAAGGCAGCCAGACATTGACCGACTGGCTGCTGGGACCAAAGCCGGTCTCCTGGGCCACCACGCCGACGATGCGCACCGGCAGGGTGCCGACCAGCACTACCTGGCCGACGGGATCAGTCTTGCCTAGCAGGCTGGTGATGGTCTTGCCATCCACCACGGCCACCGCCGTCCGGCTGCGGATGTCCCGCTCGTCGAGCAGGCGGCCCTGGGTGAGGGTCATCCCCTTGACCCGGAAAAAGTCGCTGCCGACCCCCACCACGCTGCCGCTGCTGGTCTTGTTGCGATAGCGCAACTGGCCCGAGGTGGCGATCTGGGGGCTGGCCCCCTCCAGATAGGGCTGGCCGAGCAGGGCGTCGAGATCCCGCTCGTTCAGGGTCTGGATGCTGGCGGCCTTCTCGTCGCCCCAGTCCTTGCCGGGGAAGATGTCGATGGTATTGGTGCCCATGGCGTTGATGTCGTCGATCACCTTGGCGCGGGCCCCCTGGCCGAGCGCCACCACGCTGACCACGGCGGCGATGCCGATGATGATGCCGAGCATGGTGAGGAAGGTGCGCATGCGGTGGGCCAGCATGGCGTGCAGGGCCATGCGACCCGCCTCCCGGTAGCGATCCCAGCCCTGGCTGCCGCGTTTGGCGACGGAGGCAGTGGGGAGCCGGTCCGGCGCCGGCTCGCGGGCTTTCTGCCCGGTAGCTGGCCGGGGGAGGGCGCAAGATAGCTGTTCGACAGTGGCCTGCGGGATCTGCTGACGCTCTTCCACCCCGTGGGCCTTATCCGGGGAAATGGGGGGGCTGGCAGCCGGCTGGCCGCTGTCCTCTACCACGCGCCCGTCCCGCAGGGTGATGATGCGATTGGCGTGGTTGGCCACCGCCATGTCGTGGGTCACCAGAATGATGGTGTGACCCTGGGCGTGCAGCTCCTTCAGGATGGCCATCACCTCCTTGCCGCTGTGGCTGTCGAGGGCGCCGGTGGGCTCGTCGGCCAGGATCACCTCGCCGCCATTGGCCAGCGCCCTGGCTATGCTGACCCGCTGCTGCTGGCCGCCGGAGAGCTGGCCCGGCCTGTGGTGGCTGCGATCGCTCAAGCCCAGGCGGGTCAGCAGGGTGCGGGCACGTATCTGGCGCTCGGGGCGGGAGGTGCCGGCATAGATGGCGGGGATCTCCACGTTGGCGGCCGCATCCAGATGGGGCAGCAGGTGGTAGCGCTGGAAGATGAAGCCGAAGTGGTGGCAGCGCAGCCGTGCCAGGGCCAGGGCATCCAGGCCGGCGGTGTCCTGACCACGAAACAGGTATTGGCCGCCGCTCGGACGATCGAGGCAGCCCAGCAGGTTCATCAGGGTGGACTTGCCGGAGCCGGAGGCACCGACTATGGCCACCATCTCCCCCGCCGCTATGGTCAGAACCAGCGGGTGCAGCACCGTCACCTCGTGCTCCCCGCTCTGGTAGCGGCGCTCTATGCCCTTGAGCTGGATCAGGGGCTCGCTCACGGGACCATCTCCATCTCATCGTTCTGGACAGGCTTGCCCTGCTCCAGGGTCACCTTGTCCTGTTCGTCAAGACCGCTCACCACCTCTATCTTGATGTCATCCTTCATGCCGGTCTTGATGCGGCGGGTCTCTTTCTGCCCGTCCTCCTTGAGCAGGGTGACCTCATATTCGTTATCCCCCAGCTTCTTGCCGAGGGCGGTCTGGGGGATGGCCAATACCTGTTTGCGTTCCCCCAGCACTATGGTGACCTGGGTGGTCATGGCAACCCTCAGCTGATGGTCGGGGTTGGGCACATCGAACAGGGCGTAATAGTAGATGGCGGCATTGCTGGTGGTCGTGGTGTTGGCGCTCTGCTCGTTGATGTTGGTGGGGGCCAGCTCGACAGTGCGCAGGGTGCCGTGATAGCGGCGGTCCGGGTCTCCGATCAGGGTGAAGTAGACCGGCATGCCGGCCCTGACCTTGGTGACATCCGCCTCCGAGATCTGCGCCTTGACCGTCATGGTGTCCAGGTTGGCGAGCTTGAGCAGGGTCGGGACCGTCTGGCTGGCGGCCAGGGTCTGCCCCTGGCGGGTCACTATGCTGACCACTGTGCCATCCATGGGGGCCTGAATGCGGTTATAGCCGAGTTCCGTCTTGGTGCGCTCCACCTTGATCAGGGCGTTGTCGATGTCTGCCTGGGCGCTCTGCAGCTCGGCCCGGGTGACGGCGAGCTGCGCCTCTGCACTCTCCAGATCGGCCCGGGAGCTCGCCTCCTGCTTGAACATCTGCTGCTGGCGGCGCCAGGCCAGCTCGTTCTGCTTGAGCTGCGCCTGCTTGATCTTGAGCTGGGCACGGCGGCTGGCCAGCTCGGCCTCGGCGGTCTTGAGGTTGTTCTGGGCTATCAGGGGATCTATCTCTGCCAGCAGGTCCCCCTGCTTGACCTGTTGCCCGGCTTCCACCGCCAGATAGGTGACCTGACCCGAGACCTGGGCCCCCACATCCACCTGCTCTATGGCCTGCAGTACGCCGCTGGCCAGCACCGTCTGCTCCACATCCTGACGGGTCACGGTGGCGGTCAGCACGGGGTCCGGGGTCTTGCCGGGCCAGGCCAGCCAGACCACGAGGGCCAGCAGTGCCAGGGCAAGCAGGGCATATTTGCCCGGTTTTGGAAGAGTCTTCATTTATCACCTGAACGAAACGAGCGAAGGCGTGCAAGGGCGATATCCTGCAGCAAATGGCACTTAAAAAGAAGCGAGCAATGTGTAAGAAATCATGTAGATGAAGTTGTCAATTAAGGGGCCGGGTGACCGCCGGAGGAGGGGAGGCGAGCCCTGCAGGATACCCGCTGGGGGCAGTGCAAGGGGCCGGGAGGTCTACCTAGGGGAGAAATGCAGGGAGCCCGCTCGTTGAGCGGGCTCCCGGGTACTCAGCCGACTGCCTTGAGCTGCTCGGCATAGGGCTCGTGGCAGATCTGGATATCGACGGGCAGCTTGTAGATGAGCAGGCGGGCCAAGGATCCCTCCATCCAGTGGTGGCGGCTGCCGACCAGCAGGAGCGAGGCCGGGTGGGAACTCAGCCACTGGCCCAGATCCCTGACCACGTCATCGACCACCAGGCAGTGGTAATCCACCGGATGAGGCAGCAGGGTGATGAGTTCGCTGATGATGGCCTTGGCATCCAATGTGCCCTGGGCACTGCGTTCTTCCTCGGACAGCGACAGACTATTGCGGCGCACCTTGCTGCTGTGCGTCAGGTGCAACAGGGTCAGACCGCACCCCAGCCCCTGCGCCAGGCGGCTCGCCTTGGCCAGCGTCTCCTGCTCGTAATCCTTGCCTTCCAGCAACAGCACTATGTTGGTGTGGGTCATCAGCAGTTCTCCTTGGCATGGCGCGGGTCACCGGGGACAAAGGAGCTGCCCCCTACCACAGTGATCCCGCCCTGTATTGCATGGTTCTCACTTGTCTGTGGGCGCCAGACGTCATCCTTTGTCGGTGAGGGCGCGCAAGATCACCTTTGTTTACATCAGCATAACAGACGCAGTTGAACGGAGAATGAAGACATGCCGCCCATGGCCCCCTTGATGGAGGAATGGGATGGGTAAATGGTCCATGGGTAGCACAGCCGTGGGGTTTGTCTTGGCTGTGCCTGGTGATCATGCTGCTCGCCCGGCTTCGAGCCAAGGTGCAGGGAGCCGATGTCGAAGGGGGGAATCCCAGTGGCGGTCGGCGGGCCGCCACTGTGATAGGGGCTGGCTGGGGGCTTATGACAGCTGTCGGGTCAACCAGGGAAGCCCCTCTTTCTTGCGGCTGAGGGCCCCCGCCAGGTGAACCGGCTCGGCTGGCAGTATGCCCCTGCTGGCAAAGTGGAGCTCACTGCTCCCCTTGGCCAGATCGGTCAGCATCAAGACATAGCCATCCAGCGAGTCCAGGGTCAGCCTCTGCGCCATGGCGTGATGCAGCTCCTCCATCCGGTTGTGGATCTGGCTCGGGTCCATTACGCAGATCTGGCTGACCATGAGGGAATGGCCCGCTATCTGATAGGCCTTCTCGTCTGCAACGAGCAGCTCGCACAGGGGGGTATCGCCCAACTGGGTGCGCCGTTCCAGCAGGGTCTGGGCAAAGGGGGCCAGGGCCAGATCGGCGATGGGCAGCAGCCGTTCGACCGCGAGCCTGTCCTCTGCCGTGGTGGTGGGGGAGGTGAAGTTGAAGGTGTCGCTGATGATGGCCCCCAGCAACAGCCTGGCCTGGGCGCGGGACAGATTGTCATGGCCCATCAGCGCCAGCAGCACTGTGGCACTGCACCCGACTGCTCTGATCCAGGCGTCGAGGGGGCCACGGGTGATGAGGGTGCCGATGCGGTGGTGATCGATGAGGCCCTGCACATCGGCCTCGGCCAGCCCCTCCGGCCCCTGCTCAAATTCGCTGAAATCCACCAGAAAGACCGGCTTGTTGGCGACGCTGCCCGTCAGAACCGGGGGGGCCGCCACGCCCGCCGTCTCCAGGATGAAGCGGGTCTCGGCAATGGGTTCACCCAACGCATAGGCCTGGGCGGGTCGACCCTGACGGTTGAGCCAGTCGGCGGTGACCAGCGCGGTGCAGATGCTGTCGCTGTCGGGATTCTTGTGGCCAAAGACATGAAGCATGAGGTGGTTCCTGATGTCGGGTGATGGTCTCGGCCGCATGTCGCGGCGCGGGCCAGAGAGGGCCATGGGGCCCGAGTCGGTTCCACTCTACTGTCTGGCGGCCAGGGGGGCAAATTCGGCCGCTCTTCGCTCGGGGCGCCGAGGGTTGGGGAGGTGCCGGGAGCACGCCATCGACCCAAGCCCTTGGTGGCACTTGGCGCCTGGCAGCCAAGGCATAGGGTGGTCCGCTAGTGCCGGTGCCCGCCCCCCCTGGCAGATTGCCGGGGGCGATGACTCGGAGCCTCGGGCAGATCGTACCTGGGGCCAAGATCCGCCGCGTTGGACAGGCAACCGGGGAGGTTGATCACTACCCCCGTACCGGCCGCTTGGTGGCTCTCCTTCCGGTCAGGTCACCATGAAGGTGGATGACATGCCGTTTAGGGCTGGCCTCGGAAGGTTGATGACTCACTCCCGCTCATGTCGACGAAGGCTGGATGACTCGCCGCCCCAGAGGCGGCGAGCGGCGTCGATGGCTTGCCGCACCGCCCTCAGGAGGCAAGCAGCTCGCGGGCATTGGCCAGGGTGTTGTCGGTGATCTGATCCCCCCCCAGCAGACGGGCCAGCTCGTTGAGGCGGGCACCCTGGTTGAGCGCCTGCATCTGGGTCTCCGTGGTCTTGCCGTCCGTGTGCTTGCTGACCACCATATGCTGGTGACCCTTGCCGGCCACCTGGGGCAGGTGAGTGACCACCATCACCTGGGTGGATTCGCCGAGCTGACGCAGCAGGCGGCCCACCACGGCCGCCGTCGGGCCGCTGATCCCCACGTCCACCTCGTCGAAAATCAGGGTGGGGGTGGAGATCTTGCGGGCACTGATCACCACCAGGGCGAGACTGATGCGCGACAGCTCGCCGCCGGAGGCCACCTTGCCCAGCGGCTGTATGGGCTGCCCGGGGTTGGTGGTGACCATGAACTCCACCCGATCGATACCAAGGGGGGAGAGGCTGCTCTGGGCGTCGGGGCGCACCTCGATGGCGAAGCGGCCGTCGGGCATCGCCAGCTCGTGCATGCTGGCGGTCACCTGGGTGGCCAGCTCCTGGGCATAGCGCTGACGGCTCTGGCTGAGCACCTCTGCCGCCTGGACAAAGGCCTGACGGGCCTCGGCCAGTTCATCCTCCATCCCCTCTAACCGCTCCTCATCGGAGTGGAGGCGGGCGAGATCGCTGGCCAGATCCTGGTGGAACTGGGCCAGCTCGGCGGGTTTGACGTGGTGCTTGCGGGCCAGGTTGATCGCCTTGGAGAGGCGGGCCTCCAGCTCGTTGAAACGCTCGGGATCCAGCTCCAGCAGATCCAGATAGCTGCGCAGCTCGCTGTGGCTCTCCTGCACGCCGATCAGGGCTTCGTTCAGCATGCCGAGCACGTTGCCAAGGCGGCTGTCCATGCCGACCAGGGTCTCGGCTCTGTCCACCGCCACCTGCAACAGGCCGGCTATGGTGGTCTCCTCGTTGTCATAGAGCAGGTCGAGGCAATAGCCGCACTCCTGCATCAGCTCGGTGCCGTTGGCGAGACGCTGGTGCTCCTCTTCGATGGCCTCAAACTCCCCGGGTTGCAGGGCGAACTCGTCCAGCTCCTGCACCTGATACTCGATGAGCTGGCGGCGGGCCTCCCGCTGCTGCTGTTCGGCCTTGAGACGGTTGAGCTCGTTCTGCAGCTGGCGCCACTGCTGATAGTGCTGGCGCACCTCATCGAGCAGCAGGTGGTGACCGGCATAGCCGTCCAGCAGGGCGAGCTGATAGTCGGGTTTGAGCAGCAGCTGATGCGCGTGCTGGCCGTGAACGTTGACCAGCAACTGACCCAGGCTCTTGAGCTGCACCAGGGGGACGGGGACGCCGTTGATGTAGCTGCGCGAGCGCCCCTCGGCGGAGAGCACCCGCCGAACGATGCACTCACCGTCGTTCTCCAGCTCGTTGGCGGCGAGCCAGGCGCGGGCGGCGGGGTTGCCGTCCAGCAGGAAACGGGCACTGACTTCCGTCTTGTCGCTGCCCGGCCGCACCATGCTGGCTTCGGCCCGCTCGCCGAGGCAGAGGCCGAGGGCGTCGATGGCAATGGATTTGCCTGCCCCCGTCTCCCCTGTGATGCAGGTCATGCCGGATTGCAGATCGAGTTCGAGAAACTTGACGATGGCGAAGTTGTTGACGGTCAGCTGGGTCAGCATGGTCTCATCCTGTATGGGTCAACATTACTGTGTATGCATCCAGTATATACTGGTCTTATATACAGTAAAGTGTGCGTGACGGGATTTTTTGCCGGGCAAGGGGATGAGGGGCTGTGCGAGGGGGGCTGCACTGGGAGAGGCGCTGAGCCGCCATGGCATTCCATGGGGGATGTGAGCCTGGGGCAGTCGCGCGATGAGCCTGTATTCGTTCACCTTTATGGGGTCTTGTCGCGGCGGTGAACTTGTGGAATCGGGGTAGCTGAGACACACTCGAGACAGGCATGGCTCAGGTTCAAGGGCAGGCCACCGTGCCTCACACCAAGGATGCGTCCAGATGATCCACACCCCGACCCTGCTGTTGATCTCCCTGGCAATCAATCTGATGTCGGCACTGCTCATGTTGTTTATCCACTTCTTGAAGCCGGGTCGGCGCAACTTCCTGTTCTGGTCCCTGTCGGCCTTCCTCTTCTCCCTCTCCATCCTGCTGCTCAGTCTGGGAATAGGGAATGGTCATCCGGCCCTGGGGATCAGAGTCGGTGGCCTGGTCTCCCTCATGAGCATATTGCTGTTGCTGGCCGGCTTTTATGCCCTCTATGGTCGGTCCTGGCGCCCCCGTCCCCTGTGGGGAGGGGTTGTCCTGTTGCTGCTTGCCTATCTGGGGCTGTCGAGCCGCTTCGAGGTGCGCATTGTGCTGGCCCTGATGGAGTCGGTGGTCTACCTCTGGTGTGCTTGTCTCATCGTCTCCCTCAGCCGGCACCAGAAGCGGGTGCTCCATGCCGTCGCTGCCATTTATCTGCTGCATTTCACCATACTGCTGAGCCAGGGGCTGCTGCTCTTGCTGGGGCCTGATAGTCGCATAGGCAACGGGGACGGGCTGCTGGATGGCATCTTCTTCATGCACATGGTGCTGACCATAGGCTCGGTACTGCTGCTGCCCCTGGTGGCCTATGTGGAGGCGGAGCAGGCGCTGCTGGCCCTCTCGGAGCGGGATCCCCTCACCGGGGTGCTCAACCGGCGCGGCCTGTTCAGGCTGGGGGAGTGGGCGCTGCCGGGGCAGATGCGCTGCGTGGTGGTGCTCGACATAGACCATTTCAAGAGCGTCAATGACCGATTTGGCCACGGCTGCGGTGACGAGGTGATCCGCTACGTGGCCAGGGTGCTGTTGGCCGAGGCGCGCAAGGATGATCTGGTGGGGCGCATAGGTGGCGAGGAGTTCGCCCTCATCATGGGAGGGGTGAACGGCCAGATGGCCCATGACATCTGCGACCGGATCCGCCGTCAGATAGAGACGGGCTCCCGTCAGGGGGCCTGCCCGCCGTGCGAGGGGGTGACGGTCAGTGTGGGGGGCGTCTGCGCCTGTGCAGAGACAGGGTTGGCGCACTTGCTGACGAAGGCCGACGAGGCCATGTACAGGGTCAAGGCAGCGGGGAGAAATGGCATGCATCTGCAGCTCGA
Organism: Aeromonas sp. EU05-FHT14A05; assembly: GCF_058791175.1. Lineage (NCBI taxonomy): Bacteria > Pseudomonadati > Pseudomonadota > Gammaproteobacteria > Aeromonadales > Aeromonadaceae > Aeromonas > Aeromonas sp. EU05-FHT14A05. The sequence continues at coordinate 291,760 of NZ_JBYTDH010000002.1, read as the reverse complement.
ACCCGGACCGCTTCGGCTGGTTGAGGGGGGCGAGGGCTAGGCCCTCGCCTTCAGGCTAGCGTCGGCCCGGGCCCGCTTGCTAGAACAGCTTGCTGCCCCAGCCGAGCTTGTTGCGCAGCACGTGGAAATAGCTGTAATCCAGCGGATGCACCAGGTGCAGCTTGTGCTGGCTCTTCTTGATGAGGATCTCGTCCCCCGGGTGGACCGCCAGGGTCACCTGACCGTCGCAGCTCACCTGCATGGCGTCATCCTGATTGTCGGGGGAGACCAGCAGCCGCACCTCGCTGTCCGCGTCCAGCACTATGGGACGGCTGCTCAGGGTGTGCGGGAACATGGGCACCAGCGTGATGGCGTTGAGCTTGGGGGTGAGGATGGCGCCCCCCGCCGACAGGGAGTAGGCGGTGGAGCCGGTGGGGGTGGCCACTATGATGCCGTCCGAGCGCTGGCTGTACATGAAGCTGCCATCGATATAGACCTCGAACTCGATCATGTGGGCTATCTTGCCCGGGTGCAGCACCGCCTCGTTGACCGCCAGGTTGCTCGACTTGCGCTCGCCGTGGCGATAGACGGCGGCCTCCAGCAGGAAGCGGTGCTCGCTCTTGAAGTGGCCGGAGAGCACCTGCTCCAGGGGCAGCAGGTAGTCCTGGGGCGAGAGATCGGTCAGGAAGCCGAGGTTGCCCCGGTTCACCCCTATCACCGCCACATCGAAGCGCGACAGCACCCGGGCGGCCCCCAGCATGTTGCCGTCACCGCCGACGACGATGGCGAGATCCGCCTGCTCGCCGAGCTGCACCAGATCCATCACGTTGTCACCCAGGATCCCCAAGGTCTGGGCGACCCGGCTCTCGAGCAGCACCCGAAAACCGCGGGTACTCAGGTATTGATACAGGCCGCTGAGGGTCTGGTTGGCCCCTTCATGATGGGGCTTGCCGATGAGGGCAACGGTTTTGAACGGAGAATCCATAGGTTATCGGGTCTGGGGAAGTCTTGCGGGGAGTATACCGCGCTTTGCCGGGGATTTGTCTGTCTCCATGCCCCTTGGCGCAATCGGCCCCGAAAAGCGGCAAGCTGGCCGGCTGGCGGCAGGCATTGTGCCCGATATGCCCTTTTCCCCTTGAAAGCCGGGGCTGCGTCCCCATAATAGCGCCAACACAGGGTCCGCTGACGCGTGTCGCTTGTCTGAACGTCAGCAGCCCCTCATAAGCAACCCTGAATATTGGAGATGTCATGAGCCACGAAGAACAAAAGGTTGAAGCGATGGAGCAAGTGGAAGTCCAGCCAGTCGAGCCGACCGATGTAGACAGTGAAGTGACAGCCGAGCAGGCCCGCATTGCCGAGCTGGAGGCCCAACTGGAAGCGGCCCAGCAGGCCTCCCTGGAAGAGCGCGAGCGCGCCGTGCGTGCCGTCGCCGAGATGGAAAACCTGCGTCGTCGTGCCGCCCAGGACGTGGAGAAGGCCCACAAGTTCGCGCTGGAGAAGTTCGCCGCAGAGCTCTTGCCGGTGCTGGACAACCTGGAGCGCGCCATCGAGCTGGCCGACAAGGAGAGCGAGGCGCTCAAGCCGATGATCGAAGGGGTCGAGCTGACCCTCAAATCCATGCAGAGTTCGGTGGCCAAGTTTGGCCTGGTCGCCCTGGATCCGCAGAACCAGCCGTTCGACCCCAACGCCCATCAGGCCATGAGCATGATAGAGAACGTCGAACTGGCGCCCAACACCGTCATCGCCGTGATGCAGAAGGGCTATGAACTCAACGGTCGGGTGATCCGTCCGGCCATGGTGATGGTCTCCAAGGCCCCGGCCTGAGTCCCGTCCCTGTGCTGAGCCCGCCGCTCGGCGGGCTTTTTATTGGTAGCGGCGCCATCAGAATATGCAATGGCGCCATTTGGCAAGCACTCTTGCGCCCAAGTGGCAAGAATGCGCGGTTTTTTAAGGTCAGGGCTTGAAGCGTCGGCTTGAGACCCCATATAGGTGGCAAGGCCACGGCGGCATCTGATTTCAGTGGCATGGAAACTTGAGTGACACGGAAAGAATTTGATGTCGGGTGCTTGAAAGCCACAGTGTCAGGCCCCACCTAGCCGTTAACGTATTTAAGGCGAGCCCCTCGCCAGTTTATTCAAAGTATTTGGAGATTCGTCAAATGGGTAAAATCATCGGTATTGACCTGGGTACTACCAACTCCTGCGTTGCTATTCTGGATGGCGACCATGCTCGCGTGATCGAGAACGCGGAAGGCGACCGTACTACTCCGTCCATCATTGCCTATGCCGATGACGGCGAAATCCTGGTTGGTCAGCCGGCCAAGCGCCAAGCCATCACCAACCCGAAGAACACGCTGTTCGCCATCAAGCGTCTGATTGGCCGTCGTTTCGAAGATGAAGAAGTACAGCGCGATCTGAAGATCATGCCGTACGCCATCGCCAAGGCTGACAACGGTGACGCCTGGGTAGAAGTCAAAGGCAAGAAGATGGCACCGCCGCAGATCTCTGCCGAAGTGCTGAAGAAGATGAAGAAGACCGCCGAGGATTACCTGGGCGAGCCGGTGACCGAAGCCGTCATCACAGTACCGGCCTACTTCAACGACGCCCAGCGTCAGGCCACCAAGGATGCCGGTCGCATCGCCGGTCTGGATGTAAAACGCATCATCAACGAACCGACTGCTGCGGCCTTCGCCTATGGCGTGAACAAGGTCAAGGGCGAGCGCAAGGTTGCCGTGTATGACTTGGGCGGCGGTACCTTCGACATCTCCATCATCGAGATCGACGAAGTGGAAGGCGAAACCACCTTCGAAGTGCTGGCGACCAACGGTAACACCCACCTGGGTGGTGAAGACTTCGACAACCGCGTCATCAACTACCTGGTTGAAGAGTTCAAGCGCGAGCAGGGCATCGACCTGCGCAACGACCAGCTGGCTCTGCAGCGTCTGAAAGATGCCGCCGAGAAGGCCAAGATCGAGCTCTCTTCCGCCCAGCAGACCGACGTGAACCTGCCGTATATCACTGCAGATGCCACAGGTCCGAAGCACATGAACATCAAGGTGACCCGCGCCAAGCTGGAATCCCTGGTGGAAGACATGGTGAAAGACTCCCTAGAGCCGGTCCGTGTCGCCCTGAAAGACTCCGGTCTGGCGGTCGGCGAAATCGACGACGTCATCCTGGTGGGCGGTCAGACCCGTATGCCGCTGGTTCAGAAGACCGTTGCCGACTTCTTTGGCAAAGAGCCGCGTAAAGACGTCAACCCGGACGAAGCCGTGGCCATGGGTGCCGCCATCCAGGGTGCCGTACTGTCCGGTGACAAGACCGACGTACTGCTGCTGGACGTGACCCCGCTGTCGCTGGGTATCGAGACCATGGGTAGCGTGATGACTGCGCTGATCGAGAAGAACACCACCATTCCGACCAAGAAGTCCCAGGTGTTCTCCACTGCCGAAGACAACCAGTCTGCCGTGACCATTCACGTGCTGCAGGGTGAGCGCAAGCGCGCCAGCGACAACAAGTCCCTGGGCCAGTTCAACCTGGAAGGCATCCGTCCGGCACCGCGTGGTCTGCCGCAGATCGAAGTGACCTTCGACATCGACGCCAACGGCATCCTGCACGTCTCTGCGAAAGACAAGGAGACCAACAAGGAGCAGAAGATCACCATCCAGGCCTCCTCCGGTCTGTCTGATGAAGAGATCGAACGCATGGTACGCGAGGCGGAAGCCAACGCGGCGGAAGACAAGAAGTTCGAAGAGCTGGTGCAGACCCGCAACCAGGCTGACGGTCTGGTCCACTCGGTACGCAAGCAGGTGACCGAAGCCGGTGAAGCCCTGCCAAGCGATGACAAGGCCAAGATCGAGACTGCACTGTCCGAGCTGGAAGCCGTCATCAAGGGTGACGACAAGGCTGCCATCGAAGCCAAGCAACAGGCCCTGATGGAAGCGTCCCAGAAGCTGATGGAGATTGCCCAGCAGCAGGCTCAGGCGCAAGGCGCCGGTGCCGAGGCCGGTCACTCCTCTTCTTCCGCCAAGGCTGACGACGACGTAGTCGACGCCGAGTTCGAAGAAGTGAAAGACGACAAGAAATAAGCCCAACCCAGATGGGCAGAGCAGACTCTGCCCATCGGCTCAGAATCTGTTCGCGGTCTGTCGCGAGAGGCCGTCAGCAAGGTAAAGAGCAGCGCAGGAACCGGAGTGTATGTGAATACATGAGGATTCCGAGCAGCACATGAGCCTTGATCACGGCTTCGTAGTAAGAGTGTGAGCAGATTCGTCAATGAATTTACGGGCGTTGGGTAACCAACGCCCGTCTGCATAACGGCTCAAGTAGAACAGGATGAGTATGTCGAAGCGCGATTTCTACGAAGTGCTCGGGGTATCGAAAGGTGCCGACGAGCGCGAGATCAAGAAGGCGTACAAGCGTCTGGCGATGAAGTATCACCCGGATCGCAATCAGGGTGATGCGGCATCGGAAGAGAAGTTCAAAGAGGTCAAGGAAGCCTACGAGGTCCTGACCGACGAGAACCTGCGTGCCCGCTATGACCAGTACGGTCATGCCGGCGTGGATCAGAGCCAGGGCGGCGGCCACGGCGGCTTCGGCGGTGGTGCCGATTTCGGTGACATCTTCGGCGATGTGTTTGGTGACATCTTCGGTGGTCGTGGTGGTGGTCGTCGCGGCCCGGCCCGTGGCTCCGACCTGCGCTACAACATGGAGCTGACCCTGGAAGAGGCGGTGCGCGGGGTCTCCAAGGAGATCAAGATCCCGACCCAGGTCCATTGCGAGGTCTGCAACGGGTCCGGTGCCCACACCGGCAGCCAGGCCCATACCTGCCCGACCTGCCATGGCTCCGGTCAGGTGCAGATGCGCCAGGGCTTCTTCGCGGTGCAGCAGGCCTGCCCCCACTGTCATGGTCGCGGCAAGATCATCAAGGATCCGTGCCGCAAGTGTCATGGCGAGGGTCGCTACCAGAAGACCAAGACACTGTCGGTGAAGATCCCGGCGGGCGTCGACACCGGGGATCGCATCCGCCTCTCCGGCGAAGGGGAAGCGGGGGAGGCCGGCGCACCGGCCGGCGACCTCTACGTACAGGTCCACGTCAAGGAGCACGAGATCTTCGTCCGTGACGGCAACGATCTCTACTGCGAGGTGCCCATCAGCTTCACCGCAGCGGCCCTGGGTGGCGAGATCGAAGTACCGACCCTGGATGGCCGGGTCAAGCTCAAGGTCACGGCGGAAACCCAGACCGGCAAGCTGTTCCGCCTGCGGGGCAAGGGCGTCAAGTCCGTGCGCTCCGGCCAGGTCGGGGATCTGATGTGCAAGGTGGTGATCGAGACCCCGGTCAAGCTGACCGAGACCCAGAAAGATCTGCTGCGCCAGCTGGACGAGTCCTTCAGCGGTGCCGCCGCCAAGACTCACAAGCCGAAATCCGAAGGCTTCTTCGAAGGGGTGAAACGCTTCTTCGACGACCTGACCAAGTAACCGCGACTCGCGTGACCCAAGCCGGCCTTCAGTGCCGGCTTTCTTTTTGCCTGCCATTTGCCCTGGATCCCCTCTATTGAGTGGATCCCGATGAGGGATCCTCCTCACAACTCCCGGCGCTTTTCCCTGTGCAAACGTTACTCTGATCACAAGTAGCTGAAACGGTTTAGCTGGCATATTGAATCAGCTAAAGCGGTTTAGCTATCCTCTGCTCGTCCATAACAACAGCGCCCGGACGGGCGGCAGATGACAGGTGAGGAAGATGACGATGTTCAAGAGCAAGTTGGCGCTGGCGGTGGCGCTGGGATTGGGGATGAGCAGCCCGCTGTGGGCGGCGGATGGCGGTATCGAAGCCCGACTGGCGGCGCTGGAGGCACGGGTGCAGGCGGCAGAGTCCCGCGCCGCCGCCGAAGCGCGGGCAGATGAGGCCCAGAGCAAGGCGAGCGAGGCCCGGGAGGCCGCCGTGGTGGCCAAGGCCCAGAGCGAGAAGGTGGACAAGCAGACCGCCGGGGCCCAGGGCTTCGAGTTCCACGGCTACGCCCGCTCCGGCCTGCTGGTCAACGGCAACGGCAGCGGCGGGCGCGGCGGCCCCTACGTGACGCCAGCCGGCTCTGTGGGCGGGGCCGTGGGTCGTCTTGGCAACGAGGATGACACCTACATGGAGGCCAACCTGTTGAAGACCCAGACCTTCGACGATGGCAGCTGGGCCCGCTACAAGCTGATGCTGGCGGACGGGGTGGAGACCAGCAACGACTGGACCGCCAGCGATTCCAGCCTCAACACCCGCCAGGTGTTTGCCGAAATCGGCGACCTGGCGAGCTTCAGCGGCCCCTTCCAGCACTCGGTGCTCTGGGCGGGCAAGCGCTTCGATCGGGACAACTTCGACATCCACTGGCTCGACTCCGACGTGGTCTTCCTGGCCGGGACCGGCGGCGGCGTCTACGACGTGCAGCTGGCCGACAGCTGGAAGGCGAACTTCTCCCTCTACGGGCGCGACTACGGCGACATCAGCGCCAGCGGCCTGTCGGACATAGAGAGCTACATCCTCACCATGAACAACCGCTTCGGCAACTGGCAGTGGATGGTGAACGGCCTCTCGGCCAAGGACAACGAGGCGCGCATCAACGACGGCGGCGTTGGCAGCGAGGCGGCGGACAAGGGGGCGCACACCCTGGTGGCCTACCACGCCGACAGCTTCTTTGGCATCCACCCCGGCTTCTCCAAGGCCGCCGTGCTCTACGGCCATGGCCTGGGGGCCGAGCTCAAGGGACTGGGCTCCGACAGCGAGCTGCTGCCGGATGCCGACGCGGTGCGGGTCGCCGTGTTTGGTGCCACCGACCTCAATCCGCGCTGGCGTGTCGCCCCGGCCCTGCTGGCGGAGCAGAGCCAGGATCGCTACGTGAAGGGGGACGAGTATCAGTGGCTGACCCTCAACACCCGGGTGGCCCAGGTGCTGAGCCAGAACGTGGAGCTGGTCTACGAGGCCGCCTGGCAGTACATGGACTTGGATCCCCAGGGCTACAAGGGGCGTCAGGCGGTAAGCGGCAACTTCACCAAGCTCACCTTCGCCCCCACCTTCAAGGCGCAGACCGCCGGCTTCTTCGAGCGGCCCGAGTTGCGGGTATTCGCCACCTGGATGGACTGGTCCTCCGAGCTCGACAACTACGCCAGCACAGATGCCATGGGCCAGAGCGATTTCACCGCCGGTGGCGAGTGGAACTTTGGCGTGCAGATGGAAACCTGGTTCTAGTTCGTTATCCCGATCACAAAAATGGCAGCAGGCGCCGGGATCTGTTGGTTAGCTAAAACGGTTTAGCTGATAATGCGGACCAAGAGAACAGAGCCCGGCTCTGGCAAATCCTGTGCAGCAGTGGAGTAGCAAGGTGGGGAATCGTGTGTGGGTAATGGGGGATGCGGTGGTGGATCTTATCCCGGAAGGGAAGGTGCACTACCTCAAGTGTCCGGGTGGTGCACCCGCCAACGTGGCGGTCGGGGTGGCGCGGCTCGGCGGTGAATCGGCCTTTATCGGCCGGGTCGGCGCCGATCCCTTCGGTCGCTTTATGGCCGAGACCCTGACAAGGGAGGGCGTCGACATTCGCCACCTGAACCAGGATCCGGCCCATAACACCTCGACCGTGCTGGTGGAACTGGATGACGAGGGGGAGCGCAGCTTCACCTTTATGGTGCGGCCCAGTGCCGACCAGTTCCTCGAACTGGCTGACTTGCCCCGCTTCGAGGCCGGTCAGTGGCTGCTCACCTGCTCCATTGCGCTCGCCAACGAGCCGGTGCGCGGCAGCTGCCTGCAGGCCATGGCGGCCATCCGGGCGGTCGGGGGGCGGGTCTGCTTTGACCCCAACCTGAGGCCCGAGGTGTGGGGCAACCCGGCCGAGATGCTGCCTCTGGTACGTCAGGCCATGGCCCTGGCGGACGTGATCAAGCTCTCGGTGGAGGAGCTGCAACTGCTGAGCGGCCTGGACGATCTCGCCACAGGGCTCGCCACCATTTCAGGCCCGGCCCTGGTGCTGGTGACCCGGGGGGCGGCCGGTGTGGTGGCCCGTGTGGGTGGCGAGCGGCTGGAGTGGGTGGGGCCCAAAGTGACACCCATCGACACCACGGGGGCGGGGGATGCCTTCGTCGCCGGTCTCCTGGCGGCCCTGGCCGGGCGTTCGTCGCTGCCGACGCTGGCCGAGCTGCCCGCCATCCTGGCCCAGGCCCACGGCTGCGGGGCGCTCGCCACCACCGCCAAGGGGGCCATGACGGCGCTGCCCACCCGCACCCAGCTGGATGAATTTTTGCGATCGGGCGCAAGCGGCCGTTGATCTGCGGCTAGAAGCCCGGGTCGACAGCCCCTACTCTCATGTGACAAGGGCCCGCCAGCTGGCGGGTCATAAGAGGAAGATTATGAATATCAGTGCGATAGCCAAGGATCTGGTGCCCCTGCTCGGGGGCAGGGAGAACATCGTCAGCGCCGCCCACTGCGCCACCCGGCTGCGGCTGGTGCTGGCGGACGACAGCAAGGTGAACAAGGCCGCCATCGACAAGCTGGACGGGGTCAAGGGGTGCTTCAGCAACGCGGGCCAAATTCAGGTCATTTTCGGCACCGGCCTGGTCAACAAGGTCTATGCGGAGTTCGTCACCCTGACCGGCACAGGCACCGCCAGCAAGGCGGAGCTGACCGACATGGCGACGGCCAAGCTCAATGTGGCCCAGCGCCTGGCGCGGACCCTCTCCAACATCTTCGTGCCCATCATTCCGGCCATAGTCGCGTCCGGCCTGCTGATGGGGCTGCTCGGCATGGTGCGCACCTACGGCTGGGTCAATGCCGACAGTGCGCTGTTCGTGATGCTCGACATGTTCAGCTCGGCGGCCTTCATCATACTGCCCATTCTGATCGGCTTCACGGCGGCGCGGGAGTTTGGTGGCAACCCCTACCTCGGGGCGACCCTCGGCGGCATTCTCACCCACCCGGCCCTGACCAACGCCTGGGGCGTGGCCGGTGGCTTCAAGACCATGGACTTCTTCGGGCTGGACGTGGCCATGATCGGCTATCAGGGCACCGTCTTCCCGGTGCTGCTGGCGGTCTGGTTCATGTCGCACCTGGAGAAACAGCTGAGAAGGCGCATCCCGGATGCTCTGGATCTCATCCTCACGCCGTTTCTCACCGTCATCATCACCGGCTTCGTGGCGCTGCTCTTTATCGGCCCGGCGGGTCGGGTGCTGGGGGATGGCATCTCGTTCGGCCTGAGCGCCCTCTATGAGCAGGCGGGCTGGCTGGCAGGCCTGGTGTTCGGCGGCACCTATTCCCTCATCGTCATCACCGGCATCCATCACAGCTTCCACGCCATCGAGGCGGGGCTGCTGGCCAATCCGCAGATCGGGGTCAACTTCCTGCTGCCCATCTGGGCCATGGCCAACGTGGCCCAGGGCGGGGCTTGTCTTGCTGTCTACTTCAAGACCCGGGATGTGAAGATCAAGGCCATTACGGTGCCGGCGGCCATGTCCTGCCTGCTCGGCATCACGGAAGCCGCCATCTTTGGGGTCAACCTGCGCTACATCAAGCCCTTCCTGGCCGGTCTGTTCGGCGGGGCCTGCGGCGGCGCCTACGTGGTGGCGGCCAAGGTGGGGATGACGGCGGTGGGGCTGACCGGTATTCCAGGCATGGCCATAGTCCAGCCCATGAGCCTCATCCACTACGTCATCGGGCTGGTGATCGCCTTCGGTGCCGCCTTCGCCGCCTCCTACCTGCTCAAGTACAAGGTGGAGTGATGAAGGACGCCTATCTCCTCAACCAGGTTGTCCGGTCCCTGCTGGCCGGACAGCTCAAGGCGGCGGTCGATCCCCATCGGCCCCGCTGGCACCTGGCAGCCCCGGTGGGGCTGCTCAACGACCCCAACGGCTTTATCGAGCACGACGGGCGCTACCACCTCTTCTACCAGTGGAATCCGCTCGGCTGCGAGCATCGCAACAAGGGCTGGGGCCACGTCACCTCCACCGATCTGCTGCACTGGCAGCACGAGCCGGTGGCGCTCCTGCCCACCGAGGAGTATGAGAGCCACGGCTGCTATTCCGGCTCGGCGGTGAGCGACGAGCAGGGGCGCCTGACCCTCGTCTACACCGGCAACGTCAAATACCCGGATGGCGGCCGCACCGCCTATCAGTGTCTGGCTCGCGCCGACTGTGAGGGCGGTTTTGCCAAGCTGGGCCCCGTGCTGGATCTGCCCCAAGGCTACAGCGGCCATGTGCGAGACCCCAAGGTGTGGCACGACGGCCGGCAGTGGCTGATGGTGCTGGGAGCCCGCACCCTGGACGATCGGGGCGAAGTGTTGCTCTATCGCGGTGAGACCCTGCAAAACTGGCAACTGGTGGGCCCCATCGCAGGCAGCGGGCGCGGGGGGCTGGGGGACTTTGGCTATATGTGGGAGTGCCCGGATCTCTTCCCGCTGGCGGATCGCCATGTGCTGATCAGCTGCCCCCAGGGGATTGCCCCGGTGGGGGACGATTATCGCAACCTCTACCAGTGCGGCTGGCTGGCGGGCAACTTCGACGGCGAGCGCTTCGAGCACGGCGCTTTCCACGAGCTGGACCGGGGCTTCGAATTCTATGCACCGCAAACCACCCAGGACAGCCAGGGGCGGCGCCTCTTGTTCGGCTGGCTGGGGTTGCCGGAGGAGAACGAGATGAGCCAGCCCACCATCCCCTATGGCTGGCTGCACCAGATGAGCTGCCCGCGGGAGCTGTTCTGGCAGGATGAGTGGCTCTGCCAGCGCCCGGTGGCGGAGCTCGCGGCATTGAAGGGGGAGCAGACCCGCTTCGAGGGGGCTGTGGACGAGCTGCCTGGCCTTGCCATCGATTCGGCCTGGCTCGATCTGCACCTCGGCGGGGAGGGGAGCCTCTGGTTCGGCACCCAGGTCGAGCTGCGCTGGCAGCCGGGACGCATCACACTACGGCGCCAGAACTGGCAGAGCGGGGCCTGGGAGGAGCGATGCTGCCCCTGGCTTGGAGGCAAGATCACCGTCCTGTGCGACAGCTCCAGCCTGGAGTGTTTTGTGGATAGCGGCCGCCAGACCCTGTCTACCCGCTACTTCCCCGGTGAAAACCCAGTACTTTCCGCACGTTGCGGTGGTGATGGCAGCAAAATTTGCCTCGATCACTGGCCGCTGGCGGCCTGCCTAGTACAATAGCCCGGTCTCAGTGTGCCGGGAGGTCAGGTGGAGAAGAAGAAACGGATCACGATTGCCCAGATAGCCGAGCTCGCGGGGGTCTCCAAGGCCACCGCCAGTCTGGTGCTCAACGGCAAGAGTGCGGAGTACAGGATTGCCGACGATACCCGCAAGCGGATCCAGGCGGTGGCGGACGAGTGCCACTATCAGCCGAGCTTTCATGCCCGCTCCCTGCGCGAGAGCCGCAGCTACACCTGGGGGCTGGTGATCCCCGATCTCACCAACTTCGGGTTTGCCAGCATAGCGCGCGCCCTGGAGGCCCACTGCCGGGAGGCGGGGATCCAGCTGCTGATCGCCTGTTCAGAAGATGATCCCACCCTGGAGCAGCGGGTGGTGGACAACCTCATCAGCCGCCAGGTGGACGGCCTCATCGTCGCCTCCAGCGGCCACAGCGACGACATCTATGCCCGCATTCACGACCGCCTGCCGGTGGTGCAGCTCGACCGCCACATCGGCGAGTCGCGCCTGCCCATGGTGATCTCGGACGCCTGCAAGGCCACCGCCGAGCTGGTGCGGGACATGGCGATCGAGTGCGACGCCGAGATCTACTACTTCGGCGGCCTGCTGGATCTCTCCCCCAGCCGTCACCGGCTGGCGGGCTATGAGCTGGGTCTGCACCGGGCCGGGCTGGAGGCGGATCCCGCCCGGGTGCGCCATCGCGACTATCAGCCGAGCTCGGGTTATCAGCTGATGGCCGAGCTGGTGGAGGAGCTCGGGGCGCCGCCCCGCGGGCTCTTCACCGCCTCCTTCACCCTGCTGGAAGGGGTGCTGCGCTACCTCAACGAGGCGGGGCTGATGGAGACAGGCATGCGCCTGTGCACCTTCGACGATCACGATCTGCTCGACTGCATTCCCATGCGCATCGACTCGGTGGCCCAGGATTGTCCGGCCCTGGCCCGGGCCGCCTTCGAGCTGATGCAGCAGCTGATTGCGGGTAACCCTCCTGAGCAGACCGCCCAGGTGATCCTCCCCAGGGTGCGCTGGCGCAGTCGCCGCTAGTTATCCATCAGGTCTCATATGAAAAAGCCCCGCCATTGCTGGCGGGGCTTTTTGCTGTGGGCTGCGGGCTCAGTCCGTGGTGCTGGCTCGCCAGAAGATCTGCTTGATGCGGGGATGCTCCCCCAGCGTCTTCATCAGGGCGTCCAGCTCGTCGCCGTCGATGGAGGTGGCGAGCAGTACGGCCGAGATCTCGATGTCCTGCTCCCCGAAGGGTTCTATATCCAGCTCGCTCAGGGGGTAGTTGGCCTGCTCCAGCTTCTGCTCCAGCCAGGGCAGCACCTCTTTCTGGTGAGTGCGGCGGATGAGCGCCGTGACGCGGTAGGTCACCTCGGTGTCGGTATTGTCCACCGGATGACGGTTGATCTGATTGACCAGGGGGCGCAGCAGGGTGTTGGCTGCCAGCACGAAGAGGGCGCCGAGGATGGCCTCCATGGCGAAGCCGGCGCCGCTGGCCGCCCCCACCGCCGCCACGCCCCAGAGGGTGGCGGCGGTGTTGATGCCGCGGATGTTGCCCGATTCGCGCATGATGACACCGGCGCCGAGAAAGCCGATGCCGGAGACGATATAGGCCACCACGTGCACCACCCCATAGCTGCCGCCGTGCAGGTCATAGATGCGCTGGGCCAGGTTGACGAACAGGGCCGCCCCCACGGCGACCAGCACGTTGGTGCGAAGGCCGGCGGTGCGCTGGCGGTACTGGCGCTCCAGCCCGACCAGGCTGCCGAGCACGAAGGCGAGCAGCAGGCTGGCCAGGGTGTCGATCAGGGCAAGCAGATCAAATTGTTGCCACATTCTCATGGGGTACTCCTTCTGATGAGCGATGGCTGCACGCAATCCATGATGAAACGCCGCACAAGAGGGCGGAAGAGCCCGGCGATGATTGCGCTGCTGGCCAGCAAAAAATGAAACACGGCGTGCGGGGCCTGCACATCCCCATAGGACGCCGGGTAGAGAGCGCGCCCCAGAGTTCAGGGGCCAGCGTGGCCGGCCCCTGAACTCTGGTTAACACAGTATGGTGCTGTCAGGTACGCCCGGGATCGCCACCGCGAGGGCGCAGTTCCCAGCGAACCGGGTGAGCTGCCCCGACCTGATGGACAAACTGCACCAGATAGCGGCGCTGGGGCGGGGTGCACTGGAGGTTGAGCACCAGCTCACGCCCGCCGCTGCGACCCGGTGTCATGGACTGCATTGGGTGCAGCCCGGCCGGTTGCAGGGTGTGGTTCACCATCTCCAGCACCTGCTCCAGATCGGCGCGATCCTCGCAGCGGATCTGCAGCCGGTAGTGGTGCTGGCGCCGTTTGCCCCGAAGCCAGCGCGGCAGCATGCCAAGGCCCAGCTTGTTCAGCAGGGGGTGAGTCGATACAGACTGGGTTGATATCAAACGCATAGCAGCCTCCTTGTGGGAAGCAGAAACTATGCAGGCAAGGCGCCCATGGCCATTGGCCAGGAGTCACCCGACGTCAAGTGTATAAAGAGAAGAGGGGAGTGGATTTCCGCTTCTCGCAGGGCTGCGAGTTGCGGCAGAGGGACTCTGCGGCTAGCTCGCGACCAGGGTGCCGACGACAGGAGTCGGCGTGGATCTGTCACTTGATGAGTTGCCCACCGACGGTCTCCGCTATTGATTAGAGGCGACATGGTAGCCGATACGGCCGCCGGGGTAAACCCTGGGCCCCAGACAGCAACATATTGAAACAAAATGAGGTTTTACCACGAGGGGGCCATAGCTCCCTCGTTTTCATCGTCCGGTCTGGGCTATTTCATGCCCATGCGCTTCAGGATCATGGCGGCGGGGCAGAAGCCGGTGAACGCACTCTGTATCAGGTTGACCCCGACAAAGACGCTCAGCCAGACGAAGCCCGGGTGGACCCAGGCAGTGAGCAGCAGCGACAGCAGCAAGATGCAGCCTGCGACCACTCTGACTCCGTTATCGACTGTCATGTGTCTCTCCTCTTCCTGGTTATTTAGTTGTTGCTAATTTAGTGTTGATTTATACAATAGACTAAATATCAGCAATTGCTAATTTATGCTTATGAGCCCATTCGACGAGATGACCGGACACGCGACGGCGGCCGCCTCCCTGCTCAAGGCGTTGGCCCACCCTGAGCGCCTGATGGTGCTCTGCCAACTGGTGGAAGGGGAGAAGGGGGTCGGGGAGCTGTTGGCCCACAGCCAGCTCGGGCAGTCGGCCTTCTCCCAGCAACTTTCGGTATTGAAGCGCCATGGCCTTATCCGTTCGCGCAAGGTCTCACAGCAGATCTACTACTCGCTGGTGAGCGAGGCGGCCGCCGATGTGCTGGCGGCGCTGCAAACCCATTTTTGTCACTCAGAAAATAAGGAATCTTGATGATGGAAAGCCAATGGCTGCTCTCTTTGGGCGGCGGCATGCTGGCGGGGCTGTCGGCCCTGATCCTGATGTTGTTCAACGGCAGGGTCGCCGGGATCAGCGGCATTCTGGCCGGCGCCTTGCAACACCGGGCGCCGTGGCGGGTGCTGTTTCTGCTGGGGCTGGGGGGCGGTGCCTGGCTGGCGCTGACCCTGGGCTGGGCCAGCATGCCCGCATTCACCACCCTGCCCGGCTGGCCCGTCGTGCTGCTGGCCGGTCTGCTGGTGGGCGTCGGTACCCGTCTTGGCAATGGCTGTACCAGTGGTCACGGCATCTGCGGCATGGGGCGGCTCTCCCTGCGCTCCATCGTCGCCACCCTGACCTTTATGGCGGCAGGCTTCATCACCGTCTTCGTCACTCATCATCTGCTGTAAGGAGCTGATCGCCATGAAGTTGCTGACAAGTTTGTTTGCGGGCTTGCTGTTTGGGCTGGGGATGGCCATCTCCGGCATGGTGGATCCTGCCCGGGTCATCGCCTTTCTCGATCTGGCGGGAGCCTGGGATCCCAGCCTCGCCTTCGTGATGGGGGGCGCCCTGCTGGTCTTTATGCCGGGTTACTTTCTGCTGGTGAAACCCCGCCGCCAGAGTCTGCTGGGGGAGCCCATCGTCGCCGTCCCCACCCCCAGGCTGGATCGCCGCCTGATCGGCGGGGCCGCGCTGTTTGGCATCGGCTGGGGGCTGGCGGGCATCTGCCCTGGGCCAGCCTTGAGTCTGATTTCCAGCGGGCAGCCCATGATAATGTTGTTTATAGCGGCCATGGTGGCCGGGATCTTGCTGGTCGACCGGGTGCTGGTTCACGCACGGAACAAGGCTCGCCAGCCCCATACCGCCTGATCCCGTGAAGTGACTGATGACGCCAGGGAAGGAGAGTGATGATGGAAAAGATCCGGTTGCTGGGGATCACCTTGCTGGTGATGACATCGCAGGCCATGACATCCCCCCGGGCCCTGGCTGCAGACGCGGAGCCGATTGCCCCGCTGACAGAGCCCTTGTTGACAGTGGCGCCACAGCCGGTGACCGACTGGCTGACGCTGGATGGTACCGTCAGCGCCATCCATCAGGGGACGGTGGCGGCCCAGACCAGCGGCCGGGTCTCCCGCATGCTGGTGGATGTGAACGACGAGGTGGTGGCGGGGCAACCGTTGCTGGAGATCAGCGGCAAAGAGCAGTTTGCCGCCGTCACGGGTGCCGAGGCGCGGCTAGCCCGGGCGCAGGCCCAGCAGGTGGAGGCAGAGCGCCAGCTCGCCCGCTTTCAGGCGCTGATTGCCAAGGGGGTGATCACCCGCGCCCAGCTTGATAATGCCGAGGCCTCCGATCGCGCCGCCCGCGCCGAGGTGAATGCGGCCGATGCGGCCCTCACTCAGGCCCGCGAGGCCTACGGTTATACCCGCATACTGGCCCCCTACGCCGGTGTGGTGACCAAACGGTTGGTGGAGTTGGGGGAGACGGTCGCCCCAGGTACGCCGCTGCTCTCCGGCTTCTCCCTTGATGAATTGCGAGTGGAGGTGGAATTGCCCCAATCCGCGCTCGCCCTCGCCGGTCAACCTGCGGATGTGCAGGTGCTGCTGCCCGATGGCAAGACCGTTACCCCCGCCAAATTGACCCGCTTCAACTATGCCGACAGCCAGAGCCACGCCTTCAGGTTGCGCCTCGACTTGCCGCCGCACACCGCCGGGGTATTGCCCGGCATGTGGCTCAAGGTGCAGCTCAAGCAGGGTGAGCGTCAGGTGTTGCAGGTGCCGGATCGCGCCCTGCTGCGGCAAGGGGAGTTCAATGGCGTCTATCTGCAGCAGCCCGCTGGCTGGGCCCTGACGCCGGTGCGGGTCGGCCATTGCGTCGAGGGACAGTGCGAGATCCTGGCCGGGCTGCAAACCGGTGACAAGCTGGCCCCCGATGCCTGGGCGCAGCAGCAGGAGGTGGCCCATGAGTAGCGAGCTGAACGGCAACAGGGAGAGGCTGGGGCCCGCCGGTCGGCTGGCTGCGCTGTTTCAGGGCTCGGCCATCACTCCGCTGTTGGCGCTGGTGGGGCTGTTGCTCGGCCTGTTTGCGGTGCTGGTGACCCCCAAGGAGGAGGAGCCGCAGATCGATGTCACCTTCGCCGATGTCTACATTCCCTTCCCGGGGGCCACCCCTGCTGAAGTGGCCTCTCTCGTTACCACCCCTGCCGAGCAGGTGGTCTCCCAGATAAAAGGGATCGATACCCTCTACTCCTTCTCCCAACCCGATGGGGCCCTGCTGGTGGTGGTGTTCAAGGTGGGGGTGAGCCGCGAACAGGCCATCGTCGATCTCAACAACCAGCTCGACTCCCACCGCGACTGGCTGCCACAGGGGATCGGGGTCGGTCAGCCACTGGTGAAACCCCGGGGGATCGATGATGTCCCCATCGTCAGCCTCACGCTCTGGAGCAAGCAACTGGGCGCCCCCGAGCTGACCCGGGTCGCCCATGAGCTGGAGACCGAGCTCAAGCGACTGCCTGGCACCCGCGATATCTACAGCCTGGGGGGCCAGCGTGCCGTGCTGCGGGTGATGCCGGATCCGGCGGCCTTGAGCGCCCATGGCATCAGCTGGGGCGAGCTGAGTCAGCGACTGGCGGCCGCCAATCAGGTGGGCACGACACAGGCCACCTGGCAGGACAACAGTGAGATCAAGGTGCAGGTGGGGCAGTTCCTGCAAAGCGAGCAGGAGGCTAGAGAACTGGTGGTGGGGCTGCACGACGGCCGGCCTGTCTATCTGGGGGAGGTTGCCAAGGTCTCTCTGGGTCAGGAGACCCCGACCAAACGCAGCTGGATGGGGCAGGGGCAAACCAGTTATCCGGCGGTGACACTGGCCATCGGCAAGCAGCCGGGCCAGAACGCGGTGGAGGTGGCCAAGCGGGTGGAGGCGCGGGTCGAAAGTCTCAAAAATCGGCTTATTCCGGCTGGGGTCGAGGTGACGGTGACACGGGACTACGGCGTTACCGCCGAGACCAAATCCAACACCCTCATCGGCAAGCTGATTTTTGCCACCACGGCGGTGGTGCTGCTGGTGCTGGTAAGCATGGGCTGGCGCGAGGCGCTGGTGGTGGGCGTTGCCATCGTCATCACCCTGGCACTGACCATGTTTGCCAGCTGGGCCTGGGGCTTTACCCTCAACCGGGTGTCGCTGTTTGCGCTGATCTTCTCCATCGGCATTCTGGTGGATGACGCCATAGTCGTGGTGGAGAACATCCACCGCCATCGCGGCCTGGGCAAGGGATCCCTCAAGGATCTGATTCCGGGGGCAGTGG
Source organism: Aeromonas sp. EU05-FHT14A05 (assembly GCF_058791175.1). Lineage (NCBI taxonomy): Bacteria > Pseudomonadati > Pseudomonadota > Gammaproteobacteria > Aeromonadales > Aeromonadaceae > Aeromonas > Aeromonas sp. EU05-FHT14A05. Next base: position 273,940 of record NZ_JBYTDH010000002.1, on the reverse strand, counting down.
ACGAGGTGGGTGGGCCGACCATACTGGCGACCCTGACCGTGATCGCGGCCCTGCTGCCGATGGCCTTTGTCAGTGGCCTGATGGGCCCCTACATGAGCCCCATCCCCATCAATGCCAGCATGGGAATGCTGATCTCCCTGCTGGTGGCCTTTATCTTCTCCCCCTGGCTGGCGAACCATTTGCTCAAGGGGGACGTGCACGCTGCCCACGGCGAGGCCAAGGCTGGCCTTTTTCACCGGCTGATGACCCCTTTCCTGATCGGTGATGGCGCCGAGCGTGCCAGACGCAAGCTCTGGCTGCTGGTGTTGCTGCTGGTCGGGGCGGCTACCGCCATGCCGGTGGTGCAGTGGGTGGTGCTCAAGATGCTCCCCTTTGACAACAAGTCGGAATTCCAGCTGGTGCTCGATATGCCGGAGGGGGCGACCCTGGAGCAGACCGAGCGCACCCTGCTGGCAGTCGGGCGGGAGCTTGCCAAGGTGGAGGAGGTGAAGGATTACCAGATCTACGCCGGTACCGCGGCCCCCATCAATTTCAACGGGCTGGTGCGCCACTACTTTATTCGCAGCGGCGCCAACGTGGGGGATATTCAGGTCAATCTGGTGGACAAGCATGAGCGCCATCGCAGCAGCCACCAGATTGCCCAGTCGGTCCGGGCACCGCTGCAGGCCATCGCCAGCGCGGTGGGGGGCAATCTCAAGGTGGTGGAGGTACCCCCCGGCCCGCCGGTCTGGTCCCCCATCGTTGCAGAAGTGTATGGCCCGACACCGACAGCCCGTGAGGCGGCAGCGCGCGCCGTACAGGCCCGTTTTGTGGCTACGGCGGATCTGGTGGACGTGGATATCTATCTGACCGACCCGCAGCCCAAGTGGCGGCTGGTGGTGGATCGCAGCAAGGCGGCCCTGCTCGGGGTCGATCTCGGCGACCTTGTGAACACCCTCAATGGCGGGGTGGGTTATCAGGATGCCAGCTGGCTGCAGGGGCATGGCGCCAAGTATCCGGTGCCGATCCGCATCGAACTGGCCCCCGGTGACAAACGGGATCTGGCGGGCGTACTGGCCCTCAAGGTGCGCAGCCAGAGCGGCCAGTTGGTGCGGGTCTCCGAGCTGGTGTGTCGCCGTGATGAGGTGGCCCCCAGCTATATCATGCACAAGAACATGCAGCCCATGGTGATGGTGGTGGCCGACATGGGCGGCCATACCGACAGCCCGCTCTATGGCATGTTTAGCGCTGGCGCCGATATCGATCTGCCCCAGTATTACGTGCAGCAGCCCGACAAGCTGGGGGAGGTGGCGCTGTTGTGGGACGGGGAGTGGAAGATCACCTACGAGACCTTCCGCGACATGGGCATTGCCTACGGGGTGGGGATGATCCTCATCTATCTGCTGGTGGTGGCCCAGTTCCGCTCCTATCTGGTGCCGCTCATCATCATGGCCCCCATTCCGCTCACCCTCATCGGGGTGATGCCGGGCCACGCCATGCTGGGGGCCCAGTTCACCGCCACCTCGATGATCGGGATGATCGCCCTGGCCGGGATCATAGTGCGCAACAGCATCCTGCTGGTGGACTTTATCGAACAGCAGCGCAGCGCCGGAGTGGTATTCGAGCAGGCGGTGATCAAGGCGGCGCAGGTGCGGGCCAAACCCATCATGCTGACGGCGCTGGCGGCGATGATCGGGGCCCTGTTTATCCTCGATGATCCCATCTTCAACGGTCTGGCCATCAGCCTGATTTTCGGGATCCTGGTCTCCACTCTGCTCACCCTGGTGGTGATACCCTTGCTCTATTATGCCCTGCTCTCCTGCCAGACGTGACGGGAGCCAATAGCGAAAGGATGCGCGATGAAGAGAGGCTGGCTGTGGTGGGCGGCGGGTGCCGGGGTGGCGGTGGCGGCCCTGGCATGGTGGTGGCGACCCCAGGGGACGCCGGTCAAGCTGGTGGCGGTCGGGCGGGGAGATGTGCTGGTGACCCTGGTCAACACCCGGGCCGGCACCATCAAGTCGTGCCAGCGGGCCGGGCTCAGTCTGCCCGGTGGCGGCGTGGTTGCGCAGATCGCCGTCAAGGCCGGGGACAGGGTGGCGCAGGGGGATCTGCTGCTGACCCTCTGGAGCGACGATATCCGCGCCGATCTCAGCCGCGCCCGCGCCCAGCAGGCCCTCGGCAAGACCCAGCGCGAGGAGCGCTGCAGCGAGGCCGCCTACTACGAGCGGGAGGCCAACCGGCTGGCCACCCTGCTCGCCAAGAACCTCACCTCCCGCACCCTGGCCGAGCAGGCCCAGAACCTGGCCGATACCCGCCGCTATATCTGCCGGGCCTCCCGCCAGCAGGAGCGGGTGGACGAGGCGCTGGTCGCCCAGGTGGAGGCCCGCCTGGCCGAGCGCCGACTGTTGGCGCCCTTTGCCGGGGTGGTGGCCGAGGTCAACAGCAAGCTTGGCGAATACATGACTCCTTCCCCCCCAGGGGTGGCCATGCCCCCCGTCATCGATCTCATCGACGATCGCTGCCTCTATGTCTCGGCCCCCATAGATGAAGTGGATGCCGCCCGCCTCAGGGTGGGCCAGAGGGCCCGGGTATTGCTCGATGCCATGCCCGGGCGCGACCTTGCCGCCACTGTCACCCGTATCGCCCCCTATGTGAAGGAGCTGGAGAAGCAGGCCCGCACCGTGGAGGTGGAGGCGGCGCTCACCGCCCCGTCGAGCGACGTGCCCCTGCTCATCGGCTACAGCGCCGATCTCGAGGTGGAGGTGACCCGCGCCACCGATGTGCTGCGGGTGGCGGCCAGCAGCCGGGCCGACGATGGCAGCGTGCTGCGGCTGGAGGGGGATCGGCTGGTGCGGGTGCTGCCCCGCTGGGGGGTGGAGAACTGGAACTGGATTGAGGTGGCGGAGGGGCTGGCCGCCGGTGACAGGCTGGCGGCCCAGCCCGGCCAGATAGTCGGGGAGGGGCCCTTCAGCGCCGCCAAGGAGCAGACGGATGAGTGATCTCATTCGCCTCGAGGCCGTCAGCCGTCGCTTCACCCTGGGGGGCACTGAGGTGGCGGCCCTCGCGCAAGTCTCCCTGCGGGTCGCCGAGGGGGAGTATCTGGCGGTGATGGGCCCCTCGGGCTCCGGCAAGTCGACCCTGCTCAACGTGCTGGGGCTGCTGGACCGGCCAGACGAGGGGCGCTACTGGCTGGGAGGGGAGGACACGGCCACCCTGTCAGAGCCCGCGCTGGCCCGGCTGCGGGGCCAGCGCATCGGCTTCGTGTTCCAGTCGTTTCACCTCATCTCCCGCCTCACCGCCCGGGAAAACGTCGAGCTGCCGCTGATGCTGTGCGGCGTCGCCCCCGCCGAGCGCCACAGTCGCAGCCAGCGCCTGCTGGAGGAGCTGAGGCTGGACAATAGGGCCGACCACAGGCCCGCCGAGCTCTCCGGCGGTCAGCGCCAGCGGGTCGCCATCGCCCGGGCCATGGCCATGGCGCCGCGCCTCATCCTGGCGGACGAGCCCACCGGCAACCTGGACTCCCGCTCCGGGGAGGAGGTGATCACCCTGCTGGAGGGGCTCAACCGGGAGCAGGGCATGACCCTGGTGGTGGTGACCCACGACCCCCGCCTCGGCGAGCGGGCGGGCAGGCGGCTCTCGATGGATGACGGCCGCATCAGCAGCGACAGCGGCGGGGGCTGAATGCGGCGCCCCGATGCCCTCCGCTTCGCCGCCGTGGCCCTGCTGCGCCAGCGCACGCGAGCGCTGGTGCTGATCCTGGCGGTGAGCCTGAGCGTCACCTCGGTGCTGCTGCTCACCGCGCTGGGAGAGGGGGCGAGGCGCTATGTGGCCGAGCAGTTCAGCTCCCTTGGCAAGGATCTGCTGGTGATGTTCCCGGGCCGCAAGGAGACCACGGGCGGGCTGCCGCCGGTGACCGGCAACAGCCTGCGGGAGATCACCCTGGATGACATGCACTACCTGGGCCAGCATCATCCCCAGCTCAGGCTGGTGCCGCTGGTGATGGGCTTTGCCGAGGCCAAGCAGGGGGCCCGGGTGCGTCAGACCATGCTGCTTGGCAGCAGCAACGACTTGCGGCATACCCACGGGCTGACCCTGCTCGCCGGCCGCTGGCTGCCGGGGGAGGCCACAGAGGACAGACCGGTCGCCCTGCTCGGAGACGTGGCGGCCCGTGAGCTGTTCGGTCAGGCGGATCCGGTCGGTCAGTGGCTGCGTTTTGACAATCGTCGCTTTCGGGTGGTGGGAGTCTTCACCAGCCAGAGCAGCAATCTGGGGATGGACATGGCCGAGGCGGCGCTGATCCCGGTGGGCAGCGCCATGGGGCTGTTCAACACCGAGGGGCTGTTTCGCCTGCTGATCCAGCCGTTGGCCGGGCAAGCTGTGCCCCCGCTGATCACGCGCCTGGAGCAGCTGATGCAGGGGCGCCACGGGGTGCTCGATGTGACTCTGGTGCGGCGCGACGCCATGCTGGCCACTTTTTCTACCATTCTGGCCACCCTCACCCTGGCGGTCGCCGGTATCGGGGCCATCAGCCTGCTGGTTTCCGGCATCATGATGATGAATCTGGCGTTGATCAGCACCCGCCAGCGCACCGGCGAGATAGGCCTGCTCAAGGCGCTGGGGGCCGACAGCCGCCAGATCCGCCAGCTGTTCTTGTGGGAGGCGCTGCTGCTGAGCGGCGGTGGCGCCCTGTTTGGCACGGCCCTGGGCTATGCCCTGGTGGCCCTCGCCGCGCTGATCTGGCCCAGCTTCCCGGCGGCGGTCCCTCTGCTCGCGACCCTCTGCACCATACCGGCAGCCCTGCTGACCGGGCTCTTCTTCAGCTGGCTGCCCGCCTCCCGGGCGGCGCGGCAGGATCCGGTCAGCAGCCTGCGCAGCGGGCAATGGAGCGGCGGCTGATGCGCCTCGCCGATCTGCTGTTCTGGTTGTGGCGCGCCTTATTGGCAGGGCGCAGCCGCAGCCTGCTGTCGGCGCTCGGCATCGCCATCGGGATCGCCTCCGTGACCCTGCTCACCGGCATAGGCGAGGGGCTCAGACTCTATCTGCTCGACAGCTTCTCCCAGTTCGGGACCCGGCTGATCGCCGTGACCCCGGGCAAGACCGAGACCGCCGGCGGCCCGCCCGGCATCCTCTCCAGCAGCCGCCCCCTGCTGCTGGAGGATGCCGATGCCCTCGCCAGATTGCCAGGAGTAGAAGCCGCCCTGCCGGTGGTGCAGGGGCAGGGGGAGGTGCGCAGCCGCGGGCTGACCCGCAGCACCGCCATTCTGGGCACCGGCTCGGCGGCGCTCTCCGGCTGGCGCCTCACCCTGGTGCAGGGGCGCTTTCTGCCCGCGGACGACAGCGCCATGCCCCGTGCCTATGCGGTGCTGGGCGCCAAGGTGGCCGCTGAGCTGTTCCCTGATGGAGACGGGCCGGGGAGCCTGCTGCGGGCCGGGGATCGCCGCTTTCGGGTGGCCGGGGTGCTGGCCCCCAAGGGGCAGTTTCTCGGCTTCGATCTGGACGACATGATCTACCTGCCTGCCGCCCATGCCCAGGCGCTGTTCAACAAGGAGGGGCTGCAGGAGATAGACGTCATCTATGGCGCCGGGCAGGGGGAGGCCGAGATCACGGCCCAGATCCGGCGGGTGCTGACGGCCCGCCACGGCGCCGAGGATTTTACCCTCACCTCCCAGCAGGACATGCTGGCGAGCCTCGACAAGATACTCACCATCATCAAGCTGGCGGTCGGGGGGCTCGGGATCATCTCGCTGCTGATCGGGGCGGTCGGCATCTTCAGCATCATGAGCATCGCCCAGCAGGAGCGGATCCCAGAGGTGGGCCTGCTGATGGCGCTGGGCTGTCCGCGGCGGCGCATCCTGCTGCTGTTTCTGCTCGAAGCCGTGGTGCTGGCGCTGCTGGGGGGCGCCATGGGGCTGGCCCTGCTCGGGGGGCTCAAGCTGCTGCTCGCCCTGCTGGCGGCCGGCTTGCCGCTCAGCCTCCATCCCCTCTATCTGCTGCTGGCCCTGGGGTGCAGCGCCCTGGTCGGTCTGCTGGCCGGGGTCGCCCCCGCGCTGCGGGCGGTGCGCCTGGACCCCGTGGTCGCCCTGCGGGGGGACTAGGCGACGATCCCGGTCATCTGCGCGGGGCGCTCTGGTGTGAACAGGGGGAAGTAGCGCCTGTCCGCCTGGCTCATGTGGCCGACCACCAGCTCCTGAAGGATGAAGTTGAGCAGCTCGTCGTTGCCAAGCGTCCCCGCCCTGGCGGCGGCCATCAGCTGGGAGGCCTTCTCCAGCAGCCTCTGGTGATCCTGTCGATGGCTGGCCAGCTCCCCATAGTCGTACTCTGCCAGCAACTGCTCTTCGAAGGCGAAGTGCTGGCGGGCCATCTCGAACAGGCTCGCCAGACTCTCCAGAAACGGCTCGGGATTTTCGCCCGGATCCTTGATGTGCTCCAGCAGGCGGTTGGCCAGCATGAAGAGCCGGTGATGCTCGGCATCGATGCGGGGATGGCCGCACTCATGGCCGGGATGCCACAGCAGGGCCCCCTGCGCCGGATCCCAGGCGGTCGTGAACAGGCAGACCCGGCCACGACCCTGGTTCTTCGCCTGATACATGGCCTGGTCGGCGTGGTGCATCAGTGTCTTGGGGTCGGCGCCGTGCTGCGGATAGAGGGCCACCCCTATGCTGCTGGAGATGCGCAGCGCCTGCTGCTCGAGCAAGAACGCATGGTGCAGGCTCTGGTGCAGCTTGTCGGCCACCCCCAGGGCGGCGTCGCCGGTATCGGGCAGCAGGATCACGAACTCGTCGCCCCCCAGCCGCGCCACCAGATCCTCCTCGCGCACGCAATGGCCCATGCGCTCGGCCACCAGCTTGAGCAGCAGATCCCCGGTCTCGTGGCCGAAGGTGTCGTTGATGGGCTTGAAGTGGTCGAGATCGATGAAGATGAGGGCCAGGGGACGCTCGGGCGCCTGCTGCAGCCTCTCTTTCAGCCGCTGTTGCAGCAGGCGGCGATTGGCCAGGCCGGTGAGGGGGTCGTGGAAGGCGAGGCGGCGCATCATCTCCTCCCGGGCCGCCCGCTCGGTGATATCCCGGGTCACCCCCAGGATGGCGTCCGGTCGCGCCCGGGTGTTGCCGTGCAGGGTGGTGACCGTCTCTATGGCCACCAGATGCCCATCCTTGTGACGCAGCTGGGAGTGGATGACGCAGCGGGTCTGGGCCTGCTCACCCCGTTGCCAGGCGGCCAGGGCGGCGCTCATCTCCTCGCGCAGCTGTCGCCTGGATTCGTCGGGCAGCAGTTGCTTGAGGGACATGGTGAAGAGCTCGTCGGGCTCGTAACCGCTGAGGGGGCCTATGGCCGGGCTGACGTAGCGAAAACGCAAGGAGGCGGTATCCATGGTCCAGATGACGTCGGCGCTGTTCTCCGCCACGAAGCGATAGTGCTGCTCGCGCTGGACCAGCTCCCGGGTGAGCCGCTGGCGATCCCGCGCCTCCTGGCGCAGCCGCAGATGGAGATACAGGAAGATGCCGAGCAGGGCCAGCAGGGAGAAGGTGATCAGCATGGCCACCGCCACACTCCTGTCGAGCAGTTGCCGCTGCTGGCGCAGGCTGGCCTGGGCACTGTTGTAGATGAAGGGGGCCAGGTTGGGCACCGCCTTGATCATGCCGGCATCCAGATAGGTTCTGGCGATCTGCAGCCAGCGCTCCTGCTGCATGTAGCCCGGCTCTATGAGGTCGGGCTGCATCAGCGCCCGGGTTTCGCGGGCCTCGAACGCCAGCTGCTCGCGTCCGGCCCCGCTCGGATACTGCGTCATGATGAGATCTATCATCTCCTCGGGATTGTCCATGGCATAGCGCCACCCCTTGAGGCTCGCCTGCAGGAAGGCATGGACCCGCTCCTGCCCGGTGGCGAGCTCGTGCTCAGAGGTAAAGAGGTTGTCGCCGTAGAAGTCAAAGCCGATGTCGCGGGGATTAAATACCCGGTAGGGGATGTGTCGCTGCGTCAGGGCGAAGGGCTCGGTGGAGCTGTAGGCGCTGATGGCGTCCGCCTTGCCGGTCAGCAGCGCCTGCAGCCCCTGCTCGTAGGGGAGGGTGTTCCACTGCCTGGTCTGCGTATAGTGATGAAGATAGGTCAGCAGCTCGTTGGATCCCGGCTCCAGCATCAGGCGCTTGTCGGCCAGATCCGCCGGGGTGCGGATATCGGGTCTGTCCAGGGTCAGCAGCACCAGGGGGGAGTGCTGCAACATGGCGGCGAGCACCACCACGGGGCGACCGGCGGCCCGGGCCAGCAGCAGATCGCTGCCACCGATGCCGAACTGGGCCCGGCCCGTGGTCACCTCGTTGATCACGTCGGTGCGGGGACCGGCCTCGCGCAGGCTGACCTGCAGACCGGCGTCCCGATAGAAGCCCTTGGCGATGGCGGCATAGTAACCGGCAAACTGGAACTGGTGCTGCCAGGGCAGTTGCACTGTGACGTGCTCGTCTGCGCGCAGGGAGGGGGTGATCAGGGCGGATATCACCACCCATATCGACAGTAGCCAGCGGCCAGGCTGGCAGGATGCATCGGACTCCGTCATACCGCTATTCTCTCGGGAGGTGCTCTGCTGGCTAGAGTCAGACAATTTCTTCTCCTTCGCAAGGGGAGGAAAGCCCATAAAGCAAAGGAATGCGGACTATTAAAACTCATTTTTGTGTCATTCATCACGCTGGGTGGAGGAACAGTGCGTTTTGGCACTTAATCTGGCCTGGCAGCGGCCCCTGGTGGATGAAAAAGAGAGTCATTTCATGCACCTCTTCATGCTTGCAGGCTGCCCCGTTGCTGATAGATTGCATTTTTTCGGCGCTTTCAGGTCAACTCCGGCCATCGCAGCCATAGTGGATGGCCGAACGGGTGGCTGGGGCCGTGGTCAGGGGAGGACGCCCCGGGAGCAGGGTGGTATGGTAGTCTCCCCTTTTTCCAATGAGGTCCCCCTATGTCTCCTCCCATGTCTCCCTTGCGCCTGCTCGTCTCCGACTCCCACGATCCCCTGTTCAACCTGGCGGTGGAGGAGTGCATCTTCCGCCAGATGGACCCCGCCCAGCGGGTGCTGTTCCTGTGGCGCAACGCCAATACCGTGGTGATAGGCCGGGCCCAGAATCCCTGGAAGGAGTGCAACACCCGCCGCATGGAAGAGGACGGCGTGACCCTGGCGCGGCGCAGCAGCGGCGGTGGGGCCGTGTTCCACGACCTTGGCAACAGCTGCTTCACCTTCATGGCGGGCAAGCCCGGCTATGACAAGGGCGTCTCCACCGCCATAGTGCTGGACGCGCTCAAGCGGCTGGGGATAGCGGCCTCTGCCTCGGGGCGCAACGATCTGCTGGTGGCCACGGCGGACGGGGATCGCAAGGTGTCGGGTTCGGCCTACCGGGAGACCCAGGATCGCGGCTTTCACCACGGCACCCTGTTGCTGGACGCAGACCTCGGCCGTCTGGCCAACTACCTCAACCCCGACCCCAAGAAGCTGGCGGCCAAGGGGATCACCTCGGTGCGCAGCCGGGTCGCGAACCTGTGCGAGCTGCTGCCGGGGATAGATCATCAGCAGGTGAATGACGCCCTCATCGAGGCCTTCTTCCACTACTACGGTGAGCGGGTGGCGCCCGAGCATATCTCCCCCGAGCGGATGCCGGACCTGCCCGGCTTCGCCGAGACCTTCGCCCGCCAGCGCAGCTGGGAGTGGAACTTCGGCCATGCCCCGGCGTTCAGCCATCAGCTGGACGAACGTTTCGGCTGGGGCGGGGTGGAGCTGCATTTCGACGTGGAGAAGGGGGTGATAGGACGGGCGCAGATCTTCAGCGACAGCCTGGATCCAGCCCCCCTGGATGCCCTGGTCGAGCGGCTGGTGGGGGCGCCCTACCGACCCGAGGCGATGGCGGCGCTGCTGCACTCGCTGATGGACGAGTTCCCGGCCAGGGCCCATGAGCTGGCGGAGCTGGAGGCCTGGCTGGTGACGGCCCTGCGCTGAGAGGCATGACCCGGATCACGAAACGGAGCACGGGCTCCGGCGCAGGGGGCTCGCCAGCCCCCGACTGCCGTGGTCATGATAAAAAGTAGGGCAGGCCATTAGTTATTGTCGCTGTCTCCTGCGCCGCCCCGGGGGTATAACCGGGGCACATTTGCAGTACTAATGGTCTTATCATGAGCGATCTTGTCTATCTGAAAGATGACGGCGTCAACGCCGTCCACCCCGAATTCTCCGCCCGTTTCGCCACCGTCAAAGCCAACTTCTTCTCCCGCAATCCCGATCTCTGGCCGGTGTTTCGCGAGCCCGGTTTCGCCACCCTCAACGAGTTTCGCGCCCGTGGCCTGGCGCCGGATGCGCGCCTGAACGCCTGGCCAGATGGCCGCGCCCGCCTCGCGGATCTCTGCGAGACCATGCCGGTGCCCGCGCAGATGCGCACCCCGGGGGAGCCCATGACGGAGCTGCTGTTTGCCGGCGCCCTGTCGAAAGACTGGGAGAACCCCTCCAGCGTCGAGAACGTCATCACCATGTCGGCGGATCCCGCCATCTACGGCGCCCAGATGGGGATCCTCGCCAACCCCAACCTGGTCTACTCCGAGTATGCCGGGGTGGCGGAGGAGCTCGAAAAGAAGGTGGTGCGCCAGATTGCCCTGCTGGCGGGTTACGATCCGGCACGTGCCACCGGCATCTTCACCCAGGGGGGGACCTTCTGTAACCTCTATGGCTACCTGCTCGGCATTCGCAAGAGTTTGCCGGAGGCCAAGCACAAGGGGCTCGGCCACTATCAGGACTACCGCATCATCAACTCCCAGGGCGGCCACTACTCCAACATCACCAACCTCTCCCTGCTCGGGGTGGACATAGAGAACAAGACCATCCGCATCCAGGTGGGCGAGAACAACGACATCGATCTCGCCGATCTCGAGCGCACCCTGACCGCCTGCTTCGCCCTCAAACACGTGGTGCCCACCATCATGCTCACCATGGGCACCACGGACACCTTCGGGGTGGACAGGGTCAAACCCGTGGTCGAGCTGCGTGACCGGCTGTGCGAGCGCTTCGAGGTGGCGGTCAAGCCGCACATCCACGTGGACGCCGCCATCGGCTGGTCGATGATCTTCTTCCTGGATTACGACTTTGCCGCCAACCCGCTCGCCATCAACGGCGCGACCCTGGCGGGCATAGAGCGCAACGTGGCGCGCTTTGCGGAGCTGAAATACGCCGACTCCTTCACCGTGGACTTCCAGAAGTGGGGCTATGTGCCCTATACCTCCAGCCTGGTGATGATCAGGGAGCAGGAGGATCTCAAGGCGATGGAGAACGACCCGGAGAACTTCTCCTACTTCGAGCGGGACATCCAAGGCCAGACCCACCTGCAGTCCACCATAGAGTGCTCCCGGGGGGCGAGCGGCCTGTTCGGCGCCTATGCCGCCCTCAACTACCTGGGGGTGGAGGGGTATCGCACCGTGCTGGCCCACTGCCTGCAAAATGCCAACTACTTCCGCTTCCGCCTGAGCCAGCTCGGCAACGTCAAACTGGTGGCCCAGGAGAATCAGGGGCCGAGCGTGGGCTTCAAGATCTACAACCCCGAGTGGGTGAGCGACCCGGAAGCCGAGTTCGCCTTCGAGCTGGCCCGCAGCCCGGACGCGGCCTACAAGGCGCGGCTGGCCCGCAACACCGAATACCACCGCAACCTGTTCAAGCAGCGCGGCAAGGTGGGGCTCTACACCAACTGGGTAGAGGCGGTGGCCCACTCGGAGTACGACGCGCGCGGCAAGTACTCCTATATCGCCGGGGAGAAGGCGGTCTTTATGAACCCCGCCTGCACCCGCGAGCAGATCGACGCCTTTATCGACCATATTCGCGGCTGAACGGCCTCGATTGCCAGGGCCCGGATAGCAAAACGGCGGGATTATCCCGCCGTTTTTTTATTACCGTGGCCAGCGTTCACTGCTTCTGCAGTTGCGTCACCGTCAGCTTGCCCGCCGGGTTCTCGGCGTGGAAGCGCACCGCATCCCCCACCTTGAGCTCCTCCAGCAGGGCCGGATCGGCCACCCGAAACACCATGGTCATGGGGGGCATCTTGAGGTTCGCGATGGCCTCGTGCTTGATCCCCACCTTGCCGTTGGGTGCGTCGATGCGGCTGATGATGCCGCGGGTCATGGTCACGTCGCCCGCCTCCGCCATGGTCATCCCCTTCATCTGGGACATGTCGTGCCCCTCGTGGTTCATGGTCATCTCGGCCTGTGCCTGCATGGCGCCAAGGCCGAGCAGCAGGGTCAAAGTGAGTGTCTTGTAGTTCATCTGATTTTCCTTAACGTCGTTGATTTGGTTGTGCAGCAGGGTTATTCGGCCTGTTCATTCACGCTTTGGTCCAGGGCACGGCGTTTCCACAGATAGAAGGCGGCGGGCAACACCAGCAGGGTCAGCACCAGCGCGCTCACCATGCCGCCGATCATGGGGGCGGCGATGCGCTGCATCACCTCGGAGCCGGTGCCGTGGCTCCACATGATGGGCAGCAGGCCGGCGATGATGGTCACCACCGTCATCATCTTGGGGCGCAGGCGCAGGGCGGCGCCGTGGATCACTGCCTGGTGCAGGCCTGCCTTGTCCGGCTTGCCGCTCGCCACCAGGTCATCCCAGGCGTGGTTGAGGTAGACCAGCATCAGCACGCCTGTCTCCACCGCCACCCCGGCCAGGGCGATAAAGCCCACCCCCACCGCCACCGAGAGGTTGAAGTCCAGCAGCCAGAGGGTCCAGATCCCGCCCACCACCGCCAGCGGTAAGGTAGTGAGGATGAGCAGCACCTCCTGGAAGCGGCGAAACGCCAGATAGAGCAGCAACACGATAATGGCGACGGTCAATGGCACCACGTAGGCGAGGCGCGCCTTGGCCCGCTCCATGTATTCGTATTGCCCAGACCAGGTGAGGGCATAGCCCGCCGGCAGCGCCAGCTGCTTGTCTACCTCGGCCTTGGCCTCTGCCACAAAAGAGCCGATATCGCGGCCGCGAATGTCGACGTAGACCCAGCCGTTGAGGCGCGCATTCTCGCTGCGCAGCATGGGCGCCTCGTCGCTGATGTAGACCCGCGCCACGTCCGCCAGCGCGATGCGTGCGCCGCTTGGGGTCACCAGCGGCAGCAGCTCCAGACTGGCTACCGAGTCGCGATAGCTCTGGGGGTAGCGCAGGTTGATGGGGTAGCGTTCGCGCCCCTCGATGGTCTGCCCCACCTCCATGCCGCCCACCGCGGTGGCGAGCACCGCCTGCACGTCGGCGATGTTGAGGCCGTAGCGGGCCGCTTTCAGCCGATCGATATCCACCTTGACGTAGCGACCGCCCGCCACCCGCTCGGCATAGACCGATGAGGCCCCCTCCACCTTGCCGACGATCTGCTCCAGCTGCTGGCCGAGCTGCTGGATCACCTTGAGGTCGGGCCCGGCAATCTTGATGCCGACCGGGGTCTTGATGCCGGTGGCCAGCATGTCGATGCGGGTCTTGATGGGGGGCACCCAGGCGTTGGTGAGGCCGGGGAAGCGGATGAGGGAGTCGAGCTCTTCTTTGAGCTTCTCCGGGGTCATGCCGGGGCGCCACTGATCCCGGGGCTTGAGCTGGATGCTGGTCTCCATCATCACCAGATCGGCGGGGTCGGTGGCCGATTCGGCGCGCCCCGCCTTGCCGAACACGTTCTGCACCTCGGGCACGGTACGAATGAGCTTGTCGGTCTGCTGCAGGATCTCCCGCGCCTTGCCCACCGAGATATTGGCCGCGGTGGTGGGCATGTACATGATGTCCCCCTCATCGAGCGGCGGTATGAACTCGGAGCCCAGGTACTTGAGTGGCCAGAAGCCCGCCACCGTCACCACCGCCGCCAGCATCAGCGTGGTTTTCGGACGGGCCAAGACGGCCTTGAGCAGCGGCACATAGCCCTGGCTCAGCCAGCGGTTCAGCGGGTTGGCCTGCTCCGCCAGCACCTTGCCGCGGATAAAGTAACCCATGATCACCGGCACCAGCGTGATGGCGAGTGCGGCCGCGGCGGCCATGGCGTAGGTCTTGGTGTAGGCGAGGGGGTGGAACATCCGCCCCTCCTGCGCCTCCAGCGCGAACACCGGCAAGAAGCTGATGGTGATGATGAGCAGGGAGAAGAAGATGGCGGGCCCCACCTCTATGCTCGCCTCGGTGATGATGCGCCAGCGGTTCTTGTCGGTGAGCGCCTCCCGCTCCATATGCTTGTGGACGTTCTCGATCATCACGATGGCGCCATCCACCATGGCGCCGATGGCGATGGCAATGCCCCCCAGCGACATGATGTTGGCGTTGATCCCCTGCAGGTGCATCACGATAAAGGCCACCAGAATGGCGATGGGCAGGGTGATGACCACCACCAGGGATGAGCGCAGGTGGAACAGGAAGGCGAGGCAGACCAGCACCACCACGGCGAACTCCTCCACCAGCTTGCCGGAGAGGTTGTCGATGGCGCGCTGGATAAGATCGGATCGATCGTACACGGTGACGATCTCCACCCCTTCCGGCAGGCTGCTTTTCAGCTCTGCGAGCCGTTTCTTGACCCCGTCTATGGTGTGCTGGGCGTTCTCGCCGAAACGCATGACGATGATGCCACCGACCACTTCCCCTTCGCCGTTGAGCTCGGCGACGCCGCGTCGACTCTGGGGGCCGGTGACCACATCCGCCACGTCACCCAGCAGCAGCGGGGCACCGCGCACATTGGTGCCGAGGGGGATCTGCTTCAGATCCTCCACGCTCTTCAGGTAGCCGTTCGAGCGCACCATGTACTCCGCTTCCGCCATCTCGATGACGGAGGCGCCGGTCTCCTGGTTGCCCTGCTGGATGGCGGTCTCGATGAGGGAGAGCGGGATGCCGTAGGCGCGCAGCTTGTCCGGGTCGACCCGTACCTGATACTGGCGCACCATGCCGCCCACGGTGGCGACCTCGGAGACGCCGTCCACCGTCTGCAGCTCGAACTTGAGCAACCAGTTCTGCAGGGAGGTGAGCTCGCTGAGGTCATGCTTGCCGGTTCTGTCCACCAGGGCGTACTGGTAGACCCAGCCCACCCCGGTGGCATCGGGGCCGAGCTGGGGGCGGGCAGAGGCGGGCAGATTGGGGGCCACCTGGCTCAAATACTCCAGCACCCGGGCACGGGCCCAGTAGAGGTCGGTGTCGTCGTCAAACAGCACATAGACGAAGGAGTCGCCGAAGAAGGAGTAGCCGCGCACCGTGGTGGCCCCCGGCACCGCCAGCATGGCGGTGGTGAGCGGGTAGGTGACCTGATCCTCCACCACCTGAGGCGCCTGGCCCGGATAGGATGTCTTGATGATCACCTGGACGTCGGAGAGATCCGGCAGGGCGTCCACCGGGGTCTGCTTCACCGACCAGAGCCCCCAGGCGGTGAGCATGAGGGTCAACAGCAGCACCAGAAAGCGGTTGCCGACGGACCAGCGAATGATGGCAGGAATCATGATTGGACTCCTTGCTCATGGGGCGCAGAGAGTGAAGAGCGGTTGTTGGCAAAGCCGCGAATGATGGAGGGGGTCATGACTTCTTCTCCATCTCGGGCATCGCCATCTGATGCTGGCTATGGTCCATGCCTTCCATCTCATCCTTTGCCGGCGCATCAGCGCTGGCCGGAGCACTCTCCTGATGGATGGTGGTGATGCGGTACTCATCCCCTTCCTGCAACACCTGCAGGTGCAGGGTCTGCCCCTCGGCCAGCTTGCTGATGTCCACCCCGTCCGCCACGGTGAACTCCATTTCCATGGCGGGCCACTGCCACTCGGGGATGGGCTGGTGGGAGACCATCAGGGTACGGTTGGCCAGATCGATGCTTTCAACCTCGCCCTGGGTCCACACCTGGGCGGGGCGCACCGCCGTCATGCGCTGGAAGTCAGAATCGATGGCCGATTCGGAGTCGAGCAGGAACTGGGCCGAGCTGACTATGCTGTCCCCCGCTTCGACCCCTTCCCGGATGGCCACCTTGTCGCCAAACTGGGGGCCCAGGGTGACGGCGACCGACTTGAAGCTGCCATCCCCCAGCGCCAGCACCAGCCTGTCCTGGCTGCCGGTGCGGATCACCGCTTCGCTCGGCACCACCAGCCGGGGTTCCCCCTGCCCGGTGCGAATGCTCACCTTGGCGAACATATTGGGTTTCAGGAACTCGTCCGGGTTGGCGAAGCGCAGCCGTACCTTGAGAGTGCGGGTGGCGGCATCCAGGGTCGGGTAGAGGTAATCGACCCTGCCCTGCCAGTGGCGGCCGGGGGCGTAGTCCAGGGTCATGGTGACTGGATCCCCCACCTTCAGCTGGGCGGCCTGGCGCTCGAACACCTCGGCACTGACCCACACCTGTTTGAGGGTGCTGATGTTAAAGAGCGCAGCGGCGGGCTCCACATACTGGCCCTCGCGCACTTTGAGCTCGGAGACATAACCGCTGCTCGGGGCATAGATGCGCACCGTCTCTTGCACCTGGCGGCTGCGCTTGAGGGCCGCTATCTGATCCGCCGGCACCTGCAGGGACTTGAGCTTGCCCTCGGCGGCGCGCAGCAGCAGGGGGTTGGCGGTGTTGAGGGCGAGCAGATACTCGTGCTGGGCGTTGACGAGATCCGGGGCGTAGAGCTCGTAAATCAGGCTCCCCTTGCTGACCTGCTGCCCCTCGCTCTTGATGGCGAGGGTGCGGATCCAGCCTGCCATGCGGGCGTTGACCGCCTCCAGCCTGTCCTCGTCATAGCCGACGTAGCCCACCGTCTCGATCTGCTGGTGGATGGGCAGCTTCTCCACCTTGGCGAGCCGCACCCCCAGGTTTTGCTGGATCTCGGGGCTGATGGTGACGGTGCCGGGGGAGCCGCTTTTTTGCTCCTCATAGACGGGAATGAAGTCCATCCCCATGTTGTCCTTGGCGGGGCCATCGCGCTTGTCGCGGGGATCCATGGGGTTGACCCAGTAGAGGGGCGTCTTCTCGGCGCTGGCGCCATCGCCAGGCAGGTGTCTGGCGACCCAGTAGCCGCCACCGGCGCCGAGGGCCAGCAGCAGGGCGGACATCAACAGTGTCTTGTTCATGACAAGCCTCCGGCGCGCGGGAGGCGAAGGGGCGGCTGGCACGGCCGCGCGCTGGCAGACCGGGTAACTGGGGTGGATGACATGGTATCTCTTCTCTTCTGTCAGGCCGCCGAGTGGGTGATGGGCAAGGCATCACGGGCGGCGAACGGGGCGCAGCTGTGTCAGCGCGCACGGCTCCCTGCGAGCGGGCCGGTTTGGCCAGGGCACAGGGTCAGGCAAGGCGGCAGAAAACGGGCAAGCCGAGGCTTGCCGCCGCCGCGAGAGAAGCGCTTTCTAGTGGCGCAGCACCGACAACATCAGGTGTCGGCGCGGCCAGGAGGGTGGGTGGGTACCGCGGGATCGCAGGAAGGGATCCCGCAACCAGTTGTCCAGCACGCTGCTCGCCGTCCCGAGGGGCAGCAGCAACAGGGGCAGGGCGAGCAGGGTCAGCAGGGCGGCCAGCAGCGGCAGCCCGGCCCCCATGGGCGAGGTGAGGCCGCCGTGCATCTGGCACTCGTCCTGATTGGGGTCGGCGGCAGCGTAGCCATCACCGCCGTCGTGACAGGAGAGCCCCTGCATGGCCGCAGGCATGGTGGCGGCCCCGGTCATGGCGAGGGAGGAGGACGTCGCCTCCTCCCTTGCCGCCGCGCCATGCCAGCTGATGCAGAGGGTGAGATTGCAGACGAGCAACAACGCCAGCAACAGCCGGGCGATGAGTTCTGTGGGCAATCTCGATGACAACATGGTGCATCTTTCCTGTGACGTATGGGATGAATGTAAACCTTACCTACAGGAGAAGGTCAAGGTTCGGCCTGTACCATCTGCCAAAGAGTTGATATGGATTAAGAAATGCCGGATTGGCAGACGAAGAAGCCCCCGCGTGGCGGGGGCTCAGGCTCAGGGTTTGGGGGGCTGGGCTTGCGACTCCGATCGCTTCATGATGAGGCGGAAGAAGAGCGGGATGAAGAAGATGGCGATAAAGGTCGCCGCCAGCATGCCGCCTATCACAGGCCAGCCGAGGGCATGGCGGCTGGCGGCACCGGCGCCGCTCGAGGTCACCAGCGGCACACAGCCGAGGATGAAGGCGAGCGACGTCATGGCGATGGGACGAAAACGCAGCCGCGCCGCCTCCAATGCCGACTCGAGGAGGTTCATTCCCTCCTCGTGCTTCATCACGGCGAACTCCACTATGAGGATGGCGTTCTTGGCGGCAAGGCCGACGAGCGTCACCAGCCCTATCTGGAAGTAGACGTTGTTGGTCAGCCCCACAGTCCAGGTGGCGAGCAGGGCGCCGAACAGGGCGAAGGGCACGGCGGTGATCACCGCAAACGGCAGTGTCCAGCGCTCATACTGGGCCGCCAGGATGAGGAACACCATCAGGATGCCGAAACCGAACGCGGTGCCGGCGCTGCCAGCGGCCTCTTTCTCCTGATAGGCGGAGCCGGTCCAGGCCAGGGTGGCCTCATTGCCCAGAGTGTCGTTGGCAACCTCCTCCAGTGCGGTTATGGCCTGACCCGAGCTGTAGCCCGGTGCGGGTTGGGCCATGATCTTGGCCGCCTGGAAAATATTGAAACGCTCCACCAGCTCGGGACCCGTGGTGTCACGCACCGTCACCAGGCTGCTGAGGGGGATCATATCCCCCTTGTTGGAGCGCACATAGACGTTGCGAATGTCGCTCTTCCTGGCGCGGTAGTCCGCCTCGGACTGCAACTGCACCCGGTAGGTGCGGCCGAACTGGTTGAAGTCGTTGACATAGACCTGGCCGAAGGTGGCCTGCATGGTGTCGAACACGGCGTTGATGGGCAGCCCCAGCGCCTTGGCCTTCTCGCGGTCGAGATCCAGGAAGACCTGGGGCACATTGGCGCGATAGGTGCTGGTGACGCTGGCCAGTTCGGGGCGTTGCTTGGCCGCCTCCAGCAGGCTGTCGACCTCGGCGGCGAAGGATTTCGCATCGCCGCTGCCGCGGTTCTGCAGATAGGCCTCCAGTCCGCCAGTGGTGGACATGCCCTGGATCGGGGGCGGGTTGAAGGAGGCGACGAAACCATCGGACTGCCCCATGGCGCTGAGCCCCTGCAGTGTCTTGGCCAGGGAGAAGGAGTCCTGCCCCTCACCCTCGCGCTCGCCCCAGGACTTCAGGGGGAGGAAGCTCACCCCCCGGTTGCTGACGATGGAGCTCGACAAAATGTCAAAGCCGGAGAAGGTCACCACGTCCTGCACATGAGGGTTGGCCATGGCGATCTGGTCGTACTGATTGGCCACCGCCTGGGTGCGAGTCAGGGAGGCGGCATCCGGCAGCATGACGGCGGAGAGCAGGTAACCCTGATCTTCGTTGGGCACCAGCTCCCCCGGCACCTTCATCAGCAGGCCGTAGATGGAGACCAGGATCACCGCGATGATGGTGAACGCCACCCCGACCCGGCGGTTGAGGAAGGCCACCCCGCGTACGTAGCGGGCGGTGAGGCTGTCGAACATCCGGTTGAACCAGACGAAGAAGCGGGCGGGTTCATGATGGCCCTCTTTGAGCAAGATGGCGCACAGGGCTGGCGACAGGGTCAGGGCTATCAGACCCGAGATGGCGACCGAGACGGCGATGGTGATGGCGAACTGCTTGTACATCACCCCGGTCATGCCGCCCATGAAAGCGACCGGCAGGAAGACGGCGCAGAGCACCAGCACTATGGCCACCACAGGGCCTGAGACCTCCTGCATGGCGAGAATGGCCGCCTCCTTGGGGGAGCACTTCTTCTCGCGCATGATCCGCTCGACGTTCTCCAGCACCACTATGGCGTCATCCACCACTATCCCGATGGCGAGCACCATGCCGAACAGGGTCAGCAGGTTGATGGAGAAGCCCAGTACCAGCATGCCGGCGAAGGTGCCGATGAGCGACACCGGCACAGCAATACAGGGGATCAGGGTGGCACGCAGGTTCTGCAGGAACAGATAGACCACGATAAACACCAGCACGATCGCCTCGAATAGGGTGTGCACCACCTCCTCGATGGAGATCTTCACGAACTCTGTGGTGTCGTAAGGGATGCGGTAATCCACATCCTGGGGGAAGCGGGCCTTGAGGCGCTCCATGGTCTCATGGACCTGGTTGGCCACAGCGACGGCATTGGCCCCCGGCTGCAGGTAGGTGAAGATCCCCACCGCCGGCTTGCCATTGAGGCTGGCGGTCACATCGTAGTCCTTGCCGCCGAGTTCGACCCTGGCCACATCCCGCAGACGGATCTTGGATCCATCCGGCATGGAGCGGACGATGATGTTCTGGAACTCGGTCACGTCCTCGAGCCGGCCCTTGGTCTGCACCGTGTAAGTGAAGTCGATGGGCGCCGTGGTGGGCTGGGCGCCTATCTTGCCGGCCGCGAACTGGGTGTTCTGCTCGCGGATGGCGCCTATCACGTCGCTCGGGGTGAGCTCGAGCTGAGCCAGCCGGTCCGGCCGCAGCCAGATACGCATGGCATAGTCGGTGCCACCGAACAAGGTGATGTCGCCGACCCCTGGGATGCGCTTGAGCTCATCGATGATGTTGAGCAGAGCGTAGTTGGAGAGGTAGGTGGTATCGAAGGTTCCCTTGGGCGAGGCCAGGGTGACGACCTGGAGGATGGAGGTCGACTTCTTGCGTACCGTGAGCCCCTGTTGTTTGACGTCATCGGGCATCTGCGCCATGGCGGCGGAGACCCGGTTGTTGACGTTGATGGTGGCCTGATCCGGGTCCGTCCCTATCTTGAAGTAGACGTTGAGGTTCATCTGGCCATTGGAGGCGGAGGAGGACTGCATGTAGATCATGTCCTCCACCCCGTTGATCTGCTGCTCCAGAGGCGCGGCGACCGTTTTGGCAATCACTTCCGGGGTCGCCCCCGGGTAGTAGGTGGTGACCGAGACCACGGGTGGGGTGATCTGGGGATACTGCTCGATGGAGAGGGAGCGCATCGCCGCCAGCCCGGCCAGCACTATGATGATGGAGATCACGCTGGCGAAGATGGGGCGCTCGATGAAGAACTTGGAAAACATAGAAACTCCTTACTGAGCGCCGCTGCGACTGATGACCTCGGCGCTGATCGCCTTCATCTGTTCCGGACTGACGGGCTTGACGATGGCGCCGGGACGCGCCTTCATCAGGCCTTCGGTCACATAGCGTTCTCCCGCCTTGAGGCCGCTTTCGATCAGGACGCCGCCCTCGACACTCTGTCCGAGCTTGACCAGACGAGGCTCAACCTTGTTGTCGGCACCGACCACCATCACCATGCGATCGGCCTGGGCTTGCTGTATGGCGCGCTCGGGGATCAGGATGGCATTCTTGCGCACCCCGAGTTCTATGGTCATGCGCACGAACTGGCCGGGCAGCAACTTGCCTTGCTTGTTGTCGAAGATGGCGCGGGCACGAATGGTGCCTGTCTGGGGATCGACCCTGTTATCCGAGAAGTTGATCTTGCCCGCATCGGGATAGACGGAGCCATCTGCGAGGCGGATATGGGTACGCCAGTTAGTGCTGTCCAGGGCTTGCAGCTTGCCGCTCTTGAGGGAGTTCTCGAAGGTGAGGCGATCCTGCTCCGAGTAGGAGAAGTTCACATAGAGGGGATCGAACTGGGTGATGGTAGTGAGCAGGCCACTGTCGCCGCTGGTGGTGATGAGGCTGCCCTCGGACTGTGAACTCTTGCTCGCCATGCCGTCTATGGGGGCCGTGACCCTGGTGTAACCGAGGTTGAGCGCTGCCTCCTTCACCTTGGCCTGGGCGGCTTGCAGGGAGGCCAGCGTTGCCTCGTAGTTCGCTATGGTGTCGTCATAGTCCTTGCGACTCACCACCTGGCGACGATAGAGGGGAATGGTGCGATCCTTGTCTGCCCTGGCCTTGTTGAGGCGGGCCTGCTCCTGGGCCAGGCTGCCTTGCGCCTGCTCCAGCGCCGCCTGATAGGGGGCGGGATCGATCAGGAACAGCTCTTGTCCCTCGGTGACCGGCTGGCCCTCCACATAGGTGCGCTTGAGCAGGATGCCGCCGACCCGGGAGCGCACATCGATCTCGCGAAAGCCGGCGGTCTCGCCGACCACTTCGGTGGTGAGGGGCACATCGGCAGGGGTGACGGTGGCCACCACCACGGGGACCGGGGGCAGTGTCTGGGCCTGAGCGCTTTTGTCGTCGCCACAACCCGTGAGCGCACTGGCGAGTGCCAGGGCCATAAAACCGCGTTTGAATGCTTCTTTCCTGGCGCCTGAAACCTTCATCTTCACACTCCTGCCGGTTGAGCCACTATGGTTGTGTGCAAATTGGATATCAATGGGGGCTGTTAATGACATGTTTGCACATTTAACGTTTTGCAATACAAGGGTTTTTTAATAATAGAGTGACAAAGTTGAGCCAGAGCTGTTGGCCCGGGTCCTGACGGCGGGAGGAGAGGGGGGGCGCGACAGCCTGTGACAGGGACGGTGAAAGGGTAGGCAGCAAGGAGCAAGCAAGTGCCAGTGGGGGCCTGATGCCCCCACTGGCGGGCGATCATCAGGCGAAGCAGGTCCAGATGGGGGCGTGATCGGAGGGTTTCTCGATGCCGCGCAGCTCGTAGTCGATGCCGGTCTCGGTCACCTTGTCCTTGAGGGCGTCGGAGGCCATGATGAGGTCGATACGCAGGCCCCGGTTCTCGTCAAAGCCCCTGGATCGGTAGTCGAACCAGGAGAAGCGCTCGCACTCGGTGGGGTTGGCGGCGCGGAAGGTGTCGGTCAGGCCGAACCCCTTGAGGCGCTCCATCCACTCCCGCTCGATGGGCAGGAAGGAGCACTTGCCATCCCGCAGCCAGCGCTTGCGGTTCGCCTCGCCGATGCCGATGTCGAGATCCGTGGGGGAGATGTTCATATCCCCGATCAGCGCTATCTGGTCGTCCGGGCTGTGGTGGGTCTCGAGGTAGTGCTGCAGGTCCTCGTAGAACTTCTGCTTGGCCGGGAACTTGGTCTCGTGATCCTGGCTCTCCCCTTGCGGGAAGTAGCCGTTCATCACCTTGATGACGGAGCCGTCTTCCCGCTTGAAGCTGGCCATGATCATGCGGCGCTGGGCATCCTCGGGATCGGTGGGGAACCCCTTCTGCACCTCGATGGGGGCCTGCTTGCTCATGATGGCGACCCCGTAGTGACCCTTCTGGCCGTGGAACACCACGTGGTAGCCCATGGCCTCCACGTCCGCCACCGGGAAGGCCTCGTCGTGCACCTTGATCTCCTGCAGGCCGATCACATCCGGCTGGTGCTTGTCGATGATGGCTTGCAACTGATGAAGACGTGCGCGCAGGCCATTGATATTGAAAGAGATGATCTTCATGTTCGGGGTGCTCATGTCGTTTTTATTAGTCGCTATTGGACTAGGAATCCGGTCTGGATGCAAGTTCCGGGGGACGCCCGGCGCCGCTCCTGAACTTGCATCGGACCTGTTCACTATCTGTCGCGAGAGGTCGCCGGCAAGGTGAAGCGCAGGAACCTGAGTGTATATGTATGCATGAGAGCGCCTGGTGACACATCAGCGAGCCGCATATGAGCCCTGGAAGCGGCCTCGCAGCAAGATCGTGGACAGGTTTTAGCGGGTCATCTTCTTGACGAACACCACTACGAACAGCGCCAGCGTGAAGCTGCCGGTGAAGGCCTCGAAGGCGGCGAAGATCCGCGACAGGCCGACCGGGGTGAAGTCGCCATAGCCCAGGGTGGTGAAGGTCACCACGCTGTAGTAGAGGCATTCGAGCAGGAAGATGACGTTCTCTTCGAGGGTCGCCTCCGGGCGATAGATGAGGTGGTTGCCCGCGAAGTTGAGGCCGCAGAAGAAGTAGAAGATGCTGCAGATGAAGATGAGCAGCAGGGAGAAGAGCACCACCCGCATGGGGGCCTCGCCGTAGCCGCAGAAGAGATCCACTATCCAGGAGGCGAAGCGGTGATAGGACCAGAACGGCATCTGCAGGCGGCGCATGGTGAGCTCCTGCTGGATGTAGCGGCCTGACATGGTGAAGATCCCCTGGGCCTCCGAGGCCTTGCGCAGATCCCGATAGGTCTCTTCCGCCTCCTTGAACCAGACGCGGGCCTGCACCGGATCCCGCTCGCGTCGTCCCTTCCTGTCCTGCATCAGGCGCCTGCCGGTATCCAGGTTGTCGAGCCGGGTGTTCTTCCAGCGGATGCCGAGCAGGTTGACGTCGTGCAGCTCGGCGCAGTGCAGGTTGGCCTCGCTGAGGTCGGCCTTCATCAGGCTGCCGCCCTTGATGCGAATGCCAAAGAGGTGGGCGCCTCTCAGGTTGGCGCGATAGAGGTTGCACTGCTCCAGCAGGAACCCCTGTGGCCCCTCTCTGTTCACCAGGTTGAGGCCGGCGAGATCGGCGCGGGCCAGTTGCAATCCGTGGCACAGGCCCCCCTGGCGCACATAGCGCTCCAGCGCCGCGGCCGTGTCCGGTGACGAGTGGGAGGCGTGGGGGTCGTGCCAGTGGCACAGGTCGTGATCCCCCGCCTCTTCGCTGCAGTGGCGGCCATCTGCCACCAGGTATCGGCACATCCCCATGCTGTCGCTCCTCCTTGTCTGAGTCTGTATCAGCATAGGTGAGGGAGAGGCGCCGCTGGCTAGGCTAGCTGGTTAAATTCCTGGCGCAGCTTGCGAAAGCGATCCTGCTGGGCGGGATTGAGGGGGATGCCCTCCAGCACCTCCAGGGTCTCCTTGCACTCGGCGCCGAATTCCGGGCTCTTGCGGTTCTTCTGCATCAGTTGCAGCAGCACCTGGATCTTGTTGAGGGCGGCGCCGGTATTGGCGGGAGCCCGGCGCAGGGCCTCGCGGAAATGGCCGAGGGCCTGCTCCAGCTCCCCGCTCTGGTAGGCCTTGATGCCGAGATCGTTGAGCTGCTGGTAGCGCTGACGGCGCTCCTGCACCGTCTTGTCGTCGCGGGTCACCTGGATGCAGGTGGTGAGCAGCCTGTCTTCATCCTCCGCCAGCAGGGATTGCAGGCTCTCGGCGTACTCGAACTCCCCGAGCTGGTAGAGGGCGAGTATGGTCTCGCCGAGCAGGGCGGGGGGCATGGTCTCGGGCTTGTCGAGCCAGTTCTGGTTGGCGCGATAGAGCATCTTCTTGCCCTTGAGCAGCTCCCCCAGGGCGATGCGCACCCTGGCCTGACAGATCTGCTCGAACACCGGGTAGTTGAACTCCGACATCATCAGGGAGTCCCGAATGCGCGACAGGGCCGAGTTCACCTGCTTTTGCAGGTTGGCGATGTGATAGCCGTCGTTGCTGTTGAGGGCGTAGAGGGTCAGGGTCTGGATGTAGGCCCCGAGATAATGGGGGGTGCGGTGGATGGAGTTGCGCGACAGGTCGATGAGGGCGAGCAGCACATCCTTGGCCTGGCCGTAGTCGTGGCGCTGCAGGCACACCTCTGCCAGCCGGCGGGAGAGCTGCACCGACTGGGGGGAGATGTCCACCGCACGGCGCAGCTCCTGCTGGGCCAGCTCCTCCTTGCCAAGGGAGAGCAGGGATTCCGCCAGCCAGAGGTGGGCCTCCACCATCAGGGGGGTGTTCTTGAGCGTCGCCTGCAGGTGGCTCACCGCCTCGTCATAGAGCGCCAGACGGTAGCAGGCCTTGCCCAGGGTCAATCTGGCCCAGCTGTTCTCCTGGGCGGCCAGCAGCTGGCGCATCAGGCTGCGCGCCTCCTTGGCCTGGC
The DNA here is from genome assembly GCF_058791175.1 of Aeromonas sp. EU05-FHT14A05. Lineage (NCBI taxonomy): Bacteria > Pseudomonadati > Pseudomonadota > Gammaproteobacteria > Aeromonadales > Aeromonadaceae > Aeromonas > Aeromonas sp. EU05-FHT14A05. The sequence goes on along the minus strand of NZ_JBYTDH010000002.1, from coordinate 248,284 downwards.
CGAGCTTGAGCTGGGTGTCGGCCTGCAGGCAGCGGCAGAAGTTGGCAAAGCGCGGCACCGCATCGGCCTGTCTGGCACAAGCCTCGATCAGCGCCGGCATATCGTTCTGGGTGAGGGCGATGAAGACGCTCTCCAGGGACTGGCGACGGGCGAGGGCGCGCTTCAAGCGAAACGAGAACTGCTCCTGGGAGAAGGGCTTCATCAGGTATTCGTCGGGCTCGGCCTCGAGCGCGCTCAGCACCATGGCGCGGGAGCTGTCGCTGCTGACCATGATCACCACGCTCTGGGGCGGGATCAGCTGCTGGTCCCGCAGGCTCTCCAGCAACTGGCGACCGTTCTCGCCCGCTCCCAGCTCGTAGTCCAGCAGATAGATGTCGAAGTTCTCCTTCTGGCAGCGGCGGCGTGCCTCGTCGGCAGAATTGATGTAGGTGATGCGGTTGATGCCGATGTTGATCAGCATCGCCTTCATCATCATCTGAAAGGAACGCTGCTCGTTGACCAGCAGGATGCGCCTGGGTTTGGGCTGGGCTTTCTTCTCTGGTGCGGGATCCGGTGTCTGCATCTGTCTTGCATCGAGGCGCTGCGGGCTGGTGGGAGAAGTGTGCCACCAAAGTCCGCAGACAGGCAATTGAACATGGGAAGGGGCCCCGTTTTTCCCGCCAGGGCAAGAGGCAGTCCGCAAAAAAATCATGGTGCGCCCTTGATCTTCGTCAACCGGACGCGAGATGGCAGTGGCGCGGTTCGACCCGGTTTTTAGACTTGAAGGGAGGCAGATCCCGGCGATCTGCAGACATCACCCGCACCACAAGGAGGAATCAAATGAGTTTGCTACCGAGCCGCACCAGCCTGTTTGATGACCTGTTCCACGACATGGCCTCCGGCTTCTACATCCGGCCCCTGCACGGGGATCCCCTGCCCAGCCGGATCACGCTGGATCTGAGGGAGAGCGACGGCGGTTACCTGCTGCAGGCCGAGCTGCCCGGGGTGGCCAAGGAGGACATCCACGTGGACGTGCACGGCAAGCTGGTGACCCTGAAGGCGGAGATCCGCCAGCACGACAGCCAGAGCAAGGAGGAGAGATCCCTGCGCAGCGAACGCTACTATGGCAGCGTGTCGCGCACCGTCGAGCTGCCGGTGGAGGTGGCGCCGGATAAGGTCAGCGCCCGCTTCGAGAACGGCATCCTCACGTTGCAACTGCCCAAGCAGGCGGTCACCCCGGCGCCCCATCGCGTCCCCATCGAATAGCGCGCCGTCATGAAAAGGCCCCGCATTGCGGGGCCTCGTCGTTCATGGCTGGCTGCGCACCAGGTAGGGGGCAAACTCAGGGGTGTGGCGCGCCGCAAAGCCCGTGGCCGTCTTCTCGATGAGATAGACCGCCAGCTTGTGCTCGGTGGCAAAGGCCATCGCCTGCTCGGGCCCCATCACCATGAGGGCGGTGTCGAGGGCGTCGGCCTCGAGCGCGGTGGGGGTGATGACGCTGGCGGAGACCAGCTTGTGGGTGACGGGCTCGCCGGTGGCGGGATCTATGATGTGGGAGTAGCGCCGGCCATCGAGCTCGTAATAGTTGCGGTAGCTGCCGGCGGTGCTCAGGGCCATGCCGTTCGGGGTGACCACGTCCTCGATGGCGCCCGGCCTGTCCGAGGGCTCGACGATGGCCACCCGCCAGGGGTTGCCCTTGTCGTTGTGCCCCTTGCTGCGCACGGCGCCCGCTACCTCGACGAGGTAGTTGTGCACCCCCTTGCGCTCCAGCAGCGCGGCGATTTCATCGGATGCCGCCCCTTCCCCCAGGGTGGAGAGATCCAGATAGAGATCGGGGATGGCCTTGCCAAGCAGGAAATGGTCCCCTTGCGGCGTCAGGCTGAGCTTGTCGATGCCGACCCGCTCCCGCGCCTTGGCGATCTGCTCTGCGGTGGGCCGCTTGACCGGGCGCTTGTCCGGCCCGAAGCCCCACAGGTTGACCAGAGGGCCCACGGTGACGTCCAGCTTGCCCAGGGTAAGGCGCCCCGCATCCATGCCCTGCTGCACAATCTTCGCCATGCTGGCCGGTATGGGCATGGGGGCCTTGCCCGCATCCTGATTGAAGCGGGAGATGAGGGAGCCAGGATCATAGGTGGAGATCTCCTGGTTGATGCGCGCCAGCAGGGCATCGACCTCCCCCTGCAGCGCGGCCTGGCCGCCGGGGAAGGGGTCGCTCAGGGTCACCGCATAGTAGGTGCCCATGGTGTTGCCCTGAATGCGGGTCTGGGTCGGCGCCGGCTGACAGGCGGTCAGCAGCAGCATCAGGGAGAGCAGCAGGCCGCGGGGGGCCAGGGAGAGGGTCTTCATCTTGCATTCTCGCGGGAGTCATCGACGGGGGAGCAGCTTAGCCAAGGGCGCCGCCATTGACGAGCCCCGGGGGCCGGGTCCGGGTGAAAATAATTAAGCCGTGCTGGGGTGAAGCCGGCCGATCTGTTCCACAGTTCAATGGACTCGGGAAGTGACCTGGTCCGCAGCTTTGAGCAAAAGCGGCAGCCCTTCGGTGACATTTGGGTACAATGAAGATCGATCATGACAGCATCTTTGCGTGTCGACGTGCGATTCGCCAGACAAGGGTGTTGCCATTCCTCGCCAATCAAAGGAGAAGATGATGAAAAAGGTGTTAACCCTGCTGCTGCTGAGTTCCCTGGCTGCCCCGGCGCTGGCCGATGAGTGCGCCCTGGTCATCGAAGGCAATGACGCCATGCAGTACAACCTCAAAGAGATGAGCGTGCCGGCCACTTGCAAAGAGGTGACTGTCACCCTCAATCACACGGGCAAGCTGCCGGTGGCCAACATGGGTCATAACTGGGTGCTGACCAACACCGCCGACTATCAGGCCGTCGCCACTGCGGGCATGAGCGCCGGCGTCGATCACGACTACCTGCCCAAGGACGACGCCCGTATCCTGGCGCACACCAAGCTGGTGGGGGGCGGCGAGAGCACCAGCGTCACCTTCAAGACCGACGGGCTGGCGGGCAAGGATCTCACCTTCTTCTGCTCCTTCCCCGGCCACTTCGCCATGATGAAGGGGGCCTTCAAGGTCGGTTGAGCCGCGCTGGCCTGACAGGAAAAAGCCGGGATATCCCGGCTTTTTTGTGCCCGCTTGCCGTGATTGCAGCATCAGTCGGATGCCCGTGCGGGCGGTATCGCGCGCCGTTTTATGATCCGGCGCCGGGTGAGCAGGGGAGTGAAAGGGTAAGATGGGCGCCTTTCGGGCCTGATGGGCCTGCCCAAGAGGAACCAAGGTCGTCATGAAAGCCATGAAATGGGTGATCAGCGGTTGCCTGCTGCTGGTATGCGCCATCGCGCTGGCGGCAGAGCCCCCGGTCAAGAAGAGCAGAAGCGGCATCTGCCATCCCCAGGGCGGCACCTACTACAGTCGCACCAAGCACTACACCCCCTACGACTCCATGCAGGCCTGCCTCGACAGCGGCGGGCGGACGCCCAAACGCTGACCGGCGTCAGGCCTGCTCCTGCCGCCTATTTGGGCTGCAGGGTAAAGAAGGCGAGGGTGGTCTTCTTGCCGCACTCGAAGTGGATGCTCTCCTCCCCCTGCACCACCAGGGTCTCGTTGATGGCCACGGCCTGGCCTGCCACCGTCAGCTGGCCGCTCAGCAGGTGGCAGAGGTAGGTCTTGTCCGCCTCCAGGGTGAGGGTCAGGGGGAAGGGCACAATGAGCACCCGCACGTTGGCGCCGATGCGCGCTGGGTCGTAGATGAGCCCCAGATCCGTCACTTCCTTTTTCAGCAGCTCGCAGTGGGTCTCGTCATCCCCGCTGAAATGGGCCGCCTCGAAGGTGGCATAGGGGTGGCCGTTGAGCACGAAACCGGCGCCGCTGACGGGCAGCAGGATGCGCTGATAACCGGGAAATTTGGAGAAGGGGCCCGCCGCCTTGATGGGGGCCGAGCTAAGCCGGTAGTCAAAGTCGAGCTTCTCCAGGCTCGAGCCCGGGGGGGAGACAAGGATCTGGGCCGTGGTGCCCTGCCTGTTTTTCCAGGGCATCTTCAGCTGCTCAGACTCTTTAATCAGGGTGATCACGTTGGCGCCTCGGCGAGGAGTGGGGAGAGAGGGGCCAGTGATACCATCCCGCAGACCTACCCACAAGGCGCGGGGGTCTGAGGGCAGGCCGACTGCCCAGAATGTCGCCACTCAGACCCCTGACCATGACAGGCCCCGGATGAGGTGCTCAAGATGTCGCCGGTCGGCAGGGGGATGGCAGGCCAAACCCCGAGGCTGTGATCCTGACGCTGTTAATCGGGCCCGGGGTCGCTACACTGGCACTTCTGCCGTATGGAGGCCCCATGACCCACAAGATCATTCTGGATACCGATCCCGGTATCGACGACGCCATGGCAATACTCTTTGCCGAGGCCCACCCCGCCATCGACTTGCTCGCCATCACTACGGTGTTTGGCAACGCCACCATAGAGAACGGGACCCGCAACGCCCTCTGGCTCAAGCAGAAATACGGCATGAAGGCAGAGGTGGCTCAGGGCGCCGCTGCGCCGCTGCTGCGCGAGCCCGTGGGGCCGACGATCGTGGTGCACGGCCCGAGCGGGCTGGGGGACGTGGAGGCGGGGGAGGTGACCCTGACCCCGGATCCCCGCCCGGCCTGGCAATACATAGTCGAGACGGTGAAGGCCAATCCCGGCGAGATCACCCTGGTAACCATCGGGCCGCTGACCAACCTGGCGCTGGCGCTCGAGGCCGCCCCCGAGATCACCTCGCTGGTGAAGCAGGTGGTGGTTATGGGGGGCGCCTTTGGCGTCAACGGCCATCGTGGCAACGTGACCCCCTATGCCGAGGCCAACATTCACGACGATCCCGAGGCGGCCGATCGGGTGTTCACCGCCCCCTGGCCCGTGGTGATCATCGGGCTGGACGTGACCCAGCAGAGCTTCTTCAGCAGTGCCTACCTGGATGCCCTGCGGGACGACGCCGGTGAGCCCGGCCGCTTCCTGTGGGCGGTGAGCCGCTTCTACCTGCGCTTCTATTCCGAGCGCATCGGCCTCAATGGCTGCCACGTGCACGATCCGTCCGCCATCGCCTACGTGATCGATCCCGAGCTGTTCACCCTGCGGGAGGGACCGGTGCGGGTCATCGACCATGGCCCCGCCATCGGCCACACCCTGCAGAAGTTCGACGGCAAGTCCCACCCCCACGATGAGTGGGCGGGCTATCCGGCCCAGCGGGTCGGGGTGGCGGTGCGGGATCAGGTCCTGCTGGCGCTCTATCGTGAGACGCTGGTGGCCTGGGGGAAGGATTGCTGAGACGCTCGCCAGCGTGATGGACAAAGCGTGAGGCTCACCAAATAATTGCCAGCCGACGCTGGCCTATACTGACGAAAACTGAGGTATTCAAGGAGCAAGCGGATGGCCTGGTTGTCTTTGTTGGTGGCGATAGCCCTCATCTGGTGGCTGATGAAGCTGGGGCGTGGTGCCCTGTTCGAGATCCGGCTTGCCCCTGGCAAGGTGCAGGTGAAGCGAGGCTCGGTGCCGCCGCGCTTCCTGGCCCAGGCCAAGCAGATCCTGCAGCAGGATCCGGTGCGGGGCCGCATCCTGGGTCAGCGCGACGACAACGGGGTCAGGCTGGTCTTCTCCCGCTCCATCCCGGAGCCCGTGGCCCAGCGCCTGCGCAGCGTCTTCCCTTACGGGGATTATCGCGGTGTCACCTCACCCCCGGATGGGCGCAATGCTCGCTGAACCCGCGGGCTGAACTCTTGCGCTGAACGTGTTGTTCACACCGGACGCCGGGCACTCTGCCCGGCGTCTGCTTTTCCCATAAGCCATGGCCAGGATGCAGCCATCAGCGCGGCCCTTGCAAGGGCGCCATCACCTCGATCAGAAAGTCGATGAAGGCGCGGGTCTGGGGCTTCAAGAAGCGGCCGCCCCGAAACACCGCATGGATCTCGTCATGACGATCCTCGTACGGGGAGGCCTGCCAGTCCGGCAACAGCGGCAGCAGGGTGCCGTTGTCCAGCCCCTGCTGCACCATCCAGCTCGACAGCAGCAGTATGCCGGCGCCCGCCTCGGCCGCGCACAGCAGCGGCGTGCCGCCGACCGAGGCGAGGTTGCCCCGCACCGCGACCCTGTGCCGCTGCGACTCTTGCCGGAAATACCAGTGCTGGCGCTGACGGCCATGGCCGCGGATCAGGCAGTTGTGGTGTGCCAGCTCATCGGGGTGGACGGGCTCGCCGTGGCGGGCCAGATAGGCGGGGGAGGCGACCAGCAGGGTCCGGTTGGTGAGCAGATGGCGGCTATGGAGGCCGCTGTCCACGGGGCGCCCGATGCGCACCGCCAGGTCCACGTTTTCGGCGTCGAGATCCACCAGCCGGTTGTCGAGCTCGATCTCGAGCCGCACCCCGGGGTAGCGGGCCAGGAAGGCCGGCAGGCGCGGCGCCAGCCAGGTGGTCCCGAAGCTCTCGAACACCGAGACCCGAAGCGGGCCCTCTGGCGCCACCGGCAGGGGCTGCAGGGATTGCACCAGCTGATCCGCCTCCTCCAGCAGGCGCACCGAGCGGGCCAGGAAGTACTCCCCCTGCTCGGTCAGCACCAGCTGGCGGGTGCTGCGCTTGAACAGGGGGATCCCCAGCTGTTGCTCCAGCGCATCTATGGTGCGGGTCACCGAGGAGGGGGCCAGGTTGAGGGCGCGGGCGGCCCGGGAGAAACTCCCCGACTCCACCACCTGAGCCAGGATACGGACGCGATCCAGCATGGGTATACCTTTGCGGTAAATGCAAAACTGTTGCAGGTTGTGGCGGTATTCTATCCATGGATGAAAGCGTGAACAATGTGCTCATCGCCCATGGGGGCGCTCATCCAAGGAGTCTTGCCATGTCCCACCGTATCCAGCTCGCCAGCCAGATCCCCGCCGCTATCCAGGCCATGCGGGGGCTGGAAACCTATCTCGGCGGCACCGACATTCCCCTGTCGCTCAAGGAGCTCATCAAGCTGCGGGCCTCCATGCTCAACGGCTGCGCCTACTGCATCGAGATGCACGCCGAGGTGGCGATGAATCACGGCGACAGCCCCCAGCGCTTGCTGGCGCTGTCCGCCTGGCGCGAATCCCCGCTGTTCGATGAGCGAGAACGGGCCGTGCTGGCCCTGACCGACGAGGTGACCCTGATCGGCGAGCGAGGGCTTACCGAGGAGACCTACCAACAGGCCCTGGCCCTGCTGGGGGAAACCCTGCTGGCCCAGTGCCTGATGCAGGTGGTCACCATCAATGCCTGGAACCGCATCGCTGTGGCGACCCGAATGGAGCATAAACACCCCTGAGGGAGACCCCGTGGTGGGATGTCGTCTTAAGCGGGCCTTACATGAGGCCCGTTTTTCATGGCGGGCCCCAGACAGGGCAGCCCCTTCTGCGCTTCTCTCGGTCCCGGGAAGTTAATCATACATTCGTTTGATTAATTATTTTTTTATTTCCCCTCGGAATATACGCATCCAGATCAAGGAATGGAGAGGGCGCCTGTGCATCAAGAGAGGGTTGAATGGCTCTTTTTTGCCCTATTTCTCACTCTTGAAATAAGGGTAATGGACCATTTTGATTAATTGGTGAGCGATTTTGGCGGGGAGATAAATTAACGGGAGATGAATTGAGGATCTGTGAATTTAATAAATTGGTCGCTGTCAAGCGATTAACATCTGATACCTGTTTTCACCACCCTTGGAACATTTTTGGGATTAATTTTTCATGTTGTTCACATGCCGGTCTGATGCAATAAAATGCGGCATTTTTATTATACCAATAAGCCTTGAAACGATGAGGACATTGCATGAGACCTTTTGAAGTAAAGAGGGGCTTGGGCGCTTTGCTGTTGATGGCAACCGCTGGCTTGCTGAGTGGCTGCGACATGGCTCTGATGAGCCCCAAGGGGCAGGTTGGTCTGGAACAGAAGTCACTGATATTGACCGCACTCGGGTTGATGTTAATCGTGGTGATTCCTGTGATTATTATGACGGTGGCATTTGCTCGTAAATACAGAGCATCCAATACCACTGCCAAATACACCCCGGATTGGTCCCACTCCAACAAGATTGAAGCGGTCGTCTGGACCGTGCCCGTCATTATTGTCGCCATCCTGGCGGTGATTACCTGGAAAACCTCCCACTCCCTCGACCCTTACAAGCCGTTGGAATCTGACGTCAAGCCGATCCAGGTCGATGTGATTTCGCTGGACTGGAAATGGCTGTTCGTCTATCCGGAGCTGGGGATTGCCTCGGTCAACGAGCTGGCCTTCCCGGTCAACACCCCGATCAACTTCCGGGTGACCTCAGACACAGTGATGAACTCCTTCTTCATCCCCCAGCTGGGCGGTCAGATCTACGCCATGGCCGGGATGCAGACCAAGCTGCACCTGATTGCCAACGAGGCGGGTCAGTACAAGGGGATCTCCGGCAGTTACAGCGGTGCCGGTTTCTCTGGCATGAAGTTCAAGGCGATTGCCACCCAGGACCAGGCCGGTTTCGATGCCTGGGTCGCCAAGGTGAAACAGTCTCCCAAGATGCTGAGCACCATGGGTGAGTTCGATGCCCTGGCCAAGAAGAGCGAAAACCACCCGGTTGAGTACTTCGCCAGCGCCGATCCCAAGCTGTTCGTCAATGTGATCAACAAGTTCATGGGCGGCATGTCCCATGGCGGCCATGACGCTGCAAAAGATGGCGCCATGGACCACGAGGCCATGAAGCATGACGCCGCGAAAGCAGAACCCATGGACCACAAGGCCATGAACCATGACGCTGCAAAAGCAGAACCCATGGACCACGCGGCCATGAGTCACGACGAGCATGCCGGACACATGGCCACGTCCATGGCTGACAAGAGTGTGAAAGCAGGATCCGAGGAATAATCGATGTTTGGAAAATTGACACTCGAGGCTGTTCCGTACCATGAACCCATCATCATGGTCACGATAGCCGGTATCATCTTGGGTGGGCTGGCGCTTGCCGGTCTCATCACTTATTACGGCAAGTGGCAATATCTGTGGAAAGAGTGGTTCACCTCGGTAGACCACAAGCGCCTCGGTATCATGTATCTCATCTTAGGGATGGTCATGCTGCTGCGCGGCTTCGCCGATGCGGTCATGATGCGTGGTCAGCAGGTCATGGCCTCCGCCGGTAGCGAAGGCTACCTGAACGCGCACCACTACGATCAGATCTTCACCGCCCACGGCGTCATCATGATCTTCTTCGTGGCCATGCCGCTGGTGATCGGCCTGATGAACATCGTGGTGCCGCTGCAGATCGGTGCCCGTGACGTCGCCTTCCCCTTCCTGAACAACCTGAGCTTCTGGTTTACCGCCGCGGCCGTGGTGCTGATCAACGTCTCCCTCGGGGTCGGTGAATTCGCCCAGACCGGCTGGCTGGCCTATCCGCCCTTGTCGGGGCTGGAGTTCAGTCCCGGGGTCGGGGTCGATTACTGGATCTGGAGTCTGCAGATTTCCGGGTTGGGTACCCTGCTGACCGGTGTCAACTTCTTTGCCACCATCATCCGGATGCGTGCCCCCGGCATGACCATGATGCGTCTGCCGGTGTTCACCTGGACCGCCCTGTGCGCCAACATCCTGATCATCGCCTCCTTCCCGATCCTGACCGTCACCATCGCCCTGCTCACCGCAGACCGCTACCTGGGTACCCATTTCTTTACCAATGACATGGGTGGCAACATGATGATGTACATCAACCTGATCTGGGCCTGGGGCCACCCCGAGGTGTATATCCTGGTGCTGCCGGTGTTCGGGATCTTCTCCGAAGTGGTGGCGACCTTCTGCAAGAAGAAGCTGTTCGGCTACACCTCCCTGGTGTGGGCGACCGTGGCCATTACCGTGCTCTCCTTCGTGGTCTGGCTGCACCACTTCTTCACCATGGGGTCTGGCGCCAACGTCAATGCCTTCTTCGGCATCACCACCATGATCATCTCCATCCCGACCGGGGTGAAGATCTTCAACTGGCTGTTCACCATGTACCGCGGTCGCATCGAGTTCAGCTCGCCCATGCTGTGGACCGTCGGCTTCATCATCACCTTCACCGTGGGTGGCATGACAGGGGTACTGCTCTCTGTGCCGGCCGCCAACTTCGTGCTGCACAACAGCCTGTTCCTGATCGCCCACTTCCACAACGTCATCATCGGCGGCGTGGTGTTCGGTTGCTTCGCCGGTATCACCTACTGGTTCCCGAAAGCGTTCGGCTTCAAGCTCGATGACGTCTGGGGCAAGCGTGCGTTCTGGTTCTGGATCACCGGCTTCTTCGTGGCCTTCATGCCGCTCTACGTGCTGGGCTTCATGGGCATGACCCGTCGTGTCAGCCAGAACATAGATCCCGAGTTCCACGGTTGGCTGGTGGTTGCCGCCTGCGGCGCCGGCCTCATCGCCATCGGCGTCTTGTGCCAGCTCATCCAGGTCGTGGTCAGTATCCGTGACCGCGAGAAGAACCGTGACTGGACCGGCGATCCCTGGGGTGGCCGTACCCTGGAGTGGGCCACTTCCTCTCCGCCGCCCTTCTACAACTTCGCCATCGAGCCCAAGGTGACCGGTCTGGACGCCTTCTGGGAAGCGAAAGAGGACGGCAGCGCCTATCGCCAGCCGGCCAAGTACGCTCCCATCCACATGCCGAAGAACTCAGGTGCCGGTGTCATCATCGCCGCCTTCAGCGTGGTGTTTGGCTTTGCCATGATCTGGCACATCTGGTGGATGGCCATCGCCGGCTTCGTCGGCATGATCGCCACCTGGATCATCCACAGCTTCAACGACGATGTGGACTACTACGTACAGGTTGACGAGATCGAGCGCATCGAAGGTCAGCATTTCGACAATATCAACAAGGTGGCCTGACGCTATGACAACTGGCGCTCCAGATCACATTCACCTCAACGGTGCCCAGAAAACATGGGCACCCGAAGGTCAGCATTTCGACAATATCAACAAGGTGGCTTAACTCCATGGCGACTGACGTTCTACATCACTCTCACGGTGCCCATGAGGATGGGCACCATGATGCCGGTGCCACCAAGGTATTCGGCTTCTGGATCTACCTGATGAGTGACTGCATCCTGTTCGCGACCCTGTTCGCGACCTATGCGGTCCTGGTCAACGGCACCGCCGGCGGCCCCACCGGCAAGGACATCTTCGAACTGCCGTTCGTGTTCGCCGAAACCATGCTGCTGCTGCTGAGCTCCATCACCTTCGGGTTCGGCATGCTGGCCATGAACAAGAACAAGGTCTCCGCGGTCAACACCTGGCTGCTGGTCACCTTCATTCTTGGCGCCGGCTTCATCGCCATGGAGATCTACGAGTTCCATCATCTGATCGTCAATGATGCGGGCCCGGATCGCAGCGGCTTCCTCTCCGCCTTCTTCACCCTGGTCGGTACCCACGGTATCCACGTGACCAGCGGCCTTATCTGGATCATCGTGATGATGGTACTGATCAGCAAGAAGGGGCTGACCGAGCGCAACCGCACGCGCCTGATGTGCCTGAGCCTGTTCTGGCACTTCCTGGACGTGGTGTGGATCTGCGTCTTCACCGTGGTCTATCTGATGGGGGTCATGTAAATGAGTCATTCCGTTGACAATATTGACTGTGCCAGCCACGACAGTGTCAGAACCTATCTGAAGGGGGTCATGTAAATGAGCACTCATTCCGTTGACAATCACGGCGCCAGCCACGGCAGCATCAAGTCCTACATGACAGGCTTCGTGCTGTCACTCATCCTGACCGCAATCCCGTTCTGGATGGTGATGGACGGCTCCGCGTCCCATGCCATGGTGCTCGGCACCGTGGTCGGCATGGCGGTGGTGCAGATCTTCGTGCACCTGATCTACTTCCTGCACATGAACACCTCCTCCGAGGAGCGCTGGAACCTGGTGGCACTGGTCTTTACCGTGCTCATCATCGCCATCGTGGTCGTGGGTTCCCTGTGGATCATGTACAACCTCAACATCAACATGATGGTTCACTGAGCGGGTTGATGTGATGATGAAGCAATACCTGCAAGTGACCAAGCCGGGCATCATCTTCGGTAACCTCATCTCGGTTATCGGCGGCTTCCTGCTGGCCTCGAAGGGGAGCCTGGATGTGCCCCTGTTCATCCTGACCATGGTGGGGGTGTCACTGGTGGTGGCCTCCGGTTGCGTGTTCAACAACTACATCGACCGGGACATCGACTGCATCATGGAGCGCACCAAGAACCGCGCCCTGGTGAGGGGGCTGATCGCCCCCGGTGTGTCGCTCTGGTATGCGACGGCCCTGGGCGTTGCGGGCATTGCACTGCTCTACTTCGCGGCCAATCCGTTGGCCGCCTTGCTGGCGGTGCTGGGCTTCCTGGTCTATGTGGGGGTCTACAGCCTCTACATGAAGCGTCATTCGGTCTATGGCACCCTGGTCGGCAGCCTCTCCGGCGCCGCGCCACCCGTCATCGGCTACTGCGCGGTGAGCGGCCAGTTCGACTCGGGGGCGCTTATCCTGCTGGCGATCTTCAGCCTGTGGCAGATGCCGCACTCCTATGCGATTGCCATCTTCCGCTTCAAGGATTACCAGGCCGCCAACATCCCGGTGTTGCCGGTGGTGAAGGGGATCCCGGTGGCCAAGCTCCACATCACCCTCTACATACTGGCGTTCATGGTGCCGACCCTGATGCTGTTCCTCGGCGGCTACGCCGGTTACAAGTATCTGGTGGTGGCCACCGCGGTGAGCGTCTGGTGGTTGGGGATGGCGCTGTCCGGTTACAAGGCGGCGGTGGATGACTCCCTCTGGGCCCGCAAGCTGTTCATGTTTTCCATCGTCACCATCACCTGTTTGAGCGTGATGATGTCGGTGGACTTCCAGCCGGACGCCGCGCCTGTATTGGTGAGCATGCTGCCCTGATAGTGTGAACTGCACCCCTAAATGCATGAAATCCAGAGCCGGGAACCTTCCCGGCTCTGTTATTATGAGGCCCGCCCCACGGGGCACCTTGTCGGTTTTTTCGGGTGTGGCGTGCCTTGTCATCCGCCCCTTTCTGTCTCCTCTCCCTGACCTATCGAGGCCATCATGAATGATTTCACCATGACGAGGGGCGAGCGCCGTGCGACCTGGGCGCTCGGCTCCGTCTTCTCGCTGCGCATGCTCGGCATGTTCATGGTCCTGCCGGTGCTGACCACCTACGGCATGTCCCTGGCGGGCGCCTCGGAGGCGCTCATCGGTCTGGCCATCGGCATCTACGGCATGACCCAGGCGCTGTTCCAGATCCCCTTCGGCCTGCTCTCCGATCGCATCGGCCGCAAGCCCCTCATCGTCGGCGGCCTGCTGATGTTTGCGCTGGGCAGCGTCATCGCCGCCCTGAGCGACTCCATCTGGGGAGTTGTCGTCGGGCGCGCCCTGCAGGGGAGCGGCGCCATCTCCGCCGCCGTCATGGCGCTCCTGTCGGATCTCACCCGGGAGCAGAATCGCACCAAGGCCATGGCCTTCATCGGGGTGAGTTTTGGCATCACCTTCGCCATCGCCATGGTGACAGGCCCCTTGATCACCCAGGCGGTGGGACTATCCGGTCTGTTCTGGCTCATCGCCCTGCTGGCGCTGGCGGCCATCGCCATGGTGATCTGGGTGGTGCCGACCCCGGCGGCCCACCTGCAGAATCGCGAGTCCGCCATGGTGCGCGGCGGTTTTCGCACCGTGCTCACCAACCCGCGCCTGCTCAAGCTCAACCTCGGTATCCTCTGCGTTCACACCCTGCTGATGTCGAGCTTCGTGGCGCTGCCGCCTCTGCTCGAACAAGCGGGCCTGGCTCGGGAGCACCAGTGGCAGGCCTACCTGGTCACCATGCTGGTCGCCTTCGTGAGTGTGGTGCCCTTCATCATCTATGCCGAGAAGCACCGCCAGATGAAGCGGGTCTTCATCGGGTGCGTGGGGGTGATGTTGGCCGCCGAGCTGGTGCTCTGGCAGAGCGGCCTGCAGCTCTGGGGCCTGCTCGCCGGGCTGCAGCTCTTCTTCATCGGCTTCAACGTGATGGAGGCCCTGCTGCCATCCCTTATCAGCAAGGAGTCCCCGCCCGGCTACAAGGGCACCGCCATGGGGGTCTACTCCACCAGCCAGTTCCTCGGGGTCGCCATCGGCGGCAGCCTGGGGGGCCTGCTCTACAGCCTGGGGGGCGGCCCCCTGGTGTTTGGCGGCTGCGCCGTGCTGGCCCTGCTCTGGCTCGGGGTGAGCCTCACCATGGCCGAGCCTCCCTACGTCAGCAGCCTGCGCATCGTGTTGCCGGAGGGGGTCGAGGCCACCCCGGCGCTGGAGCAGCGGATCCGCGCCTGCGACGGGGTGAGCGACGTGCTGCTGGTGCGCGAGGAGCACTCCCTCTACGTGAAAGTGGACAGCAAGCGCCTGACCCGCAGCGATCTGGAGCGGCTGGTCTCTCTCTGAGGGTGACCGGGCCCCGAGGGCGGCCAGGGGCACGGCTGCTATGCTGAGATCCTCAACCACAGGAGGAACCTCTCATGTCATATGTAGACGGATTCGTGATCGCCGTGCCCACGGTCAACAAGCAGGCCCTGATCGATCATGCGGGGCTGTTTGACCCCATCTTTCTCGAGTATGGCGCCACCCGGGTGCTGGAGTGCTGGGGGGATGACGTGCCCCACGGCAAGCAGACCGACTTCTACCGCGCGGTGGCGGCCAAGGAGGACGAAGCCGTGGTCTTCTCCTGGGTGGAGTGGCCGAGCAAGGCGGTGCGGGACGAGGCCATGACCAAGATGATGAAGGATCCCAGGATGGATCCGGCCAGCCCCATGCACCAGACCATGCCCTTCGATGGGGCCCGCATGATCTTCGGGGGCTTCACCACTGTGCTGGAGCTCAAGGGCTGAGGGCCGTCAGCGACGCCCAAGCACGCCATTCAGCCTGATCTTGGGGCTTCACCATTGTGGCTGGAGGCTGGAGCTCAAGGGCTGAGGGTCCGCCGCCGGTACAAAAAGCCCGCCATTTGGCGGGCTTTTTCATTGGGCGAGGCGAAGTCGCGCAAGTCAGCTCGGGCGCCAGAATGGCTTGTCCCCGAGTATGGTGGCCCTGTGCATCACCCGGCGTGCCGGCAGGTAGTCGGCATTGGCATAGTGCTGGGTCACCCTGTTGTCCCAGATGGCCATGTCGTTCTCCTGCCAGCGCCAGCGCACCTGAAACTCGGGGCGGCGGATGTGCTCGAACAGAAAGCCGAGCAGTGCCTCGCTCTCCTTGGGGGGCAGCCCAGGCAAGCGGGTGGTGAACCCCTCGTTGACGAACAGTGCCTGCCGGCCGCTCACCGGATGGGTGCGGATCACCGGGTGGCGCAGGGGAGGGTGACGGGCCACGGCCGCCTGCCAGCGCTGTCGCTCCTCCTCGCTGCCGTCGTGGCGGTGGGCCGGGAAGGACTTGGTGAAGTCGTGCTCGGCTTCCAGCCCCGCCAGCAGGGTTTGCAGGGGTGGGGAGAGGGCTGCCAGCGCCGCTATGCCGCTGGCCCAGAGGGTGTCCCCCCCGGTGGGAGGCAGCTGCTTGGCGGCCAGAATGGCCAGCGCCGGGGGCGTCTCGATAAAGGTCACGTCGGTGTGCCAGTTGTCGTTGTCCGGCGGATTGTCGTCGTGGGTATCGAGCACGATGATCTCCTCGGCCTCCTCCGTGTGGGGGTAGACGGGGTGGATATGCAGATCCCCGAAGCGGTTCGCCAGCGCCCGCTGCGCTCGCGGGGTGATGGGCTGGCTGCGAAAGAACAGCACCTGGTATTTGAGCAGGGCGCGATGGATCTGCTCGAACTGCCCCTGGGTCAGGGGCTCGGCCAGATTGACCCCGGCGATCTCGGCGCCGATATGGGGGCCCAGGGGGCTGATGGTCAGCTTGTCGGTCATTGTCTTGCTCCATGCCAGGGGGCGTGCAGGCCCGGTTCCAATACGAAGGCGATGTGAAGGCTAGCGGTCAGCTTGTGGTTCATTGTCCTTCTCCATGCCAGGGGGTCAGCCTGCGCTGCAGGGCGCGCAAGCCCAGTTCCAGTACGAAGGCGATGTGAAGGATCACCATGGGAGCGGTCAGCTTGTGGTTCATTGTCCTTCTCCGTGCCAGGGGGTCAGCCTGCGCTGCAGGGCGCGCAAGCCCAGTTCCAATAGGAAGGCGATCAGGGCGATCACCAGAATGCCTGCCAACACCACGTCGGTGGCGAGGAACTCGCTGGCGGATTGCACCATGAAGCCCACCCCCCGGGTGGCGGCGATAAGCTCGGCCGCCACCAGGGTGGACCAGCCTACCCCGAGCCCGATGCGCAGCCCGGTCAGGATGTCCGGCAGGGCGCCTGGCAGGATCACGTGCCAGAGCACCTGGGGCCGGGATGCTCCCAGCGCCTGGGCCGCCCGTACTCGCACCGTGTTGGCGCTCTGCACCCCCGCCAGGGTCGCCAGGGCCACGGGGGCGAAGATGGCCAGATAGATGAGCAGCACCTTGGAGGTCTCGCCTATGCCAAACCAGATCACCATCAGGGGCAGGTAGGCCAGCGGCGGCACCGGGCGGTAGAGCTCGATGAGGGGGTCCAGCACGCCGCGCACCGTGGGGCTCAGCCCCATGGCGATGCCCACCGTGATGCCAAAGAAAGCCGCGGCGACCAGGGCCACCAGGATGCGGCCCAGGCTCGCCCCCAGGTGCTGCCACAGGGTGGCGTCCATAAAGCCCTGGGGCCCGGCGATGGTGATGAGCTGTGCCAGCACCTGCTGCGGGGGCGGCAGGAATAGAGGGTCGACCCAGCCAAGGTGCGCTACCAGCCACCACAGGGCCAGCAGGACGAGCAGGGTGGCTAGGCTCAGGGTCAGACGGCGGGGCAGGGGCCAGCCCGCTGCGCGTGCGTGGGTGACATCCCGCTGCCGGGCGAGGGCGAGGGTCATGGGAAGGCCTCCCGCTCTGCGAACACCCGTCCCAGCACGTATTCACGACGCTCGATGAAGGCCGGGTCGGACTTGATGCTGCGGCAGGGTTCCCCGGCGGCGAAGCGGCGACCGAACTCCAGGGTCAGCCGCTCCATCACCCGTCCGGGGGAGGAGGAGAGCAGCACCAGCTCGGTGGCCATGAAGATGGCCTCCTCGATGTCGTGGGTGATGAGCAGCACCTGGCGCCGATGCTCGTGCCACAGGCGCAGCAGCAGGGTCTGCATCTGCTCCCGGGTGAAGGCGTCCAGGGCGCCGAAGGGCTCGTCCAGCAGGAGCAGGCGGGGCCGGGTGGCCAGGGCCCGGGCGATGCCGACCCGCTGGCGCTGGCCGCCGGAGAGCTGCCAGATGGCGCGATCGCCGGCGCCTTCCAGCCCCACCTGACGCAGCAGTGCCTGGGCCTGTTCGGTGCGCTCGGCCCTGGGCACCCCCGCCAGTTGCAGGCCGAGGATCACGTTGTCCAGCACGTTGCGCCAGGGCAGCAGCCCCTCGCTCTGGAACACCACGCCGCGCTCGGCGCCGGGGCCGGTGACCTGTTTTCCCTCGAGACTTATCTGGCCGTGGTGGCAGGGCTCGAAGCCCGCCACCAGGTTGAGGAGGGTCGTCTTGCCCGAGCCCGAGGGCCCCAGCACCACCATCAGCTCCCCCTCGGGCAGGGAGAGGCTGATGTTGTCGAGCACTCGCCTGCCGGCGTACTCGGCGGACACATGAGAGAGCTGCAGCATGGTCGTCTCCTCCGTTTTACTGGGCCACGGCTTTCACGAAGCGATCGGTCACGAACTGGCGGTAATCCGAGGCGGCGTTTGGCACCTTGCCCTGGCTCTCGAGGAAGCGGGCGGTGTCGATGATGGTCTGGTTGACCAGGCTGCCCAGCTCGGCGCTCTGGGCCTTCGCATCGAGATAGGTATTGCCCTTCACCAGGGCGGGGACGTCCGCCTCGGGAACGCCGCTCAGGGCCGCGAGCTTGCCAAGATGCTCGGGCTGGGCCAGCCAGCCGTCCGGGTTGGCGAGGTAGGCCTGCTGGGCGGCCAGGGTGCTGTTCACGAAGGCCTGCACTACTTCGGGATGGGCCTTGGCAAAGTCCTTGCGCACCACCCAGACATCCAGGGTCGGCGCCCCCCAGTCACCCACCTGGGCGGAGTCGGTCAGCACCTTGCCCTCCCTGGTGAGCTGGTTGAGGGCGGGGGCCCAGACATAGGCGCCGTCGATGTCGCCCCGCTGCCAGGCGGCGATGATGGCCGGTGGTTGCAGGTTCACTATCTGCAGCGTCGCGGGGTCGACGTTCCAGTGCTTGAGGGCCGCCAGCAGGCTGTAGTGGGTGGTGGAGGTATAGGGCACGGCGATGCGCTTGCCCGCCAGATCCTCTGGCCCGGTGAGCCCCTGTTTCACCACCAGGGCCTCGGACTCCCCGAGCTTGGAGGCGAGCAGGAACACCTCGATGGGCAGGTTCTGGCTCGCCGCCACCGCCAGGGGGCTGGAGCCGATGTTGCCTATCTGCACATCGCCGGAGGCGAGCGCCCGTACCACGCTGGCGCCACTGTCAAACTTGCGCCAATCCACGGTGGCGCCGCTCTCCCTGGCGAAGGTGTTGTCGGCCTGGGCCACCTTGGCGGGCTCGGCCGAGGTCTGGTAGGCCACGGTGACCTCGAGGGCCTGGGCGGACTGGCCGAGCAGCATGGAGGCTGCGAGCCACAGAGAGATGCCTTTTGCTGTCATGATGCACTTCCTTGTTCAGGGGGTTGGAAGCCACATCTTTATCTGAACATCCCCGAGTGCGAAGGAACGAGAAGGGTGCTCTCATGTCGTTTGGTTCTTAGAAAAAGAACGGTAAATCAATGATCTGTTTGAGATATGCCAGGAGGTGAATAGCTTGCTCGCCCGCCGTCTATCGAATGGCTGGCGCAAGGGGCACAGCGCCAGATCCCAGGTGCCGTAAAGTGCGTGCAGGGGCAGGTCAGCAGGGAGGGCAGAGGGGCCGCAGTGACTAGCAGGGGGAGGAGAGAGGCTTGGGCCCCGCCAGGGTGGCGGGGCCGGGGGATCAGCGCTCTACCAGCGGGGCCGAGCGGTAGCTCCACAGGCCATAGGTGCGCAGGGCGTCGCGGTAGATGCCGAGCAGCTCCTCGGGGCTTGCCTTGGCCAGGGCGGAGAGGGGCTTGTCCGGGTAGGCGACGCTGTCGATGCGGATATTGGCCGGGCCGCTCTGCCAGCAGGCGATTTCCAGCAGGGTCTGGCCCCGGCGCACGTGGCTCGCCGAGCTCACCAGGGTGGCGTATTCAATCTCGTGGCGGGCGAGGGCATAGCCGCTGTAGAGGGCGTTCTCCACCGTGCTGGTGGCGTAGTTCTCCTCGATGATGCGGGAGCGATCGATGCCCTTCTTCGCCAGCCAGTCCGCCATCAGCTTGCCCTCGGTCTGGCGGTTCTGGGGCACGCCGCCGGTGAGGATGACGAGGGCCGCCGGATCGGCCTGGGCCAGGGCGCGGGTGGTCTCGAGGCGCCCCAGCAGGATCTCGTGCATGGAGCCATCGGGATTGAGGGCATAGCCCAGGGTGACGATGGCGCGGCGCCCCTTCTTCTCGCCCCGTCCCTGACGCTCCTTGAGGGGGGTGGCGATCACCCTGTCCACGGTGGCGAACAGCCGCTGCAAGTCGGCGGCGCGACCGGCGTTGAGCTCGCCGACCCGCTTGAGGTAGCCATCGGACTTGGCCTGATCGCCCTTGAAGCGCAGCCAGGTGGCGAGATAGGTGTTGATATCCAGATCGTCCGGCGCGGCGGTGAGGGCCTGCTCGAACAGGGCGATGGCCCTGTCCACGTTGCCGTTGTAGATCTGGGCGTTGGCCGCCGAGATGAGCAGATCGGTGCGATAGGGCTCGAGCTGGTGTGCCTCCAGCAGCAGGGTGGTCACCTGCTCCATGTTGCTCGGCATCTTGGCGGTGAAGCCCGCATCCGAGACCCGGGCGGGGGAGTGGAAGATGCGGGCGGCGTCCGCCAGCAGCTGGTCCACCACCTGGCGCTTGCTGATGTACTGCTCGTAATTCTGCTCCTTTTGCAGGGAGCGCACCGGGGCGGCCCAGGCATCGGATGAGACAAAGAGCGGCAGCGTCAGCAGGCTGGTGAGGGTCAGGGCAATCGCGGTTTTCTTCATCATGGGGCTCCCCCTGGGGTGAGGGGCGCGATGCCGTGGCTCGTCCCCTGAATGCTTTTCCAATAAAAACAGATGCTTGGTTTGCTGCCTACTCTACTCCCTTCCCGATGAAAAAAACGTGAACCCTTCCAGTTATCCCGATGGCGCCCCTCAGCGCAGCCCCAGCCGCTCCTGCAGGAAGGCGAGCCAGGCCTCCACCTTGGCGGGCAGGTGGCGGCGCCTGGGATAGACGCACCAGATGCCGTGCTCGGGCAGGGCATGGTCCGGCAGCACGGGCACCAGCCGGCCGGCGGCGAGATCCCGCGCCACGATGAAGTCCGGCATGTTGCCGATGCCGAGCCCCGCCAGCAGCGCGGTGTGGATGGCGTCGCTGTTGTTGACCTCGAAATTGCCCCTGGGGGTGATGGCTACCTCCCCCTCGGGCCCGTGCAGCCGCCACTGGGTGCCGCCGCGAAACAGGGAGTAGAAGAGGCAGTTGTGGCGCTCGAGATCGGCCGGGGTGCGGGGCGTGCCGGCCTGCGCCAGGTAGGCAGGGGCGGCGCACAATGTGCTGAGACAGGGGGCGAGGCGGCGAGCGACCAGGCTCGAATCCTCCAGCTCGCCGATGCGCACCGCCACGTCGAACCCCTCGGCCACCAGATCCTGCCGGGCATCGCTCATCTCGAGCTGCAACTGCACCTCGGGGTGGAGGGCGAGAAACTCGGGGACAAGGGGGGCGATGTGGCGCCGGCCATAGACCATGGGCACAGTCACCCGCAGCAGGCCGCGGGGAGCCGATTGCAGGGCGCCGATGGCATCTTCCCCGTCGCTGGCCAGGCGCACCGCATGGCGCACCGTCTCGAAGTAGCGCTCCCCCGCCTCGGTGAGGGTGAGGGAGCGGGTGGTGCGATAGAGGAGCTGGCAGCCGAGGGCCTGCTCGAGCTGGCTCACCTTCTTGCTCAGCACCGACTTGCTGAGGCCGAGCTGGCGGGCGGCGCCGGAGAAACTGCCTGACTCCACCACGGCGACGAAGGCCGGGAGCAGGGCGAAGGCTTCCTGGTTCATGCTGTTCTCGATATGGAAACAATGTTGTTCCATAAGCGTAGATTATCCCCAAATCAAAAACAATTTACCCTGCTCGTCAGTTCAACCAAGGAGCAACCCCATGATCCCCCCGCTTGTTGACCACGGCCCTGGCCGCCCCGCCCTCGGCCAGACACTCGGCCAGAGCATAGGCGCCCTGGCCGCCTTCGCCGCCGGCCTGCTGCTGGCGCTGATGATCGCCCAGAACGGCGCCCTGGCCCGCGCCACCGACCCCTGGTTCGGGAGCTGGCTGGCCCACGGGGTCGGCAGCCTGGTGGCCGGGCTCCTGTGGTGGCTCTCCCCAAGGCCCCCGACGCCGGAGGCGGCCCCGCCCTGGGCCTGGCTCGGCGGCCTGCCGGGGGCGCTCACCGTGGTGCTGGCAGCCCTGTGCCTCAACTCCCCCCTCGGCATGGCGGGCACCCTGGCCCTGCTGCTGCTCGGTCAGCTGCTGTTTGGTGCCCTGTGCGATGGCCTCGGCTGGCTCGGGCTGGCCCGCCGCCGCCCCTCGGGGAAGGACGGGCTCGCCGCCTTGCTGGTGCTGGCCGGCGCCCTGCTCATCGTACTCGGCTAGGAGACACACCATGACCCTTCTGATCCTGCTGGGACTGCTGAACGGCGTGGCGGTGAGCCTGTCGCGCACCCTCAATGGCCGCCTCGCGAGCGCCCGGGGCGCCATGACGGCGTCGCTGGCCAACCACCTGCTCGGCTTCGGGCTGCTCGGCGCCCTGTTCATCCTCAAAGGGGCGCCATGGGAGCGGCTCGTCGGGCTCGATCCCTGGCTGCTGCTCGGCGGCGTGCTGGGGGCGCTGTTCGTCGCCATCAGCAGTTGGGCGATAGGCCGGGTCGGCGCCCTGGCCTGCGCCCTGCTCATCGTCACGGGCCAGCTGGCGGGGGGCGCACTGCTCGATGCCCTGGCCGGACGGCTGGCCGCGAGCGATCTGCTCGGCATCCTGCTGGTGCTGGCGGGGGCCGCGCTGCAACGCTGGCAGGGCGGCAAGTCGCGCTCCCGAGGGTGAGCGGCGATGGCCTGGGTAAACCGGCAGGGATGACAAGATCGCCGCCCTGCCGGGATGCAAAAGGCGGCTCGCCAGCCGGATCAGGGCACTGGAGAAAGGGAAAAGGCGAAAGAAAGGGAGGGAAAGGAAGAAACAGGAAGGTAAAAGAGAACAAAGGAAGAGAGGCCGCCTGTAACCCTGGGCCGCCCTCAAAAGCAGAACACCGGCGCAAGGCCGGTGTTCTGAACAGCATGGCGGCGGGCCCAGCGAGGCGCGCGGTCAGGGCCGCTTAGGCGTAGAAAGCCTCGACGGTGCCCTTGACGGTGATCAGCATGGGGTTGCCGTAGCGATCCTTGGCCTTGGGGGAGGGGATTTTCACCCAACCTTCGCTGATGCAGTACTCCTCGACATTGGTGCGCTCCTTGCCGTTCACGCGAATGCCGATCTCGTGTTGGAAGCACTCAGCCACATGGTGCGGGCTGCGCGGGTTGGCCGCCAGACGGTCGGGCAGTGCAGGTTTGTTGTCGCTCATTTTATAGACCTGAGTTTGATAAAAAGTGGGTCATTGTAGGCAATGCCCGCCATGGGCTCAAGGCTGGGTTGCGTCCAATGGGGGTGGACAAGGTCCGGCTACAGTGGCTGCCCTGGCAGCGGCTATAACCGGCTCCGAAAGATGGGGGTTGCCATGTTTTTACTGATTTTCAGGTAGCTTCGGTACCAAAGCCAATATCAAGGTTGTAAAAGGACCTAAGAATAATGAAATGAAAAGCCAGACTAAACCGCTACGGTTCTTCCCTTGGGCGAGGACAGCATTGATTAACATCAATGTTCCCCACCCAACAAAAAACTGTTTGCTTACCTCAATATATTCAGAGCTCACAAGAATTCCCTTTTCATTTTATATGATGACATTTGGTTATAGAGCGAGGTGGGAAGCCACATTTTTGTGGGCAGGCCATGCGACCAAACCTTAAGAAATAACAGTGTTTATATATCTATACAATGTCTTCTGGCTTTACATGCATGGTGCCAATAAGAACTATTGCATTGCAAACATTGCCTTTACTACTGATAACATCACGACTGGATTCAAATATTGCATAGAAGGCACAGTCGTATGACCTTATCAACGCCCTAAGTGCCTGCATATCTTGTGAACCATCATATTTTTTTCGCCAATATGGAGCGATAAAGGAAAGTCCTATGCCGAGGTGATAGGCGCTGGGGCCTAGGCTATGTTCTATATCATCCTTTGCCTTTCCCACCACCGAGTTCATTTTTTCATCTAGGTCTGATTTAGCTCGTTTACCAAAATAAAGCCATTCCATCTTTGCTTCAGCAATAGCGATATTAGCTTGCTTTGAAAAATACAGATCAACACGGCCGTTAACCGTGTTATCTATGTTACCTTTTTGGCTGGAGTACTCTTCCAAGGCAATTCCGCCACTTCTCCAAACAGCTCCTGAAAAGGCGCTTACATTAGCCCGTTCATTATACCAGTAGAGACAGTCATTATACTGCTTCTGTTCAGTGAATTCTTTGTGGAGTAGTCCCCATTGTTCTATTATAGGAGCAATCCAAGCAATCTGTTGATTGTGGATTCTCATCTCAAATTGATTTGTATTCATTACTGTTCCTTGTATATACAAATTCTCACAAAGCCTTGGGTATACGCTACCTTTGCTTGGATTTACCGTTTTTTATATATGTAGTCTTTTCATCCAGATACCCTAAATGGTATCTAGGAAATTATTTTGTACAGTTTGTCGTAGTAAAAATCATCAAAGTCAGCAACCATTTTTAGGGTAAACGGTGCTGGCAAGGTGAATCGTTTCCAGGTTTCTTTGAAGATCTCGTCACCATCTTCTTGTGCATCCTGATTGATGTTCTCCTTTATTAATATTTTCTTGGTCGAGAAGTTGATGCTCGTCACCCGCTCGACGAGGGGACCGCGGTTCTCGCTCATGTCGTAGCCAATCAATTCGAAACCGGCGTTCTGATATCTGAATTTGTAAGACCAGTAACCATAACGTCCATAGCCATAGTGGATCTGCAAGATTCCTTTTTCTACGGAGACCCAAAGCTCAGGGGCAAAATAGACACCACCATCTTCATTTTCTGAGGAGAAACAGCTTGGGTTATCGAGCGCCAGCTCATAGTGTTCCCCCGTATTGAACGCGATGATAAGACCTCGCCGATTACGATCCAGCTCACCACGGTATTCGTCAATAATGACATTGCGCTTGTCAGTGCCTTTGATGACGATGACCATATCACTCTGGCCATCCTTGTTTAAGTCCCCCTCGATTTTCTCAAAGACAACATATCCCTTGGGGACAAAATCGAGCGAGTCTTTGGCTTTCAGGGGGGGGCCTTCGGCTAAAACATGTGCTTGCAACAGCATTAAAAGCAGGAATAACCCTTTTTTCATAACCATCCCGTTTTCGTATGACTCTATAAATTGTGAATGATGCGTAAGATGGATACCCATGGCAAGCGCTTTGAGCCATGGGTGGAGACGAGTCTGCCTGTCCATAGGAATACTCCCAGCATTCCGCCACCGTCTGGTCTCTCTGCTCCCCCACCGCCTGCTCGATGCGCTCACCACCGGCGGCAAGGGGGTTGCTGGTTCTGGCCGTGGCGTGACGAACTTTTCTTCGCCCCCTGGCAGGTGATCCGGGTCGCCCCCTTCAAGCTGGAGGCCTATCTCACCGCCCGAGGTGAGGCAGTGATCCTCTTAGGGCTCTACTGGGCTTGGTTGCCGGGGGCTGTAGTGATGCTGATATTGATGGGATGGCGGGTGTGGAGAAGGGGGCCTAGGGGATGCTGAGACTGGCGGCCAAGTGATGAAGATAGTCATAGCTGTGCCACTGGATGGCGCAGAGGGCGAGCAGGGCTGAGGCTCCCAAGGCACCTTGATCCCAGTGCCGGAGCAATATCCACACGGCATGCAGTATGCAGAGACCCAGACTTAGCAGATACATGAGGGCTAACGCCAGTTCAATTAAATCCGATATACCGTAGGGATCATTCGGATTGTGATAAAACAGGTCATAGACAAAGGCGCGAAATCCGAGTCTGATTAGAAACAGGGAAAAGCAGAGGGTGGCCAGTTGTTTTGTTTTTCGGCTGATTTCTGTCATGTAATTTTTCAGATCTTTCAAAGTTAACCTTTGTGGCTGAGATGAAGCTGAGCTGGGTCACCCATCATTTTTTAATGTTGGCTATGCCATGTCTAGCTCAGAAAGGTGGGTGTCCTGATTTTTTTAACGAAGTAAGCGGCAGTTGAGCGTATTGTTAGCAGCCTACTTTGCCTTTGAAAGGGTTGTTTCTTGATCCAGCTTGGTAAAATCCCAGTCACCAAAGTCAACGTTGAATTTAAATCCATCAAGGTCTTCATTCCAGACAAAGTCTGTGTCTGCTCCACCCCATACTGCATTGTATGAAAGTGCTGTTCCATTCTTGTTGCATGAAAGAGTTATGTGCTGTCCGTTACTATATTTTCTTGATGTCTCTATTTTTGTGTTTGGAGTGCATTTGGTGATGAATTGGACAAGAGTTTCTAGCTTGCGGTCGTTTGATTTTATGGCGTAGACGACATAGCTGCTATGAGTATTAACCTTGCGGAGCGTGCTTTTGTCTAGCTCTTTGTCATAATGAATTTGTATTCTTTTATATTCGTCATGCCAAGTCCATGTGTCTTTGGTGGCATACGTAAGCTCTGCATTGTCTCTCTGGTCTAATTCATGCCGCTCATATGCAATTAACGCGACAAATGCGATGCTTGCCATGACAATGAAAATGGCGCATATTTTTATCAGTTTATTTATTATGTTCATTCCTTGCGGCTACCTTGTTGCTAACAGTTATTAGGTGGAAGATGACATAAGTCCGATAGCAGAGCCTTCCCCCCGCGACACCTTACATTCACCTAAGTGGTAAGTTGGTTTAAAATTAATATTTTAATAGAGCCAGAACACCCATTTTTTGAATATTGGCGTATGCTACGCCAGGCTCAGAAAGGTGGGTGTCAAAAGTTCAATGCCAAACTCAAAGCTACGAATAATTACATAACGTTTGGTTAAGGGGGGCTTTAGCCCGTCACAGTAAGCGAAGCGAGCGATTTGAACCATTTGTTAGGTGAAATATGTAGGGTGATATTTAGGGCAAATGTAGTGCTTTGTATCAAAAGGTGGATCGATCCGCTCGAGGTTTGAGTCAAACAGCAATTTTTCAACCATCTCAGCAGATGCAACATCTGCTTCTGTAACTTGATAGCTTTCCCCAATCGAAATCTTTATCAAGCCCCTCTCGCACCAAATAAATACTTTCTGGCCGGCTATGATGCTATGGCCAGGCTGCTGAACCCATCTGGTGCCGGCAATGAGTGACGGGAAGTTTGTAAATTCGTCTCCCTTGTAAGAAACGCCATGCTGAGGCTGAAGAGACTGCTCGGAGTACTTAATTAAATTTACGCCTAGAAAGTTCAGGAATTTTTCAAGCTCTTGGAATGACTCGTATCGATATGCGACATCTAATGAGTCATCATCGTTGGCATGACCGCCATATGCGCGAAAAAAGCGGAATAGGCTAAGCCTCTGGCTCCATAAGCGGAGGGTTTTTTCTGGGTGCGACTCAAAGAGATATCGTGTCCACAGATCCATATTATGTGTCTCACAGTGGCTAGATAGAAGGCGGCACTAATCCGATAGCAGAGCTTTCCATATAAATCCGCTCTGCCCTGATAGTTGCCATGAAAAAATCAAAATATCACCAGTATGTCTCTGATACTTGAATGTATTCGCTTGACCATCTTGCTTAACGCTTCTATTAGCCTGTGCAAAGAAACAGCGAAGGAGTCGGGGATGGCAAGCATGGGCAACGCTACCGCCCCTGAGTGACAGCCCCCAGCTTGCTGCTTTTAATCTGTGCTGTGCCATCAATCGCCCTCATGGTTTACCCCCGAGAGATGGATTGTCGTTTGGCTATCTTAAGGGTTCTGATCGAGGCATTGGAAGGTGTGGTTGATAAAAATCTGAGCAGGTTCAACCAATTAGTGCGCAACCGATGCTTTGAGTGGGCTGTTGGATTGGCAGCGAGTACGGATATTCCCCTCACCCCAGCCCTCTCCCGGAGGGAGAGGGGGCATGTTTACGGCCCGACGGGGGCTGCGGGTTGGCACGGTTTTGATCCCCCTCCAAGGCGCCGAGTCGAGCTCAATGGGTCAGGAGCGCCGTCAGGGATGACGGCGCAGCCGCAGTTGGTACAGGGATGTACCATCTGCGGCGTTCCGTCCGACCCAGAGAGCGAGATGAGGGAATCCGCCGTAGGCGGGCGGCTTGGCGGGGGAGAAGACCTTTGGTGACTTTGGGTCTTTCCAAAGTCACTCGCCCCAGCCCGAAGGGCGGGCGAAACTCCGTCGAGGGCAGAGCACTCGCGTTCCATGCGGCGAAGCCACATCAAGGGGTCAACCGCAGGCTCGGGAATCCGGCGAGAGTCCGTTGCCGTGGAAAGGAAATTTGCTGCGGTGCAATGCGCTGCGCTTATTGCACCCTACGGTGTGCCACTGCGTGGCGAAGCCGCGCCACCAGGTCAACGTCGCGAACGTCTGATTACGCTTCGCTAATCAGACCTAAAGAGGAGCCAACGCTGACGCCGGATAACAAAAGGGAGCCTATCAGGCTCCCTTTTTGCAGACATGGCCAATGGCATGTGACCCATGCCGTCCCTTATCGATTGGTCGCGGCCTTCATCCCTTCCACAAACTCCTTCAGACGAGTGAGCATATGCTCCGGGTTCTTGTGGTGGGTCTCGATGATCTTTACCACGGCGGAGCCGGAGATGGCACCGGCGGCGCCAGCGGCAATGGCCTCACGTACCTGAGCCGGTTCGCTGATGCCAAAGCCGAGCAGGGCGGGGGGGGCATTGAACTCGCGCAAGGTGTTGATGAGGCCATCCACCGGCATGCCGGCCTTGGTCTCGGCGCCGGTCACGCCAGCGCGGCTCACCAGATAGGTGTAACCAGAGCCCAGCTCGGCAACGGCCTTGAGCGTCTCGGTGTCACCGTTGGGGGGGGCGATAAAGATGCTGTCGATGCCGAACCTGTCGGCGGCCGCCTTGTAGGGCTCGCACATCTGCACAGGCACGTCCGCCACCAGCACGGAGTCCACCCCCGCCTGCTGGCACTTCTCGTAGAAGCCGTCGATGTGGCGCACATAGACCAGGTTCGCGTAGACCAGCAGGCCGATGGGCAGCTCCGGGTACTTGGCGCGAATGCGGGCGAGCAGGGTGAAGCAGTCGTCCGGGGTGGTGTGGCTGGCAAAGGCACGCAGAGCGGCACCCTGAATGGTGGGGCCGTCCGCCACCGGATCGGAGAAGGGAATGCCGAGTTCGAGGGCATCGGCGCCCCCTTCGACCAGGGCATCGACGATGGCCAGGGACAATTCGGGGGTGGGGTCACCTAGCATCACGAACGGCACGAAGGCGCCCTGATTGACCTTGTCCAGACGGGAGAAGAGTTGTGCGTAGCGATTCATGACAAGGTTCCTTCTTTCTCGAAAATGTCGGCAACGGTGAAGATGTCTTTGTCGCCACGGCCGGAGAGGTTGACGATGAGTACCTGCTCTTTTTCCGGTTCACTGCGGGCCATCTTGAGGGCGTGGGCCAGGGCGTGGGAGGACTCCAGCGCCGGTATGATGCCTTCGGATTTGGCCAGCTCCTGGAAGGCGTCCAGCGCCTCCTTGTCGGTCACCGAGGGGTACTCGGCGCGGCCGATGGCGGCCAGGTGGGCGTGCTGGGGGCCGACGGAGGGGAAGTCCAGACCCGCCGAGACGGAGTAGGACTCCTGGATCTGGCCCTGGTTGTCCTGCATCAGGTAGGAGTGCATGCCAAAGAAGACCCCCTTGCTGCCGTGACCGAGCGGCGCGCCGTGCTCGCCGCTCTCGATGCCGTGACCACCCGGCTCGACGCCGATCAGACGCACGGAAGGCTCATCGATAAAGTCGGCAAACATGCCGATGGCGTTGGAGCCGCCGCCGACGCAGGCGATCACCGCGTCGGGCAGGCGCTCTTCCTTCTCGAAGCACTGGGCCTTGGCCTCCTCGCCGATCATCTTCTGGAACTCCCGCACTATTGTGGGGAAGGGGTGGGGGCCGGCGGCGGTGCCGAGCAGGTAGTGGGCCGATTCATAGTTGGCAGCCCAGTCGCGCAGCGCCTCGTTGCAGGCATCCTTGAGGGTGCTGGAGCCAGAGTGCACAGGTATCACGGTGGCCCCCATCAACTTCATGCGAAACACGTTGGGCTTCTGGCGCTCACAATCCTTGGCCCCCATATAGACCCGGCACTTGAGGCCGAGCAGGGCGCAGGCCAGCGCCGTTGCCACACCGTGCTGACCGGCGCCGGTCTCGGCGATGATCTCGCTCTTGCCCATGCGCTTGGCGAGCAGGGCCTGGCCCAGCACCTGGTTGGTCTTGTGGGCGCCGCCGTGCAGCAGATCTTCACGCTTGAGGTAGAGGCGGGTCTTGGTCCCCTTGGTCAAGTTGCGGGTCAGGGTCAAGGGGGTCGGGCGACCGGCATACTCGGTCAGCAGGGTCTGAAACTCGGCGACGAAGGCCGGGTCATCCTTGGCGTCGACGAAGGCCTTCTCCAGCTGGAGCAGGGCGGGGATGAGGATCTGGGGCACGTACATGCCGCCAAATTCACCGAAAAACGGATTGAGCAGGGTCATAGATTATTCCTTGTGCTTATAGGCAAATGCAGTTCATTAATTTGGTGCATGTTCAGAGGGTGCGCAGGGCACTCTTACAGTTGGCGCAGGGCGCCAAAGGCCGCCGCCAGCTTGTGCGCATCCTTCTGGCCCGGGGCACTCTCCACCCCGGAGTTGAAATCAAGGCCCACGCAGCCCACCCGGGCCGCCTGCAGGGCGTTGTCGGGATTGAGCCCCCCCGCCAGCATCAGCCTGGCTTTATCGAGATGGGCCAGCAGGGCCCAGTCGAACGCCTGGCCGGTGCCACCGCTCTGGCTGCCCACTTTGGTATCGAGCAGCAGGCGATCCGCCGGGTAGTCGAGGGAGGGCAGGGGCTCGCCGCTTTCCTTGCCAAGAGAGACGCCTACTGCCTTCCAGATCTGGCAGCCTGCCGGCAGCAGGGGGCGCAGGGTCTCGATATAGGCGGCGTCCTCGTCCCCGTGCAGTTGCACGGCGGCGAGGTTCAGGGCCTCCACCGTCTTGGCGATGGTCTGGGGCTGGGCATTGCGAAACACCCCCACATAGGAGAGCGGCGCACCCGCCATCACGGCGCGGGCGGCGGGAATGTCCACGTAGCGCGGGCTCTTGGCGACGAAGATAAGGCCACCGAACACGGCACCCGCCTGATGGGCGGCGGCGGCATCCTCGGGGCGGGTGAGGCCGCACACCTTGTTCTGGCCGAGCACCAGCTTGCGCACCGCCGCCTCCAGATCCGGCTCGCTCATCAGGGAGGAGCCCACCAGGAAGCCCTTGGCATGGGCGCGCAGCTCCGCCACCTGGGCGCGGTGGTTGATGCCGGACTCGCTGATCACCACCCGATCGGCGGGGATCTCGGCCGCCAGCTGTTGGGTGCGGGCGAGATCCACGCTCAAATCCCGCAGATCCCGGTTATTGATGCCAATCACGGGGGCGCCCAGGGCGACGGCGCGATCCCGCTCCTCTGCATTGCTCACCTCGGTGAGCACCCCTAGACCTAACTCTTTCGCCACCTTGAACAGGGCGCGATAGCCCTCGTCGGTGAGCACGGAGAGCATCAAGAGGATGGCGTCCGCCTGATAGTGGCGGGCCAGATAGACCTGGTAGGGGTCAATCATGAAATCCTTGCACAGCACCGGCTGCTTGACCCGGCCGCGCACCCTGGGCAGGAAGGCAAAATCCCCCTGGAAGAACTGCTCGTCCGTCAGCACAGAGATGGCGGTGGCGTAGTTGCCATAGATGTCGGCGATGGCCTCCGGGCTGAAGTCGTCGCGGATCAAGCCCTTGGAGGGGGAGGCCTTCTTGCATTCGAGAATGAAGCGGGTGGAGCCTGCGCGCAGCTCTCCCTCGAAGTCCCGATCGCTTGGCACCAGGGCGCCCTGGAAGCTCTCCAGGGGCTGGGCCAGCTTGCGGGCCGCGACCCACTCCTGCTTGGCGGCCACGATTTTGCCGAGAATGGTCTGGTTGATGGACGCCCGATTCAGGAAGGCATCGGGGGAGGAGAGGGGGTCGAGCATCTCGATATCCTTGCTAAGAGTGGTACTGCCTTGTTGGCTGCCGTGAGTACTGACTGACATCATGCCTCCTGATGGCTCAGGGTGGCGAGGGCCCGGGCGAGCAGGCGGGTTTCACCGCTTGCAAGCTTGGCCAGCACCTGCGCGGCCGCCTGCTTGAAGTCCGGGGCCTTGCCCGCCATCACCAGGAGCGGCGCCACGTTGGCGGCGATGGCGGCGTTGTGGGCCGCAGTGCCTTCCCCTGCCAGTATGGCGTCCGTGATGGCGCGGTTCTCTTCCGGCTCCCCCCCTTGAATGGCGCTGACCGGGTAGGTCTCGAGGCCAAAGTCGGCCGGGGTGAGCAGGTATTCGCGAATTTCGCCGTCACGGATCTCGGCCACCTGGGTCGGACCGTGAATGGCCACTTCGTCCAGCCCGGCGCCGTGTACCACCATACCGGTTTTCAGCCCCAGTGCCAGCAGGGTTTCGGCGATGGGACGCACCAGCTCGGGGGCATAGACCCCCATCAGCTGGTAGCTGGGGCGGGCGGGGTTGATAAGCGGCCCCAGGACGTTAAATAGCGTCCTGGTCTTCAAGGCCTGGCGCACCGGCATGGCGTGGCGCACCCCGGCGTGGTACTGGGGGGCGAACAGGAAGCAGATGCCGAGCTCGTCCAGACAGCGGCGCGCCTGGGCCGGGCTCATGTCGAGCTTGATCCCCATCTTGTCCAGCAGATCGCTCGAACCGGACTTGCTCGAGACGGAGCGGTTGCCGTGCTTGGCGACTTTCAGGCCGCAGGCGGCGGCCACCAGGGCCGAGGTGGTGGAGACGTTGATGGTGTTGAGGCCGTCGCCACCTGTGCCGACGATGTCGCAGAACGCATAGTCCGGGCGCGGGAAGGGGCGGGCCTCCGCCAGCAGGGCCTCGGCGGCGCCGGCGATCTCCTCCGGGGTCTCCCCCTTGAGCTTGAGGGCGGTGAGCAGGCTCGCCAGCACGATGGGATCCACTTCGCCACGGACCACCTGGCCGAAGGCGTCGCGAGCGGCGTCGCGGGTGAGAGACTGCCCCTGATAGAGGGTGTTGAGATGTTGATGCATGGGGTCTCCTTACCGCACGTGGCTTTCTGGACGGGTGATGTGGGCGAGGGCCTGGGTCAGCAGGCGGGCCCCTTCCGAGGTCATGATGGATTCCGGGTGGAACTGGAAGCCCAGCACCCGCTCGTCCCGTTGCTCTATGGCCATGGGCATGCCCTGATAGTGGGCAATCACCTGCAACTCCTCCGGCACATAGGTCGCCACCAGGGAGTGGTAGCGGGCCACCGGCAGCGGGCTCGGGAGCCCCGCGAAGGCGCCGTGACCGTTGTGCTCAATCAGCGAGCGCTTGCCGTGGACGATTTCCCCGGCCGCCCCGACTGTGCCGCCGTAGGCTTCGCACAGGGCCTGATGACCGAGGCAGATGCCGAGGATGGGCACCCGGCCGCGGGCCAGCTTGATGAGATCGATGAGGCAGCCCGCCTCGTGGGGGGCGCCCGGCCCCGGGGAGAGCACCAGCACGGCATCGCCGTCACAGGCTTCGATCTCCTGCATGATGCGGCTCGCCGGCAGGCTGTTGCGGTAGATGCGCACCGGATAGCCGAGGGTGCGGAACTGGTCCACGAGGTTGTAGGTAAAGGAGTCGAAGTTATCGAGCAGGAAGATGTTAGTCATGGGGCTGCTCCTTCGAAGTGCGGAACTGATCGGCCAAGGCGTTGTAGGTAAACGAATCGAAGTTATCGAGCAGGAAGATGTTAGTCATGGCTCACGTCCTTATGTTGCTCCTGCTGGGCGCTCAGGGCTTGCAGGGAGGTGCCATGGCTGGCGGCGATGGCGGCCAGCACGGCGGCCGCCTTGGCGCGGGTCTCGTCCGCTTCGGCTTGGGGCTTGGAGTCATAGACCACGCCGGCACCGGCCTGCACATGGGCCAGGCCCGCTTTCACGAAGGCGGAGCGGATGACGATGCAGGTGTCCATCTCCCCCGCGCCGTTGAGGTAGCCCACGGCGCCGCCGTAGCTGCCGCGGCGCTTGCCTTCCACCATGCGGATAAGCTCGCTGGCTCGCAGCTTGGGGGCGCCGGTCAGGGTGCCCATGTTCATGCAGGCCTGATAGGCGTGCAGGGCGTCAAGGTCGGCACGAAGGCGGCCCACCACCCGTGAGACCAGGTGCATCACGTGGCTGTAGCGATCCACTTTGAGCAGATCCTTCACGTAGCGGGTGCCGGGCTCGGAGATGCGGGCGATGTCGTTGCGACCGAGATCCACCAGCATCAGGTGCTCGGCCACCTCTTTCTCGTCCTGGCGCAGCTCGAGCTCGATGCGACCGTCGAGATCCAGATTGATGCTGCCATCGGGGTTGAGGCCGCGGCGGCGGGTACCGGCGATGGGGTACATCTCCACCTGGCGGCTGGCGGCGCAGAACTTGACCGCGCTCTCCGGGGAGGCACCAAACAGGGTGAAGCCCTCGTCCTGCACATAGAACATGTAGGGGCTGGGGTTGGTCTGCTTGAGGCGGCGATAGGCGGCCAGCGGGTCTGGGCAGGGGAGGGAGAAGCTGCGGGACGGCACCACCTGGAAGATGTCCCCACGGCGGATGAAGCCTTTGAGTTTTTCCACCTCGGCGCAGAACTGCTTGTCGCTCTTGTCGATCTGGAGGTTGCCGGTGAGCGGCTTGGCGCCCTGTGCCCCCGGTTGCGGCTGCTGGCAGGCCTGCTTGAAAGCCTCGAGGCGTGCGGTCAGCTGGGCGTAACGCTCATCGAGCTGGCGCTCGTCCTGCTCGCCGCCAAAGAGGCAGGCCAGCAGGGCCGTGCTCTGCTTGATGTGATCTATGGTGATCAGGGTCTCGGCCACATAGAAGCAGTAGTCGGGGCAGTCGTTGCTCCCTTCCGGCACCTCGGGCAAGTCTTCAAAGGAGGCGATGAGGTCGTAGGCGAAGCTGCCCCCCATGAAGAGGGCCTCTTTGCCCTGCTGGCACTGCAGCTCCCGTTGCAGGGTGCGCAGCACGTCCAGCACGCTGCTGCCCTTGAGGCGGCTGTCTTCGTCAAGGGTGCGGTCGGAGGCCGGGAAGTCTAGCTGCAGCTCGTCCGCCACCCGGGTCTGGGTGATGACGGCGGGAAGGCGCTGCTCGAGCAGGCGCTGCAGCGCGGCGCCGTTGCTGGTGAGGGCGCGGACCCGCACCGTGCGGCCACGGCACTCGATGCGCAGGCAGGCATCCACCAGCAGCAGGCTCTGGGTGCCGGCCTTGGAGTCGATCTCCACCGATTCCAGCAGCAGGTTGTTGGGCTTGTGCTGGCAGAGCTGGGTGTAGAGCGCCAGGGGATCTGTCACATAAGGGGCATTGAGCCGGATGGTGTCGAATTCGCCCAGGGGTAACCGGGTCTTGTTGCCTGTCATAATGCCTTCCCTTGCATGTGTTGTGTGTAACCGATGGTCATGGCGTTTCTCTCGAGTTGGGATTGGGTTTTCGTCACGTCAGCGAGTTCGCCATCGCCATGTCAGTGCACTTGTCTGAATTGTCGGTTTCATCACAGGTCCATTTGCCGGATAATAAAAAAGCCCGCTGGGGTCAGCGGGCTTTTTCTTTGGGTTCTTAATTTGCTGTCAGATTACAGGTACAGCAACGACCACACGCCCGCATGTCAGGGAGTGTGCCACCACCAGATGGTCAGGATGGAAGTCGTTTGCATGATAGCGTCCTGTAAAAAGATGTTTGCAATGAAGTGCCTACAGAAAACGATAAAGCCGCGGCCAAGTCAAGTCGCTTTTTTGCCTTCTTTTTCCCAAGCAGGCCCCCTGATGAGAGCGAAACAAGCCGATGAGATTCGATCTTCACTGTCATACCACGGCCTCGGATGGCGTGCTGAGCCCTGCCGATCTGGTGCGCCGCGCCGCCGAGAAAGGGGTGGAGGTGTTAGCGGTCACTGACCACGACACCCTTGACGGGCTTGATGAAGTCCGTCAGACGATCCAGAACGAACAGTTGCCGTTGCGACTGGTGAGCGGGGTCGAGATCTCCACCGGGTGGGAGCACCACGAGATCCACATAGTGGCGCTCGGGGTGGATGAAAAAAATCCGCAGCTGGTCACCTTCCTGGCCGGTCAGCGGGCCCGCCGCGAGGCGCGCGCCCAGGAAATAGGGCGCCGTCTGGAGAAGTGCCTCATCCCGGGCACCTATGAAGAGGCCAAGCAGCTCGCCGGTGACGCCGCCGTGACCCGGGCCCATTTTGCCCGGGTGCTGGTGGCGCGCGGGGTGGCCGACAACATGCAAAAGGTATTCAAGAAGTACCTGAGCCGGGGCAACAAGGGCTATGTGCCCGCCGAGTGGCCCGAGATGGGAGAGGCCATCGCGGCCATTCATGCCGCAGGCGGGCTGGCGGTGCTGGCCCACCCGAGTCGCTACAGCCTCACCGCCAAGTGGATCAAGCGGCTGCTGGTGGCCTTCAAGGCGGCCGGTGGCGATGCCATGGAGGTCTCCCTGCCCCAGCAGAGCCCCCAGGAGCGGGCCAACCTCGGCCAGTGGGCCAAGGATCACGATCTCTATATCTCGGTGGGGTCCGATTTTCACTTCCCCTCCAACTGGACCGAGCTGGGTCGTCATCTGTGGCTGCCCAAGGAGGGCATGCCGCTCTGGCTCGGCCACCCCGGTCACTTCGGGCTCAGCCAGGAGCAGCATGCCAGTCTGCTGGCCAGCCGCTGAGCACAATGGGCGGACACGGATCTTTGGTACGGGCGAGTCTGTGCCAAACAGGTTAAGGTAGTGTCATGGGCCAAGGGGCCCTTGACCATGAAGCGGGCACCCGGTGTGCCCCTATCGCGAGAAGAGCATATGAGTCAGCATTTTTACGTACATCCGGACAACCCCCAGGTTCGCCTCATCAGCCAGGCGGTGCAGATCCTGCAAAACGGCGGCGTCATCGTCTATCCCACCGACTCCGGTTACGCCCTGGGCTGCCAGATGGGCAACAAGGACGCCTTGGAGCGCATCTGCCGTATCCGCCGCATCGAGCCGAACCACGACTTCACCCTGGTGTGCCGGGATCTCTCGGAGATCTCCACCTACGCCAAGGTGGACAACACCGCCTTCCGGCTGGTGAAGAACAACACCCCAGGGCCCTACACCTTCATCTTCAAGGCCACCAAGGAGGTGCCGCGCCGCCTCATGAACGAGAAGAAGAAGACCATCGGCATCCGGGTACCCGCCAACAATATCGCACTCGCATTGCTGGAGGCGCTCGGTGAGCCGCTGCTCTCCACCACCCTGATCCTGCCGGGCTCCGAGATGGCGGAGTTCGACCCCGAAGAGATCGCCGACAAGCTCGGCAAGCAGCTGGATCTGGTGGTCAACGGCGGCTATCTGGGCGAGCAACCTACCACAGTAGTGGACTTCTCCGACGACGAGCCCGTGCTGCGCCGTCGCGGTGCCGGGGATCCGACGCCGTTTGAGTGATACTGCCGAACCCGTACCCGAGGCGGTGATCGCGCCGGGTGCGACGGGGGAGGTACAGCTTCCCCCGCCCATCGCGAAAGTACTGGGGCAGCCCTACCATGAGCTGCCCCAGGATTTGTTTATTCCGCCCGATGCGCTCGAGGTGTTTCTCGACACCTTCGAGGGGCCGCTGGATCTGCTGCTCTACCTCATCCGGCGTCAGCAGCTCGACATCCTGAACCTGCCTATCCTGCAGATCACCGCCCAGTACATGGAGTACGTGGAGCTGATGCAAGGGCTCAATCTGGAGCTGGCGGCGGAATACCTGCTGATGGCGGCCTGGCTCGCGGAGATAAAATCCCGCCTGCTGCTGCCCAAGGCCCCGGAGCTGGAAGACGAGGAGGAGGGGGAAGACCCTCGCGTCACCCTGATCCGCCGGCTGCAGGAGTATGAGCGCTACAAGCTGGGCGCGGAGCGGGTCAACGCCTTGCCGAGGCTGGAGCGGGAGATCTTCATCGCCACCGCCCTGCCACCGGATTTTGGCGCCTTGAAGCCGCTGGCCCCCGATGTTTCGCTGGTTGAGCTCGCCCTTTACATGCAAAGTGTGGTAAAACGCGCGACTCATTTTGAACATCACCAGATCCGCCGCGAGCAGATCCCGACCCGGGTGCGGATGGCGGAGATCCTCGCCATGCTCTCCCTGGGGCAGACCCTGCGGCTGGAGCAGGTGCTGCGGGCCGAGGAGGGGCGCATGGGGGTGCTGGTGACCTTCCTGGCCCTGCTGGAGCTGTGCAAGGAGCAACTGATCTGGATCCTGCAGGCCGAGCCGTTGGGTCCCATCCATTTTGCATTGGCCGAGCAGGGCGAGGAGGGCAACCGTGGTGCTGCCCACTGAACGGTTGAAGAGGCCGATGTTGCGAGGAGCAGACCATGGCGCTGCCGGCTGAACGGCTGAAGACCCTGATCGAGGCGGCGCTGTTCGTGGCGGGTCGTCCGCTCAATGTCAGCGAGCTGAAAAGCAGCGTGCTGGCGGACTACCCTGTCACCAGCCGCTATGTGCAGCTGCTGCTGGCGGAGCTCAGGCAGGACTACAGCGAGCGGGGGGTGGAGCTCAAGGAGGTGGCCTCCGGCTGGCGCTTCCAGGCCCGCCAGGAGTACGCCGAGGAGCTGTCGCGCCTGTGGAGCGAACGGGCGCCCCGATATTCGCGCGCCGTGTTGGAAACCCTGACGCTGATTGCCTATCGTCAGCCCATCACCCGGGCCGAGATAGAAGCCATCCGCGGGGTGGCGGTATCGAGCCAGATCATCAATACCCTGAAAGAACGCGGCTGGGTGCGCAGCATAGGTCACAAGGAGGTGGTGGGTCGCCCCGAGCTGCTCGCCACCACCCGAGAGTTTCTGGACTATTTCAATCTGCAGAGTCTGGAGCAGCTCCCCGAGCTGGATCCCGAACTGCACTCCCCCTTGCCGGTCATGCTGGGCGAGGGGAGCGACGGTCAATAAGCGGCAGGCCGTCTTGAGAATGAACGTGGTGACGATGCCCGATGGCGCGTCACAGGAGTCAATGTTGTCCGCTATGTCAGCGGGCAGCGATCAACAATCAGGTAAACCCGATGAGTGAAAAACTGCAAAAAGTATTGGCCCGCGCGGGTCAAGGCTCCCGTCGTGAGATGGAGGCCCTGATCACCGCAGGTCGGGTCAGCGTGGATGGCAAGGTCGCCATGCTGGGGGATCGCGTCGAAGTGAACGCCGTGATCCGGGTGGATGGTCACCAGGTCAAGACCCGTGCGGCCGAGGAGCAGATCTGCCGCGTGCTGGCGTATCACAAGCCCGAAGGGGAGATGTGTACCCGTCACGATCCGGAAGGTCGTCCCACCGTGTTTGATCGTCTGCCCAAGATGGACGGGGCCCGCTGGATTGCGGTCGGCCGCCTCGACGTCAACACCTCTGGTCTGCTGCTGTTCACCACCGACGGCGAGCTGGCCAACCGGCTGATGCACCCGAGCCACGAAGTGGAGCGGGAATACGCGGTGCGCGTCTTTGGCGAGATCACCGAAGCCATGTTGCAGCGACTGCGCAAGGGCGTGCAGCTGGAAGACGGCATGGCCAAGTTCAACAAGATCAAGCCGGCCGGCGGTGAAGGGCTGAACCAGTGGTTCAACGTCACCCTGACCGAGGGTCGCAACCGTGAAGTGCGCCGCCTGTGGGAATCCCAGGAAGTGCAGGTGAGCCGTCTGATGCGCATCCGCTACGGCGATGTCACCCTGGATCGCGGCATCCCCCGCGGTGGCTGGCAGGAGCTGAAACTGCCCGAGGTGAACTACCTGCGCGGCCTGGTCAACCTGCCCAACGAGACCGAGTCCAAGGTCGACCTGCAGCAGGATGGCAAGAGCACCCGCCACAAGCAGGCCGCCCAGATCCGTCGCGCCGTCAAGCGCCACAAGGAGATGCAGGGCAAGGAGCCGCGCGCCCGTGCCACCACGGCCCGCCGCAAGCCGCAAGCCTCGACCCGCAACTCGGGCACCGGCAGCAAGTAATTCCGGCGCCTCTGGCCTGATGTTGTCTGGCCGAGCCAACAAGCCCGCACCCTCTGGTGCGGGCTTTTTTGTTGCCGGCGATTCTCCTCCCCCTCAGAGAGGGGGAGGCCGGGAGGGGGTTGTTGTGGTTTACGCTGAAATGGTTTGTAGCCAAAGGAGTACAACAATGGGCGAGAGGCCAATCCGCATTTTCAACCGCGAAGCCACGCTGGACAAGCGGCGTGAGCAAAGAGGCAATCCGACAGCGCCCGAACGGCGATTGTGGCAGGTGCTTCGGGCTGGGCAACTGGGAGTCAAGTTTCGCCGTCAGCAGGGCATAGGCCCATACATTGCGGATTTTTACTGCCCCGAGCGGTTGCTGGTCATCGAGGTCGATGGCGACAGCCATTTCGACGAGCGGGGCTTGAGCTATGACAAGCAACGAGATGCCTATATGGCGGGCCTGTCGTTGACAGTATTGAGATTTAACAACAGGGAGGTGATGCAAAATCTACCCGGAGTGGTTGTCTCGATTCGGGCATGGCTTGAGCAGGTCTGACCCCACCCCATCCCTCCCCTTGCCAGGGGAGGGGGCCAGAGTTGCCTCTGTGTGGGTTAGAGATAACCATGCTCCTCCCCCTTTTGAAGGGGGAGGCTGGGAGGGGGTTGCTGCTGTGAGATGTGCATCAGGATGGTTGCCCTGCCGGGACTGGCTTGTTAGCCTTTCGCGCACAGATACAGGAGAAACCAATGAGCAAGGTACTGGATGAGCTGCTGGCACTGCTGGCGCTTGAGAAGATCGAGGAGGGCCTGTTTCGGGGCCAGAGCCAGGATCTCGGGTTGCGATCCGTGTTTGGCGGGCAGGTGATGGGGCAGGCCTTGTCAGCCGCCAAGCAGACGGTGGCCGGGGATCGCCAGGTCCACAGCTTCCACTCCTACTTCCTGCGTCCGGGGGATGCCAACAAGCCCATCGTCTACGACGTGGAGAACATCCGCGACGGCCAGACCGTCTCCACCCGCAGGGTCAAGGCCATTCAGGGCGGCAAGCCCATCTTCTACCTCAACGCCTCCTTCCAGGTGGAGGCCGAAGGCTTCGAGCATCAGGCCCAGATGCCCGAAGGCATCACGCCCCCCGAGCAGCTCAAGAGCGAGCTGGAGCTGGTGCGCCCCTACGAGCAGCTGATCCCGG
This sequence comes from Aeromonas sp. EU05-FHT14A05, assembly GCF_058791175.1. Classification (NCBI taxonomy): domain Bacteria; kingdom Pseudomonadati; phylum Pseudomonadota; class Gammaproteobacteria; order Aeromonadales; family Aeromonadaceae; genus Aeromonas; species Aeromonas sp. EU05-FHT14A05. The sequence continues at coordinate 207,794 of NZ_JBYTDH010000002.1, read as the reverse complement.
CGGCCCTGAGGGACAAGATCCTGTGCGAGAAGCCCCTGGAGATCCGCCCAGTGACCCTGGTCGACCCCATTCGCCCGGATGTACACGAGCCCCTGCGCTACACCTGGTTCAAGGCCAACGGCACTGTGCCGGACGATCAGCGGGTCCACAACTACCTGCTGGCCTATGCCTCCGACTTCCACTTCCTGTTCGCTGCCCTGCAGCCCCACGGGGTGTCGTATTGGGAGCCGGACATGCAGGTGGCCACCATAGATCACTCCATGTGGTTCCACCGGGAGTTCCGGCTGGATGACTGGCTGCTCTACGTGGTGGACAGCCCGAGCGCCAGCGGCGGTCGTGGCCTGGTACGCGGGCAGTTCTTCACCCGCGACGGCGTGCTGGTGGCGAGCACCATGCAGGAAGGGGTGATCCGCCGCCGGGGCTGACACGCCGCATTCAGCCAATAAAAACGGGAGCCAGTGGCTCCCGTTTTTATTGTGGTGCAGGCCCTCAGGCGGCGTCCCGCTCCGGTGCGGCCAGGGGCGCTTCGCCCTGGGCGAAGCGGTCGGCCCAGAGGGCGATGACGCCATCCCCGGTGACGTTGCAGGCGGTGCCGAAGCTGTCCTGGGCCAGGTAGAGGGCGATCATCAGGGCGATGGAGGCCTCACCGAAGCCGAGCATGGAGGTGAGCAGGCCGAGTGCCGACATGACGCCGCCGCCGGGGGCGCCCGGCGCCGCAATCATGATGACGCCGAGCATCATGATGAAGGGCAGCATGGTGCCATAGCCCGGAATGGCCAGGTGCTCGGAGAGGAACATCACTGCGGTGGCGCAGGTCACCAGCGTGATGGTGGAGCCACAGAGGTGAATGGTGGCGCACAGGGGCACGGTGAAGTTGGCGATGCCGTCGCTCACGCCATTGTTCTTGCTGGCCTGCAGGGCCACCGGGATGGTGGCGGCGCTGGACATGGTGCCCAGCGCGGTGAAGTAGGCGGGCAGCATGTTCTTGATCAGCATGGCGGGGGAGCGACCCAGCGCCAGCCCGGTGCCGATGAAGAGCAGGCTGAGCCAGAGCCAGTGCATGACGATGGCCATCACCAGCACCACGCCAAAGGTCTTGAGAGTGGCGAAGACGGTGCCTTCCACCGTCATCTCGACGAAGACCCCGGCGATGTAGAAGGGCAGCAGGGGAATGATCACGCGGGCCAGCAGGCGGTCGATGATGTCACGGCCCTGATCGGCGACCCGGCGCAGGTCGGTGGCCTGGGTGGCGCTGATGCCGATGCCGAACACGAAGGCGGCGGCCAGCGCCGACATCACCCCGAACAGCGGCGGGATCTCGAGGTTGATGTAGGAGCTGAGCTTGATGGCGGCTTGCGCCGTGGGCTCGGCGGCCGTGGTCAGCTGCGGGATCAGCTGGCTCGCCACCGTGAAGGCGAACAGGCCCGCCAGTATGGTGGAGCAGTAGGAGAGGGCCACCGTCTTGCCGAGCAGCTTGCCGGAGTTCTTCGGCAGGCTGGCGATGCCGCTCATGATGAAGAACAGGATGATGAGTGGAATGGTGAAGGTGATCAGCTGACCTATCACCGTCTTGGCCGTGAACAGCACCCGTGCGACCCATTCCGGGGCGTAGAGGCCGAGCAGGAGACCGGCGAGGATGCCGGCAATCAGATTGAGGACGAGTTTCATGGGGGAATCCAGGTGTTGGTGTCTGTTTTGTTATTTAATCTTGATTTTAATGCCGCTTTTTAACACAAATGCCGCATCTTGTCTGCCATCACCTGGTTAACTCAGAGTTAAATATTGTTATCTGGATGCTGAATCACGTCGGGCACCCTGTCTGGAACGACGGCCGCGATATTGATTGATGGTGGCGGGATTGGGGTCGCGGATCAGCAGGGCATGGAGCCAGCGGCCGTGCATCGCATCGTCGCTGCACCAGCTCTGATGCAGCTCAAACGGCAGGGGGGCGATCAACTGCCGCAAGCGGGCCTCATCGAGCCGGGTCAGCAGCGGGTATTCGCCTTGCGAGGGGGGCAAGGGGTTGCCTGGGTCATTCTCGCCATGGGGGAAGGAGCAGTAGAGAGGCCCCTGGGGTTTGAGCAGGCCGGCGAGGTGCATCAGGGCGGGGGCCAGCTCATCCTCGGTGAGGCAGGGCAGCGAGCCGCTGGCCCAGATGCCGTCATAGGGCAGCACGTTGTGCATCTGCTCGAAGCGGCAGACCCGCACCGGCTGGCCGCACAGGCGCGAGGCGGTGCTGGCCTGGCTCAGGCTGGCATCGAAGGCGGTGACCATGAACCCCAGCTCCCGAAAATGGTGCAGATCCTCCCCCGCGCCGCAGCCGGCTTCCAGCAGGTGGGCGCCCGGCTGCAGGCGGGCCAGGAAGGGGGAGTGGGCCTGGCCGATGAGGGCGGGGCGGGGCGCCAGCGGAGCAGCGCTCTGGGTGCCTTGGGCGGGTGACTGTGGCTGTGGCATAGGGCTCGTCTCTAGGGTGGGCGGCTACTCTAGCAAATTTGCCCCCTGCTGTTCAGTTCTGCTGAGGAGCCTCTATGGTCCTGCGCGCCATCAGCGCCATCAGGGGCGGCGCAAGAGCGAGGGAGAGGGGTTGGCGAGCAGACCGAACAGGGTGTCGAGCAGGAAGTCGGCCTCCCGAATCAGGTTGATGCGCTCCGGGAAGTGCAGCCAGTTGATGATGTAACCGTCCAGGGTGCAGTGCAGCAGGGTGGCGGCGCGGTGCAGATCCAGGTCGGCTGGCAGGTGGCCGAGGCGCACGGCGTTGGCCAGGGTGATCTCCAGATCCCGGAAGAAGTTGAATGATTGCACGCGCATGTGATCCCGCAGGGAGATGGCCTCTCCTTCCAGCGACTCCAGATTGAACATGATGGTGAACATCTGCTGGTGGGCGGGCTCGGTGCTGATCTTGTGCATCACCTCCTTGAGGAAGCTGCGCAGCTTGCCGAGGGGATCCGGCTCCTGCTCATCCACACAGGCGTCTAACTGGTGGGAGAGGGGGGCGCACAGCTCCTCCCACAGGGTGACGAACAGCTCCTCCTTGTTCTTGAAGTGCCAGTAGATGGCGCCCCGGGTCAGGTCTGCCGCCTTGGCGATGTCGGTCAGGTTGGTCTTCGCCAATCCCTGTTGGCAGAACAGATTCAGGGCCGTGCTCATGATGTGGCAGCGGGTCTGCTGCGCTTCTTCTTTGGTTCTTCTGGCCATCGGATCTGTACCTGTTAAAAGGGGAAAAAGTTACTTACATACATTTATGAATGTATGTATATTGCCTCATCTTCGCAGTTTTACCAACAGGGGCCCTATAAACCCTGTGGTTTTGTGGTTTTTTTTGTTTGAAACAGAGGCTCAGAAACTCCATGCATAAACACATTCTCGCACGTTCGGTGGGCCTTGCCTTGTTGGCAAGTGGCCTGCTGGCTGGTTGTGGCGACAAGGGCGAGGCCGGGCAAGGGGCGGGCGAGATGCCGCCTGCCGCCGTGGACGTGGTCACCCTCCATGCCGCACCGCTGCAACTCATGTCCGAGCTCACCGGCCGCACTGCCCCCCTGCGGGTGGCCGAGGTGCGCCCCCAGGTGAATGGCATCATCCTCAAGCGCCTGTTCACCGAAGGCAGCGACGTCAAGGCCGGCCAGCTGCTGTACCAGATCGATCCCGCCGTCTATCAGGCCGCCGTCGCCAGTGCCAAGGCCAATCTGGCCAAGGCGCAGGCCAACGAGCAGAGCGCCCGCCTCAAGGCCCAGCGTTATGCCGAGCTGGTGAAGGTGAAAGCCATCAGCCGTCAGGAGTATGACGACGCCGACGCGGCCTGGAAGCAGCAGGTTGCCGAGATCGGGGCCGCCAAGGCCGCCTTGCAGAGCGCCAACATCAACCTGGCTTATACCAGGATCACCGCCCCCATCAGCGGCCGCATCGGCAAGTCTGCGGTGACCGAGGGTGCCCTGGTCACCGCCCAGCAGGCGGACAGCCTCACCTCCATCTCCCAGCTCGATCCCATGTACGTGGACGTGCGTCAGTCCACCGCCGATCTGCTGCGCCTCAAGCGCCAGGTCGCCGCCGGCAAGCTGACCCAGGGCCAGCAGGAGGGCGCCAAGGTCAGCTTCCAGCTGGAAGATGGCAGCCAGTACGGCGAGCAGGGGACCTTGCAGTTCTCCGACGTGACAGTGGACGAGACCACCGGCATGGTGACCCTGCGGGTCCTGGTCCCGAACCCCCATGATCTGCTGCTGCCCGGCATGTTCATGCGCGCCACCCTGCAGGAGGGGGAGCGCCCGCAAGGCCTGCTGGTGCCCCAGACCGCCGTGACCCGCACACCGAAAGGCGGTGCCACCGTCATGGTGGTGACCGCGGACAACAAGGTCGAGCTGCGGGAAGTGCAGCTCAGCCGCGTGGTTGGCGACAGCTGGGTGGTGGAGTCCGGCCTCGATGCCGGCGAGAAGGTGATAGTGGCCGGTCTGCAGAAGGTCAAACCCGGTGCCCTGGTGGCGCCCGCTGAGCGCACCAGCACCACCACGACAGCACAAGCCGATCAGACCCAGGTCACCAAGCAGTAGGATGGAGTAGTCGCCTCATGGCACGATTTTTCATAGACAGACCCATTTTCGCCTGGGTGATTGCCCTGGTGATCATGTTGGCCGGGGCCATGGCCATCATAGGCCTGCCGGTCGCCCAGTACCCGACCATAGCCCCGCCAGCCGTCGGCATTTCCGCCAGCTACCCGGGGGCGTCCGCCAAGACGGTGGAAGACTCGGTGACCCAGATCATCGAGCAGAACATGACGGGGCTGGATCACCTTCTCTACATGTCTGCCCAGTCGGATTCTTCCGGCAACGTCAGCGTGACCCTCACCTTCAAGCCGGGTACCGATCCCGACATCGCCCAGGTGCAGGTACAGAACAAGCTGCAGCAGGCCATGTCGCTCCTGCCCCAAGAGGTGCAGCAGCAGGGCGTGCGGGTCCAGAAGACCTCCAGCAGCTTCCTGATGGTGGCCGCCTTCATCTCCACCGACGGCACCATGACCAACGATGACCTGGCGGACTATGTGGTGGCCAACATCAAGGAGCCCCTGAGCCGTCTGGACGGGGTGGGTGACATCACCTTGTTCGGCAGCCAGTACTCCATGCGCGTCTGGCTCGATCCCCACAAGCTCAACCGGGTGCAGATGACCCCGGCCGACGTGCAGGCCGCCATCCAGGCCCAGAACGCCCAGGTGGCCTTCGGCAAGCTGGGTGGCACCCCTGCGGTGAGCGATCAGCAATTTACCGCCACCATCATGGGCCAGACCCGGCTCTCCACCGTGGAGGAGTTCAACAACATACTGCTGCGGGTGAACCAGGACGGCTCCAAGGTGCTGCTCAAGGACGTGGCCCGGGTCGAGCTCGCCGGTGAAAACTACGACGCGACCGCGCTCTACAACGGCCAGGCCACGGCGGCGGTGGCGATCAAGCTGGCGACCGGTGCCAACGCCCTGGACACCGCCGAGCATGTCCGGGCCAAGCTGGGTGAGCTCTCCGAGTACTTCCCGGCCAACATGGAGATCGTCTACCCCTACGACACCACGCCGTTCGTGAAGATCTCCATTGAGGAGGTGGTGCAGACGCTGATCGAGGCCATCTTCCTGGTGTTCTGCGTCATGTATCTGTTCCTGCAGAACTTCCGGGCGACCCTGATCCCGACCATAGCGGTGCCCGTGGTACTGCTCGGTACCTTCGGGGTCATGGCGGCCTTCGGCTTCTCCATCAACACCCTGACCATGTTCGGTCTGGTGCTGGCCATCGGCTTGCTGGTGGATGACGCCATCGTGGTGGTGGAGAACGTGGAGCGGCTGATGAGCGAGGAGGGACTCTCCCCGCTGGAAGCGACCCGCAAGTCCATGACCCAGATCACCGGCGCCCTGGTGGGCATCGCCCTGGTGCTGTCGGCGGTGTTCGTGCCCATGGCCTTCTTCGGCGGCTCGACCGGTGCCATCTATCGCCAGTTCTCCCTCACCATAGTCTCGGCCATGGTGCTCTCAGTGCTGGTGGCGCTGATCCTGACCCCGGCGCTCTGTGCCACCCTGCTCAAGCCCATGAAACACGGGGAGTTCGGTGCCCAGCGCGGCTTCTTCGGCTGGTTCAACCGCTTCTTCGACACCAACGCCAACCGTTACCAGAACGGCGTGCGCAAGGTGATCAAGCAGGGGACCCGTTACAGCATTATCTATGTGGCCATGCTGGCGGTGCTGGCGGTGCTCTTCATGCGCCTGCCCACCTCCTTCCTGCCGGAAGAGGATCAGGGGGTCATCATGTCCATGGTGCAGCTGCCGGTGGGGGCCACCAAGGAGCGTACCGAGGTGGTGCTGGCCGACATGCGCGACTACTTCCTCAAGAACGAGAAGGAGAACGTCGATTCGGTGCTGACGGTGGCGGGCTTCAGCTTTGCCGGTAGCGGCCAGAACAGCGGCATGGCCTTCATCAAGTTGAAGGACTGGAGCGAGCGTCAGGGGGAAGCGCGCAGTGCCAACGCCATCATTGGCCGCGCCATGGGCTATCTGTTCAGCATCAAGGAGGCACAGGTGTTCGCCTTCAACCTGCCTCCCATACCGGAACTCGGCACGGCCACCGGCTTCGACTTCTTCCTGCAGGACCGCGGTGGTCTGGGGCACGAGAAGCTGATGCAGGCTCGTAACCAGTTGCTCGGCATGGCGGCGCAGGATCCCAACCTGGTGCGGGTACGCCCGAACGGGATGGAAGACACTCCCCAGCTCGACATCAAGATCGATTACGAGAAGGCGCTGGCCCAGGGGCTCTCCATCAGCGACATCAACAACACCCTGTCGGCGGCCTGGGGCTCTTCTTACGTGAACGACTTCGTCGACAGAGGCCGGGTCAAGAAGGTCTACCTGCAGGCGGATGCCCCCTTCCGGATGAACCCGGAGGATCTCAAGCTGTGGTACGTGCGCAACAGCGCGGGCCAGATGGTGCCCTTCTCCGCCTTCGCCAGCACCGAGTGGAGCTTCGGCTCGCCCCGTCTTGAGCGTTACAACGGCGTCTCCGCCATGGAGATAGTCGGTGAAGCGGCGCCGGGCAAGAGTACGGGTGACGCCATGGCGGCCATAGAGCAGATGGTGAAACAGCTGCCGGAAGGCATCGGCATCGAGTGGACCGGGCTCTCCTTCCAGGAGCGTCAGGCAGGCTCCCAGGCGCCGGCGCTCTACGCCATCTCCCTGCTGGTGGTCTTCCTCTGTCTGGCGGCCCTGTACGAGAGCTGGAGCATTCCGTTCTCCGTCATGCTGGTGGTGCCGCTCGGGGTACTGGGCGCCATACTGGCGGCTACCCTGCGCGGGCTTGAGAACGACGTCTACTTCCAGGTAGGCCTGCTCACCACCATAGGGCTCTCGGCCAAGAACGCCATCCTGATCGTGGAGTTCGCCAAGGAGCTCCATGACAAGGGGATGAAGCTCGGCGATGCGGTGGTGGAAGCCTCCCGCCAGCGTCTGCGCCCGATCCTGATGACCTCCCTCGCCTTCATCCTCGGCGTCTTGCCGCTGGTGATAAGCACAGGTGCCGGCGCCAGCAGCCGCAACGCCATCGGCACCGGCGTCATGGGGGGGATGATCACTGCGACCGTGCTGGCCATCTTCTTCGTGCCGCTCTTCTTCGTGCTGGTGATGCGTTACTTCACCAAGCAGAGTTCAGCCGAGGAGCGCGCCGCGCTGACCAAGGAGACCCAACATGACTAAGACCCTGGTCGCCCTGAGTGTGACGCTGCTGCTGGGGGCCTGCTCCATGGCCCCCGATTACCAACGCCCCGAGGTGCCGCAAGGCGCCTCCTGGCAAGAGAACCTCGCCACCCAGGGGGCGCTGGCGCCCTGGCAGCAACAGTTCCTCGATCCGGCGCTGCAAAAGCTGATCGACACCGCCCTTGAGAACAACCGGGATCTGCGGCTCGCGGCCCTCAACGTCGAGGCCTATGAGGCCAGATACCGGATCCAGCGGGCGGCCCAGTTGCCGACCCTGGCCGCCAGCGGCTCCGGCACCCGTCAGCAGGGATCCGACGATCTCAGCAGCACGGGGCAGGGGAGCATCAGCAGCCAGTACGGCGCCGACATCGGCATCACCGCCTATGAGCTGGACCTGTTTGGCCGGATCCAGAGCCTGAAAGATCAGGCGCTGGAGAACTACCTGGCGCAAATCGAGACCCAGCGCAGCACCCAGATAGCGCTGATCGCCTCGGTGGCGAATGCCTATCTCACCCTGCTGGCGGATCAGGAGCTGCTGGCCCTGAGCCAGGCGACGCTGGCGACCGAGCAGGAGAGCTATGCCCTGACCCTGCACAAGTACCGGCTGGGAGCGGCTTCCGAGATGGAGCTGGCGCAGGGGCGCACCGCGCTCGAGAACGCCCGGGTCAGCCAGGCGCAATACCAGCGTCAGGTGAAACAGGACAGAAACGGTCTGGCCCTGCTGCTCGGCACAGAAGTGCCGGTGCTGGAAGGGCAACCGGCGACCCTGGCCGAGGTGAAGCTGGCGCCGATCCCGGTGGGGGCCCCCTCCAGCCTGCTGCAACAGCGGCCCGACATACTGGCGGCGGAGCACAGCCTGAAGGCGGCCAATGCCAATATCGGCGCGGCCCGTGCCGCCTTCTTCCCGACCATCTCGCTCACCGCGACGGCGGGCACCGCCAGCAACCAGCTGAGCGGGCTGTTTGACGGCGGCACCGGCACCTGGACCTTCATGCCCCAGATAAACCTGCCCATCTTCGACGGTGGCAAGCGCGTGGCGGATCTGGACGTGGCCGAGGTCGGCACCAAGCAGGCGGTGGCGAGCTACGAGAAGAGCATCCAGACCGCCTTCAAGGAGGTCGCGGATACCCTCGGCGCCCAGGCGGACTACCAGCAGCAGCTGCAGGCCCAGCAGGATCTGGTGGATGCCAACCAGACCTACTTCAAGCTGGCGGAGTTCCGCTACGAGCAGGGGGTGGACAGCTATCTGACGAGGCTGGATGCCCAGCGCTCCCTGTTCAGCGCGCGGCAGGGGCTGATCAGCACCCGCCTGGCCCAGCTCAGCAACCAGGTCGCCCTCTACAAGGCGGTCGGCGGTGGCTGGCAGGCCCCCAAGGAGGCCCCGGCGGCCTCCGAAGGGCAGGGCTAGTCTCTCATCCGTTGCTGACAATGTGACAAAACGGGGCGAACCGCAGGGTTCGCCCCGTTTTTATGTGTAAATGGCCGCCTCTTCTGGACACTTCGCTGCCGAGCGCAGGCCCGGTTCGCGAACGCCAGGCTTGCCCAGACCGAGATAGAAAAAGGCTCGCATCGCTGCGAGCCTTGCTATGTCTGGTGCCGGAAACAGGAGTCGAACCTGCGACCTTCGCATTACGAATGCGCTGCTCTACCAACTGAGCTACACCGGCTTGTCCCTAGATTCCCGAAAATGTGCAGGCAAGTCAATGAGCCCGGACTGTTTTTATGAGCCTGCTCATGGAGTTACGGGCACACTTCAGAGATCGACGAATTCCGGAATGTGGGCGCGGCCACGGCTCTCGAGAAACGCGAGCAGGGCGCGGGGGGAGCGCGCCAGGATCCGCTCCTCGGGGAAGCCGGCCTCGGTCACCAGCCGGTGGCAGTGGTCGAAATCCCCCAGGCTGAAGGCCACGTGGGAGTCTGAGCCGAAGGTGAGATAGGCACCGAGGTCGCGCGCCGCCTCGACGATGGCGCGGCAGTTGCCTTCACTGCCCGGACGGGAGTGACTGAAGGAGGAGTTGTTGATCTCCAGCGCCACCCTGTATTCGGCGGCGGCCCTGACCACGGCCTGGATGTCGATGGGAAAAGCCGGATTGCCCGGGTGGCTTATCATGTCGACCCGGCCGCTCTTGATGGCGTTGATCATGGCCTGGGTATGGGTTGCCTGATCGCAGGGAGGAAACACGGGTTCATGGAAGCCGGCCATGATCATGTCGAGGCGCGACTCGTAGCGCTCGGGGAAGTCGATTTCGCCGTCTATGTTTTTGATGTTGGCCTCGATACCGCGCAGTATGCCGACCCCGTCCACCACCCGCGGCAGCACGTGCAGGTTGACGAAGTGCCAGAAGTGAGGGGCATCGGCCATGTCGGGGCCGTGATCCGTGGTGGCGAACAGCTTGATCCCCTTGGCCCTGGCAATGGGCAGGTAATCGTGAAGGGTGCTGTAGGCGTGGGTGCTGGCGACGGTGTGCGTGTGGGTATCGACCGTATACTTCATCTTCTCTCCCCTCTGGCATGAGGCGCCAGCATAGCAAAATTGGCGGACTCGGGCCATGTGGCGGCTTGCCATACTTTGTCACAAATTACGCCAGGACTGACAAAGTCTGACCACCTTTGTCTGCGAGCATAGCCCCATCGATGCAAGCCTGAACTCTCATCGATGAGTCGAAACTGGATGATTCGACTCACTTTTCCCCACCGTCGCCCCTGCGACGGTTTTTTTTCGCCCGCAATCTTCGCCGCCATCCGGATAAAAAAATGCCCAACTAGCATGGCGCAAGTTGGGCGAGACTTAATGTTTAATTGCAGTGGCATAGATATAGAGTCCGGCCTGGCCGCTAAGTTCCCATCTTGTTCCCGCTTTTTTGGTTGAAAACATTTCGCCAACACCTGTTCACATTCTCTTGACATGACTGGGCGTGAAACGTACTTTTTAAACATTCGTTTAAGTGAGGTGTCCAGTGAGTAAAATCGATACCAAAAACCGTATTCTCGATGCCGCCGAGGTGCTGTTTGCCGAGCGGGGATTCGCCGATACCTCGTTGCGTCTGATCACCAGCGAGGCCGATGTGAACCTGGCCTCGGTCAACTACCACTTCGGCTCCAAAAAGGAGCTGATCCAGGCGGTGCTCGATCGTTACCTGAGTATCTTCATGCCGGCGCTGGATGCGCGGCTGCAGACCCTGATGGTGCAGGAGCAGCTGACCCTGCTGCAGGTGTTCGAGAGCTTCGTCGATCCCCTGATGAAGCTGGTGGCGGTGCGGGCCAACGGCCCGGCGCTTTTCATGCAGTTGCTGGGGCGCGGCTACATCGACAGTCAGGGCCACCTGCGCCGTTTCATCACCACCCACTATGGGGCGACCCTGCACGGGATCACCCAGGCGATTTCCAAGGCCAACCCGGCCCTGTCGCCGGCGGATCTCTTCTGGCGCCTGCACTTCACCCTGGGCACAGTCGTGTTCACCATGGCTTCCGCCGATGCCCTGCGTGACATCGCCCAGGCCGATTTTGGCCAGCAGCTCGATGTGGAAGGGCTGGTGCGCAACGTTATTCCTTATCTGGCGTCCGGTGTCGGGGCGCCCGTGGAGTCGACCAGGCTCTCCCTGGCCGTGTAACACCTAACAATAATCAACGGAAACAGTGAAATAGAAGGAACTTCGGTATGATCACATTGCTTGTCCTGCTGGTGCTGGCGATAGCCGTGGTACTCGGCGTGCCCGCCATCCGTAAAAAGGTGGTAACTCGTCCCGTGTTCGGCATCTTCAAGAAGATACTGCCGCCCTTGTCGGCCACCGAGCGGGAGGCCATGGAAGCCGGCTCCGTCTGGTGGGATGGCGAGCTGTTTCGCGGCAACCCGGATTGGAAGAAACTGCATGGTTACGGCAAGGCGACCCTGAGCGCCGAGGAGCAGGCCTTCATCGACAATCAGGTCGAGACCCTGCTCGCCATGGTGGACGACTTCAAGATCGTCAACGAGACCAAGGACCTGCCGGAGCCGGTCTGGGACTACCTGAAGAAGGAAGGCTTCTTCGCCCTGATCATCCCGAAATCCTATGGCGGCCGCGAGTTCTCGGCCATTGCCAACTCCACCATAGTCACTCGCATCGCCACCAAGAGCCTGAGCGTGGCGGTCACCGTGATGGTGCCGAACTCCCTGGGCCCGGGTGAGCTGCTGATGCACTACGGCACCCAGGCCCAGAAGGACTTCTGGTTGCCGGGGCTGGCCAACGGCAAGGAAGTACCCTGCTTCGCCCTGACCGGTCCGGAAGCAGGCTCGGATGCGGGCGCCATCCCGGACAAGGGGATCGTCTGCAAGGGCATGTACAAGGGGGAGGAGGTCCTCGGGCTTCGCCTGAACTGGAACAAGCGCTACATCACCCTGGCGCCCCGCGCCACCGTGCTGGGTCTGGCGTTCAAGATGTACGATCCGGACAAGTTGCTGGGTGACAAGGAAGAGATCGGCATCACCTGTGCCCTGATCCCCACCAACCACCCGGGTGTGCGGGTCGGCGATCGCCACTACCCCATGGGGCTGGCGTTCCTGAACGGTCCGACCTTCGGCAAGGATGTGTTCATTCCGCTCGACTGGATCATCGGCGGCCCGGACTACGCCGGCCGCGGCTGGCGCATGCTGGTGGAGTGCCTCTCCGCCGGTCGCGGCATCTCGCTGCCTGCCCTGGGCACCGCCTGTGGCCACATGGCGAGCCGCACCGTGGGCGCCTACTCCTATGTGCGCAAGCAGTTCGGCATGTCCATCGGCAAGTTTGAAGGGGTGCAGGAAGCGCTGGCCCGCATCGGTGGTCTCACCTACCAGCTGGAAGGGGCACGTCGCATGACGGCAGGTTCCCTGGATCTCGGCCAGGCACCCGCCATCGTCACCGCGATTTCCAAGTACCACATGACCGAAATGGCGCGCCAGGTGATGGACGACTCCATGGACATCCACGCCGGTCGCGCCATCCAGCTCGGCCCGAAAAACTACACCGGCTACGCCTACATGGGCATTCCGGTCGCCATCACGGTGGAGGGGGCCAACATACTGACCCGCAACCTGATGATCTTCGGGCAGGGTGCCACCCGCTGCCACCCCTACGTGTTTGCCGAGCTGGAAGCAGCCGCCGACACCGACGTGGAGCGTGGCCTCGAGAAGTTTGACGCCCTGCTGATGAAGCACATCGCGTTCGGCACCGGCAACTTCTTCGGCGCCCTGTTCCAGGGGCTGACCCTGGGGCAGTTCAACAATGCCCCCGTGGGAGGGGAAACCGCTCGCTACTACAAGCAGCTCTCTCGCATGAGCAAGGGGCTGGCCCTGTGTGCCGACGTCTCCATGCTGATGCTGGGTGGCGATCTCAAGCGCAAGGAGATGATCTCCGCCCGTCTGGGTGACGTGCTGAGCCACCTCTATCTGGCCTCCGCCACCCTCAAGCACTACGAGGATCAGGGCCGCATGGTCTCGGATCTGCCGTTCGTGCAGTACGCGGTGGAGCGCAACCTTTACCTCATCGGCAAGGCGTTCGAGGGCTTCTTCCAGAACTTCCCGAACAAGGTGGTGGGCGCCGTGCTCAAACGGGTGGTGTTCCCGTTCGGCGTGGGCTACAAGATGCCGGCAGACAAGCGTTGCCACGCCATCTGTCTGGCCATGATGACGCCGGGGGAGTTCCGCGACCGCCTGACCGCGCTCTGCTACGTGGGCAAGGATGACGCTGACCCTGTCGGTCTGATGGAGCGCGCCTTCCAGGCCATGGTGGTGGTGCAGCCCATCGAGAAGAAGCTGGTGCAGGCCCAGAAAGAGGGCAAGCTGCCTCGCAAGATGGCCCTGCCGGAGCTGGTGGCCGCGGCCCTGTCCCAGTCCATCCTCGGCAAGGAGGAGGCCGACAAGCTGCTGGCCGCCGATGCCCTGCGCTACGAGGCGATCCAGGTGGACAACTTCGCCCCGGGCGAGCTGGAAGGCCTGTCTCAACCGAACCCGGTCGTGCACGCCGCCTGACCCCGAGAGTGAACCGACAACCGGCCCATGTGGCCGGTTTTTTTGTTTGTTAACCAGGCATTTACAACCTCGATTAATTCCAGTTAAATGCAATGGCCCCCACCCTTGGGGCAGGAAGCAAGGCCAGCGGAATGGCCAACAACAACAAACTCAGGAAGAGTGAATGAACCTCGCCAAAACGGCGATCGAACGCCCCATCTGGGTGGCGGTCTCGGTCGTGCTGATTTTTTTGCTGGGCCTGCTCAGCATCCGGGGACTGCCAGTCCAGCTGTTTCCCGACATTGACCGCCCGCACCTCAACATCTCGGTGGACTGGCGCTCGGCCTCGCCCCAGGAGATGGAGTCGGAGATAACCGACCCCATCGAGCAGGAGATGCAGGGGGTACAGGGGCTCAAGAGCCTCACCAGCAACAGCTACCCCGGCTTCACCGAGATCGACATGGAGTTTGCCCTCGGCACCGACATGCAGCGGGCCCAGCTCGACGTCATCTCGCGGCTGAACCGGGTCTCCGGCCTGCCGGACAACATCGGCGGTCCCTACGTTAACAACTACAGCAGCAACGACACCCTGACCTTCTTCTTCATCCAGCAGTTGCCTGGCGCCAAGGGGGAGATAGACGATCACCAGGCGCTGATCGAGGCGAGGGTCAAGCCGGAGCTTGAGCGCATCCCCGGGGTATCGACCGTGGAGGTGGAGGGGATCAACGAGCGCCAGATCCAGATCCGCTTCGACCCCTATCGCGCCGCCGAGCTGGGGGTGGAGATCCCCGTGCTCGCCAGCCGGGCAACCACCGACTGGGATGTCTCTGCCGGTACCCTCGACATCGGCCGCTGGGAGTACAAGCTGCGCTTCGCCGGTCGCTACGATGTGGCAACCCTGGGGGACAAGGTGGTGGACTGGCGGGACGGCCTGCCCATCTATCTGCGGGATGTGGCCGAGGTGAGGCTGGCCCGGGAGGAGAACCCGGTGCTGCGCATCCAGAACGGCAATACCGCCATCGCGGCGCAGATCTTCAAGGAGAGCGGGGCCAATGCCCTGGCGGCGCTGGAGGGGATCAAGGCCAAGGTGGAGGAGCTCAACCGGGAGGTGCTGGAGCCGGTCGGGCTGCACATGGAGCAGTCGTTCGATGCCTCCCTCTACATCAACCGGGCGGTGGGCATGGTGACCGCGAACCTGGGGCTCGGCGTGCTGCTCTCCTGCGCCATCCTCTGGGTCTTCCTGCGCCAGCTCAAGGCGACCCTGATGATAGCGATCGCCATCCCCATCAGCATCATGCTCACCTTCTGCCTGCTCAAGGTGATGGGCCGCACCCTCAACATCATCTCCCTGGCGGGGATCGCCTTTGCCGTCGGCATGGTGCTCGATGCGGCCATCGTGGTGCTGGAGAGCATCTACCGGCGCCACGAGCGGGGGGATTTGAACAAGGCCGAGGCGGCGCTGGCGGGCACCCGGCAGGTGTGGACCGCCCTGGTGGCCTCCACCCTGACCACGGTCGCCATCTTCCTGCCGGTACTCTTGCTCAACGACGTGGAGGGGCAGCTGTTCGCAGACCTGGCGCTCACCATCGCCTGCGCCGTCACCGTCTCCATGGTGGTGGCGGTGACAGTGCTGCCGGCGGTGGCGGCGCGCTGGATGGGGTCTGAGCGGCTGCTGGATCCCTATGACAGCCAGTGGCAGCGCATCACCCGCCACCTGATCCGCTGGACCGGCACGGCCCCCCGGCGCTGGGCCATCATCGCCCTGATGATGACGGGGCCTGTGCTGGCCAGCTGGCTGCTGCTGCCCAAGATGAACTACCTGCCGGACGTGAAGCGTGACGCCATCGATGTGTGGATGAGCTTCACCCCAGGGGTCAACCTCAAGGCCCAGCGCGAAGAAGTGATAGACACCCTGATCGCCCGCCTCGATCCCTACATGAAGGGGGAGAAGGAGCCGGCCCTCAAGAACTACTACATATTGCGCTACCCGGGCGGTGCCCAGATCGGGGTGCGGCCAAAAGAGGAGAGTCAGATCAAGGCGCTGGAGCAGCTCCTGATGAAACAGCTGCTGGTGGGGATCCCCGATACCCGGGCCTTCGGTGGTCAGGGCTCCCTGTTTGGCGGCTTCGACAGCGAGAACGGCATCTCACTGCTGATCCAGGGGGGCGAGCTGCCGGCGCTCTATCAGGCGGCGCGGCAGAGCATGGCCATAGTGCAGCGGGACTTGCCGGGGGCCCAGATAAGGCCTGAGCCCGGGCTCGATTTCACCGCCCCCGAATTGCGGCTGGTGCCCCAGGACAGGCGTCTGGCCGAGGTGGGCTGGGATCGCAGCCCCATGCCCGCCATCATCCAGACCTTCGGCGACGGCCTGCGGGTCGGCGAGTATTTCGACGGGGAGGAGCGGCTCGACATCCTGCTGATGGGTCAGGCCTCCGCCAACCCGGACGAGCTGAAGGCGGTGCCGCTCGCGACGCCGTCCGGGCGCATCGTCCCCCTCGGCGAGCTGCTGCGGGTGGAGCCCGGCCTCGGGCCTGAGAGCATCTTTCGGGCCGACGGGCGGCGCAGCATCAGCCTGCAGATCACCCCGCCTGAGGGGATGAGCATGGAGCAGGTGCTGGAGACCCTGCAGACCAAGAGCTTTGCCGCCATCCGGCCGCTGCTGCCCGCCGGTGGCGAGCTGAGGGTCGCCGGCAATGCCGACAGCCTGCAGCAGGCGCTGGACAACCTGGGGAGCATCTTCCTGTTTGCGGTGATGATACTGCTCATCTTGCTGTGGGGGGTCTTCGCCTCCCTCAAGGATGCCGTGCTGGTGCTGCTCACCCTGCCGCTCGCCTCGGTGGGCGGCGTGCTGGCATTGCACCTGAGCGGCCTCCTGGTGCCGCTGCCGATGGATCTCTTGACCATCATCGGCTTCGTCATCCTGCTGGGGCTGGTGGTCAACAACGCCATCCTGCTGGTGCACCAGACCCGGATGGCGGAGCGGGACGGCCTGAGCCGCCAGTCGGCGGTGGCCGATGCCCTGCAAAGCCGGATGAGGCCCATCGCCATGACCAGCCTCACCAGCATCTTTGGCATGCTGCCCCTGATGCTGAGCCCGAGCGAGGGGAGCGAAATCTACCGGGGGCTCGCCACCGTCATCGTCGGCGGCATGAGTTGCAGCACCCTGTTCACCCTGATCCTGTTACCCGCCTTCCTCCGTCTCGGGGAGCAGGCGGAGATCCCACAACCCCTGCGCCAGCGGGCCTGAGCAAGGAGCTTATCGATGACGCATATGTTCACAAGGATGATGGTGGGGGCCCTGCTGCTGGCAGGGGGGCTGCCCGCGCTGGCACAAGACAAGATAGTGACCCTGGCGGATGTAACCCAGGGGGAGGCGGGGGCCAGCATCTGGGTCAGCGGCACAGTGGCGAGCCGCCAGCAGGCGGCGCTCAGCGCCGAGGTGAGCGGCCGGGTGGAGTGGATTGCCGAGTTCGGCAGCCGGGTGAAGGCGGGGGACGAGCTGCTGCGCCTGGACAGCGCGATCCTGCGCCTCTCCCTGGAGCAGTCCCGGGCCGAGCAGGCGAGAGAGGGGAGCAACCTGCGCTACGCCCGCGCCGAGTTCCAGCGCCTGGATAGGTTGCACCAGCAGAAGAGTGCCTCCCAGAGCCAGTACGACAAGGCGCGCTATGACGTGGAGCAGGCGGAGCTGGCCGAGCAGCTGGCCCGGGTACAGGTGCGCCAGATCGAGGCGCAGTTGCAAAGGACCCACATCTTCGCCCCCTTCGACGGTGTGGTGAACGAGCACTTCATCCAGCCGGGGGAGCACGTGGACGCGGGCGAGCGGGCGCTGGAGCTGGTCAACCCGGCGCAGCCTGACATCCGGCTGCGGGCGCCCATCGTCTGGGCCAGCCAGCTGGAAGCAAAGGCCAGGTTGCGAGTGGAAGGGGAGCAGCTTAGCGGCCACGCCGTCTATTACCAGAGGGCGGCGAGCGCCGATCCCAAGTCGCGCCTCATCGAGCTGCGCCTCAGGCCAGAGCCGGGCCGCTTCATCATAGGCTCGCCGGTGCGGGTGGCGTTGCCCCTGGGAGAGCAGCAGACCATGCTGCTGCCACGGGATGCCCTGGTGCTCGGCACCGAGGGGAGCGTGGTCTATCAGGTGGAGCAGCGCGGCGAGGCGCTGACCGTGAACCGGGTGCCGGTCACAGTGCTGTTTGGCGACAGCCTGCAGGTGGCGGTGAGCGGGGCGCTCAAGCAGGGGGACAGGGTGGTGGTGCGCGGCGCCGGCAGCCTGCAGGACGGCGACAAGGTGGCGCTGTTTCGCGGTTGAACCGGGTTTGGCGCCATAAAAAAACGGCTCCCGCGGGAGCCGTTTTTGGTGCCGGTGAAGGGAAATTACTCGACCATCATCACCTTGCAGGTATTGGTACTGCCCACGGTTTCCATCTTGTCGCCGTGGGTCAGCAGCACCATGTCGCCGCTCTGGACCAGACCCTTGGCCTTGAGCACGTCCAGTGCCTCGCGGCACACCTCGTAGACAGGTTTGCTCTCGTCCCCGTCGAACAGCACCGGGGTGACGCCGCGATAGAGGTTGGTCCAGGCCAGCGTCTTGTTGTGGGGGGACATGGCGAAGATCGGCAGGCCGGAGCTGATGCGGGACATCAGCAGCGGTGTGGTGCCGGACTCGGTCAGTGCCACTATCGCCTTGACCCCTTCCAGGTGGTTGGCGGCATACATGGTGGACATGGCCACGGCCTCTTCCACCGAGGTGAAGGTGTAGCTCATGCGGTGGTTGGAGACGTTCAGGCTAGGGTGCTTCTCGGCGCCCACGCAGACGCTGGCCATGGAGGTGACCGTCTCGATGGGAAACTGGCCGGCGGCGGTCTCGGCGGAGAGCATCACCGCATCTGTACCGTCCAGCACGGCGTTGGCCACGTCCATGACTTCGGCACGGGTCGGCAGCGGCGCGTTGATCATGGACTCCATCATCTGGGTCGCGGTGATGACCACGCGGTTCAGGCGGCGGGAGTGGCGAATGAGCTTCTTCTGCACGCCCACCAGCTCGGGATCGCCTATCTCGACGCCGAGATCCCCACGGGCCACCATGACGGCGTCGGAGCCGAGGATGATGTCTTCCATCGCCTCGTCGCTGGCGACGGTCTCGGCGCGCTCGACCTTGGCCACTATCTTGGCGTTGGAGCCGGCTTCGCGGGCCAGCTCGCGGGCGTAGCGCAGATCATCGCCGCTGCGGGGGAAGGAGACCGCCAGATAGTCCACATTCATGCGGGCGGCGGTCTTGATGTCTTCCTTGTCCTTCTCGGTCAGGGCCGGTGCGGAGAGACCGCCCCCTTTCTTGTTGATGCCCTTGTTGTTGGAGAGGGGGCCCGCCACCGTCACTGTGGTGTGGATGCGGGTGCCTTCGACCTGCTCGACTTTCAGTTGCACGCGGCCATCGTCCAGCAACAGGATGTCGCCGGCCACCACGTCGTTTGGCAGGCTCTTGTAGTCGATGCCGACCTGCTCCTGGCAGCCTTCGCCCTTGCCGAGGGCGGCATCGAGGATGAACTTGTCACCGATGGCGAGATAGACCTTGCCATCCTTGAAGGTGGAAACGCGGATCTTGGGGCCTTGCAGGTCCCCCATGATGGCCACATGACGGCCCAGCTTGGCGGCGATTTCACGCACCTGGTTGGCGCGCAGGATATGATCTTCAGGAGTGCCGTGAGAGAAGTTCATCCGCACCATGTCGGCACCGGCGCGAATGATCCCCTCGAGGATGCCGTCGCGATCGGTCGCCGGACCGAGTGTGGTTACAATCTTTGTACGTCTTGGCATGAAAGACTCCGATGTGAAGTTGATATGACTTGAAATACTGCCCCGTCAAGCATGTGGCATGGCGCCTGCCTGCAGGCCATCTGAGTGGCCTTGTGTTATTAAATTACGATACTACACCAAGCCCGGTGGCATAGACAGTCGGGGGCGGACCCCCGAATGATTCAGGAATTATGCGGGGTATCAAAGCGGGATTCGCGCAAACCTTCTTTGACTTTCTTCAGGTTTTCGCGAAATTTCATGCCACGGCGCAGGGTGAAGCCGGTTGCCAGCACGTCCACCAGGGCGAGCTGGGCGATGCGGGAGGCCATGGGCATGTAGACGTCGGTGTCTTCCGGCACGTCCATGGAGAGCACCAGGTTGCACTCGCGGGCCAGGGGGGAATCCTTGGCGGTCATGCCGATGACGGTGGCATCGTTTTCACGGGCCAGGGCCGCGATTTCCACCAGTGCCTTGGTGCGGCCGGTGTGGGAGATCAGCACCACCACATCCCCTTCGCTGCTGTTGATGCAGCTCATGCGCATCATGACGATGTCGTCGAAACTCACCACGGGGATGTTGAAGCGGAAGAACTTGTTCTGGGCATCCCGGGCCACGGCGGAAGAGGCGCCCAGGCCGAAGAAGCTGATCTTCTTGGACTGGGTCAGGATGTCGACGCAGCGGTTGATGGCGGAGATGTCCAGGCTGTTCTTGGCGGCATCGAGGCAGGCCATGGTGGATTCGAAGATCTTGGCGGTATAGGTGTCGGGCCCGTCTTCCGCTTCCACGTGGCGGTTCACATAGGGGGTGCCGTTGGCCAGGCTCTGGGCCAGGTGCAGCTTGAAGTCGGGGAAGCCCTTGGTATCGAGACGACGGCAGAAGCGATTGACGGTCGGTTCGCTGACATCGGCCAGCTTGGCGAGGGTGGCAATGCTGGAGTGAATGGCGGTCTGGGGCGACGCCAGGATCACTTCAGCCACCTTACGCTCTGATTTACTGAAACTTTCCAAATTGTTCGTAATTTTATCGAGGGTATTCATCATTACCACCAGGCATTTTTGTAATTTAACTTCAGTGTCTGTGCACTAAATTCACAGCTCAAGCAGGTTTCCAATCTACTTGATGACTATACAAGACAAGCGCTTATCGGAACTAATCTCGTCCCTACAAAGTATGACTCATGTCTAATTATTTCGTGCTTTTGGTTACAAACTTCCATCTGTCCCTTGAAAACGCTTACAAATGTTGCAAAGCAACAACACTGTGAGCGGGCGCACAGTTGCATTCATCCGACGCGCCGCAAGGGAAGGGGCTCGGGTAGTATTGCAACCAAATAATTATGTCGGGACGGTAAGGGCCGCCCCGAGTCGGTAACGAAGGAGTTTGTTATGCAGCATACCCATGCGCTGGTGGGCGACGTAGGCGGTACCAATGCCCGGCTGGCCCTCTGCGAGCTGGCGACCGGCGCCATTTCCCAGGCAAAGACCTATTCCGGGCTGGCCCACCCCAGCCTCGAGGCCGTGGTGCGCCTCTATCTGGAGGAGCATGGCGTCAAGGTGGGCGAGGCCTGCATCGCCATCGCCTGTCCCATCAATGGTGACTGGGTCGCCATGACCAACCACAGCTGGGAGTTCTCCATCCGCGAGATGCAGACCAACCTCGGCCTGGATCGCCTGCAGGTGATCAACGATTTCACCGCCGTCTCCATGGCGGTGCCCGTGCTCGGTGAGAGTGACCGCATCCAGCTGGGGGGCGCCGCGCCCGTGGCCGGCAAGCCCATCGCCATCTATGGCGCAGGCACCGGCCTTGGGGTGGCGCACCTGGTGCAGGCCGGCGAGCAGTGGCTCAGTCTGCCGGGGGAGGGCGGCCACGTGGACTTCGCCGCCAACACGGAAGAGGAAGATGCGGTGCTGCAGGTGATGCGTGGCGAGCTGGGCCATGTGTCGGCGGAACGTTTTCTCTCGGGCCCTGGACTGGTCAATCTCTACCGCGGCCTGGTCAAATCCGATGGCCGTGAACCCGAGCCCTTTGCCCCCAAGGACATCACAGAGCGGGCGCTGGCGGGGGATTGCCTCGATTGCCGCCGCACCCTGAGCCTGTTCTGCGTGCTGATGGGCCGCTTTGCCGGCAACCTGGCCCTCAACATGGGCACCTTCGGCGGCGTCTACATCGCCGGCGGCATAGTGCCCCGCTTCCTGGAGTTCTTCATCGGCTCAGGTTTTCGGGTCGCCTTCGAGGACAAGGGGCGCTTCAAGCCTTATCTCAAAGAGATTCCGGTGTTCCTCATCACCCATGAAGGCCCCGGGCTGCTCGGGGCGGGGGCCTATCTGCGCCAGTCCCTCGGGATCCGCCTCTGAGGCGGATAAAGAATGCGCAAATGGTTCAGTCCCGATTCAGTGACCCTGGCGTAGAGTGACATCACGTACTCAAGAGGACAGGGTTTCATAGGGAATTGGAAGCTGTCTTCATCCGCTGGGTGCGAATTGTCACCTGACAAGCCTGAACTGTTTCACCGGCCCTTGCGGCCGGTTTTTTTATGTCTGTCCACCTGATGTCGTGGCATTCCCCCTATGAGGGAACCATAGGCGACGCCGTATCCAGGAGGATGTGGCAGAGCCGGTGAACCCTCATAAAGTGGTCTGAGAATGATGGAAGGAGCTGGAAGGTGCTGGATCCAGGCAGGGCAGAGCCTGCATTGAGATAGAGGTAAGGAAGGGCCCATGGCATGGGCCCTTATTGCGGTATCAGGGGAGGGTGATATGGAATCTGGCGCCGCCGAGCGGTGACTCGTCAACCCGGATCTTGCCGCCATAGCTGTGCACGATTTCGGTCACCACCGCGAGCCCTATCCCCTGGCCGGGGGAGCTGTCCGCCCGCACACCGCGCTGGAAGATCTGCTGCGATTTGCCGGGGTCGATGCCGGGGCCGTCGTCTTCCACCACGATGAGCAGGCCGCCGCCCTGGCGGTTGACCCGCACCTGGATCTCGCTGATGGCGAACTTGCAGGCGTTGTCGAGCAGGTTGCCCATCAGCTCCATCAGATCGCCCTGTTCACCGTGAAAGAAGACGTCGTCATCAAACTGGAAGCCGGTTTGCAGCTTCTTGTGACGGTAGACCTTGGTGAGGCTGGCCAGCAGCTTCTCGATGAGAGGCACCGGCTCGGTGCCCTTGCTGGCGAGGCGCTTTCGCCCCGTGACGGCACGGCGCAGCTGGTACTGGATGATCTGATCCATGGTGGTGATCTGCTCACTGATGTTGTCATGGATATCGTGGCCGAGCTTGAGCTCCTGGGCGGTGATCTGGATGAGCGCCAGCCGGGTTTTCAGGCTGTGGGCCAGATCGTTCAGGGCGTGCTGGTAACGCTGGGTCTGCTGGCGCTCGTTTTCCAGCAGCTGGTTGACCGACTCGGTCAGCGGTGTCAGCTCCCGCTCGTAGTCGTTGGAGAGCGACTCCCGGGAGCCTGCGCGGATCTCGTCAATCTGCCGCGCCATGGTGCGCAGGGAGGTGAGACTCCAGAAGCTGGTCAGCAGCAGCAGGGCCCCGAGCAAGCAATAGGAGAGCAGCGCCTGACGAATGCAGCGGTAGAGATACTCCCTGGTCTGGGCCTGGTAACGCTTGGCGGAATCGACCATGACCACGTAGTAGGTGGTGGGGCCGTCGCCGTGGTTGCGCAGGAAGCGCAGGCTGTAGATGAAGTAGCTCTCGCCGTTCTTGATGGTGTGCAGCTTGAAGAAATAGTCCTGATCCAGGCCGCCAAGGTATTTCATCAGATCCCGACAGATGGTCTCCTTGATGGTGATCACCTCCGGCATGTGCAGGCTGGACCAGCTCAGCTCACCGTCGGAACGGCAGATCAGGGTGTCGAGATTGGGGTCGATGGCATCCGGGGTGATGTTGCCGAGATCCGTGATGGCATGGGGATCGGGCTGCTTGGAGGAGAAGAGCTTGGAGAGATTCTCCTGCATGCGGATGCTGGCCTTCTGCGCCTGCTCCTCGGCGTGGCCAAGATAGAGGATATAGACGGAGAAGGTCATGATGAGCGCGATGACCAGCATGGCGCTCAGCATCAGCTTGAGGTGCAGCGAACGGCGGATCAGTTGCATGGGATGCAGCATGAAACGAGGCATCAGCTGCAGGAGAGGTTGAAGATGTAACCCTGGCGACGGATGGTGGAGATGGGGGCAATGACCCCTTCCGGATCCAGTTTCTTGCGCAGTCGGCTCACCATCACCTCTATGGTGTTCGGATCCCCTTCGCCATCGCCATAGAGCTGATCCAGCAGCTGCTGCTTGGAAACCACCTGACGGGCGTTGCGCATCAGGTATTCCAGGATCAGATACTCGAAACTGGTGAGCACAGTGACTTCGCCGGCGACGGTGAGCTCCTTGCGGGAGAGATCCAGCTCGTAGTCACCCGCCTTCACCCTGGGGGAGATGAAACCGGCGCTGCGACGCACCAGGGCATTGAGGCGGGCGAGCAGCTCGTCTTTCTGGAAGGGCTTGACCAGATAGTCGTCGGCGCCGGCCTCCAGACCTTCCACCTTGTCTTGCCAGTTGCCCCGGGCCGTCAGGACTATGATGGGGAAGGGGATCTGCTGCTCGCGCAGCCGGCTGATGAGCTGCAGACCGTCCATGTCAGGCAGGCCCAGATCGATGATGCCCACATCGATGGGGTAGTCGGCCGCATAGTGCAGCGCCACCTGGGCACTGTCGGTGCTGTGGACTTGATTCTGGGCCTCGGTCAACAGCGTGGTGAGGTGATGATTGAGCAGCTTGTCGTCTTCGACCAGTAGGATTTTCATAAGATGCATGATGATAAGGGTCCAGGCTGTCAATTAGAGGGTGTCTAAGGGGGAGAGTCAACGAGGATCCTACATAACCCCCCTGTATCGGGACTGAATCGTGCCTGCCTTTATTGTCATCACCCCGCCTCACTCCGTGACCAGGCTGATCCATGACCCCTCAACCAAAGCTATCGGCAACCTGGGGCTCACCCAGCACTTCAGTATCAGGGGTTGCGACTGTTCCTATCGCACGGGCCGGGGCTTGGCACATACTAGGCGCACTATTCAGGGGGCAGGGTGTCGGTCTAACAATGTCATTCTGATGGTTATGTTATCACTGAATTAGGTCATAAGATTATGAATTATTTATATTTTTCCGTCCTTGTCAGATGCCGGGTAGCTCCGTTTGTCTGGATGTGAACTTGTCTCTTGAAGAGCACTGAGTGAAAAATCCTATGGACGGTTTTTATTGAATCCTAGCCTGCATGGGGGTGGACTGTTGTTTTGACTGTTCATCCTTGGGTCAAACAAGATAGAATCTGGCCCAAAATCGGGTTTGGGGCTCTTAACTGCCCAAGATGTGAACAATGGGGCGCCAGGAATGCCTGGGTGAGCAAGGTGATGTGACGCCATTGTTAAACATCAACCAAAACAAGAAGCTGGAGGATATGATGACCAACAGCGCACACAATCAGGTTAAAAGCAGCATGTTGGGAGCTGTAACTCAAGGGCGGTAGCGTAATTTATTGCGAACAGGAAATATTTCTACCTACTGCCGCCTGGTGCTTGGTATGAGGTATGTGCCCAACTAATCAAGTGGACAGCATCTCAAATTATGGAATTTAACGTTCACCCAATCACTACAATCATATTTTTGCTCCAGAAATAAGCTGGTGGCATACAGCAATATCTCCTTATAAAAATATTTACTTTTCATTTAGTTAGATTGAAATCAGGAACCTCTCAATGAAAATCCTTGTGACTGGCGGTGCCGGGTTCATCGGATCTGCCGTTGTTCGCCACATTATCCAACATACCCAAGACTCAGTGGTCAACCTCGACAAACTCACCTATGCAGGCAATCTGGAATCCTTGGCCTGTGTCGCAAAAAGTGAACGTTATGCCTTTGAACAGGTAGATATCTGCAACCGCGCCGAGCTGGATCGCGTCTTTGCCGCCCACCAACCCGATGCAGTGATGCACCTGGCGGCCGAGAGCCACGTCGATCGCTCCATCACCGGCCCTGCCGATTTCATCGAAACCAATATCGTCGGCACCTACATGCTGCTGGAAGCAGCTCGCGCCTACTGGAACGGTCTGGACGAGATGCGCAAGGAGGCCTTCCGCTTCCACCATATCTCCACTGACGAGGTATATGGCGACCTGCCCCATCCCGATGAAGTTGCTCCCGGTGAGGCATTGCCGCTCTTTACCGAAACGACCCCTTATGCCCCGAGCAGCCCCTACTCTGCGTCCAAGGCCTCCAGCGACCATCTGGTGCGCGCCTGGCGTCGTACCTACGGCTTGCCGACCGTGGTTACCAACTGCTCCAACAACTACGGTCCCTATCACTTCCCCGAGAAACTGATCCCGCTGGTGATCCTCAACGCCCTGGATGGCAAACCGCTGCCGGTATACGGCAAGGGTGACCAGATCCGTGACTGGCTCTATGTAGAAGATCACGCCCGCGCGCTTTATACAGTGGTCACCACAGGTGTCATCGGCGAGACCTACAACATCGGTGGTCACAACGAGAAGCAGAACCTGGAGGTAGTGCATACCATCTGCGATCTGCTTGATGAGATGGTGCCGAAAGCAGGATCTTATCGTGATCAAATCACCTACGTGGCCGACCGCCCCGGTCACGACCGTCGTTATGCCATCGATGCCAGCAAGATGAGCGCCGAGCTCGCCTGGCAACCGCAAGAAACCTTTGAATCCGGTATCCGCAAGACAGTGCAGTGGTATCTGGATAACCAGCAGTGGGTCAACAACGTGAAGAGTGGATCCTATCAGTCCTGGATCGATCAGCAGTACGGGGAGAAGAAGTAATGAAAGGCATTATTCTGGCTGGTGGCTCAGGCTCTCGCCTTCACCCGATCACGCGCGGCATTTCCAAGCAACTGCTGCCGATATATGACAAACCGATGATTTACTACCCCCTGTCGGTACTCATGTTGGCTGGCATCAAGGATATCTTGATCATCACGACGCCCGAGGATTTGGAAAGTTTCCAGCGTCTGCTTGGCAATGGTGAACAGTTCGGCATTAATCTGCAATACACGGTACAGCCGTCACCGGATGGACTGGCCCAAGCCTTTATTCTGGGTGAGGAGTTTATTGGCCAAGACAGTGTCTGCCTGGTGCTTGGCGATAATATCTTTTTTGGTCAGGCGTTTGGCAAGCAGTTACAAAAGGCGATTGCCAATCAGGAAGGTGCCACCGTATTCGGTTACAAGGTGATGGATCCCGAGCGCTTTGGCGTGGTTGAATTTGATGAAGAGTTCCGTGCCAAATCCATCGAAGAAAAACCGGTAAAACCGAAATCGAACTGGGCTGTCACTGGGTTGTATTTCTATGACAACTCCGTCATCGAGATCGCCAAGAGCATCAAGCCTTCTGAGCGCGGTGAGCTTGAAATCACCAGTGTCAACCAGGCATATCTGGATCGTGGTCAACTGAAGGTAGAACAGCTGGGGCGTGGCTTCGCATGGCTTGATACCGGTACCCATGATTCTCTGATTGAAGCTTCTCAGTTCGTGCAAACCGTTGAAAAGCGTCAGGGATTCAAAATCGCATGTCTTGAAGAGATTGCGCTTAACAATGGCTGGTTGAACCGTGATCAAATAAAGAGCATTGGTAGCAGCATGGCAAAAACCGGTTATGGCAAGTATTTGTTGAGTCTGATCAAATAAGAGATGTCGACATGAATGTAATCAAAACAAAAATTGCAGATCTGCTGATTATTGAACCGAAAGTATTTGGTGATGAGCGCGGTTTCTTTTATGAAACCTACCAAGAGGCGCGTTACAAGGCCGCTGGAATCACCGTGGATTTCGTCCAGGACAACCGCTCTCGCTCTACACAAAATGTACTGCGCGGTCTGCATTTCCAGAAAACCAAACCACAAGGAAAACTGGTCACTGTGACCCAGGGTCGTGTATTTGATGTTGCTGTCGATTTGAGACCAGACTCTCCTACTTTTGGTCAGCATGAATCTGTCTTGCTGACGGGAGAAAACAAGATCCAGTTCTACGTTCCGCCTGGATTTGCCCATGGTTTCTGCGTACTGAGTGAAACGGCCGATTTCCAATACAAATGTACCGATTACTATGACCCTGCTGATGAAAGCGGGTTGTTGTGGAATGATCCCGCACTGGGGATCGAGTGGCCGTTGACGGAGCCGCTGTTGTCACCGAAAGACAGTGTGCAGCCCACGCTGGCCCAGATCCGTGACAACCTGGTGAATGGGTGGTGAGCATGAAACGTTACACAGTGTTTGGTGGGCGTGGCTTTATCGGCAGCGAGATCGTCAGCATGCTGGAAGCTGCCGGTCAGGATGTCTGGGTGCCGCCGCGCGACGATGAAAGTGTATTTGACACCGATCTGGGGACAGTGATCTACTGTGCGGGGCAGGGCGACTGCAAGAATGCTCCGCTGGGTGTGTTTGACGCCAACTGTCGTTTGCTGGCCGATCTGCTGGCACGAGGCAAGTTTGAGCGTCTCCTCTATGTCTCTTCCACCCGTGTATACATGAACCAGGACTCGGCGGCAGAAGGAGATGATCTGAAGGTATGTTCCGATGATCAGCGCCGGCTGTTCAACCTCACCAAGCTGGTATCAGAAGAACTCTGTCTGAAAAGTGGCCGCGATATTACCATCGTCAGACCGAGCAATGTCTATGGCGTTGCCCTGCACAGTCCGCTTTTCTTGCCGGCGATCACCCGTAATGCCATCAATCACGGCAAGGTCGATATGTATATTGACCAGGATTATGCAAAAGATTACGTTTCGGTGACGGATGTTGCCCGCGCCTGTATAACTTTGGCCACTCATCCTGAGAGTGTGGGACAAATCATCAATATCGCCGCAGGATATAATATTACTGCACGACAAATAGCTGATGTATTACATAAGTTCACGGCATGTGAGATTATGTGGCATAAGATCCCTTTCCCAAATGAAAACTTCCCTCAGACAGCTATCAGTAAAATCATATCTCTTATCCCTGATTATCAACCAAGGAATGTACTCGAAGACATTGAGTTGATGATAGCGGAATTTAAAACTCATTTGGCTGCACACTGATGAGTGGATTTAATAGACTGCTGAAGAACTCAGTAGCAAATATAATTAATGGCTTTTCAAATGTAATATTGGGGATAGTTATATCCCCTTTCTTATTGCAACGTCTACCAATTGATAGCTTCTCGATATGGAATTTGAGTATTCAAGTTGGAGCATTCTTTGCTCTCATTGGTTTTGGATGTCAGTTGACGGTTGCGAGAAACATTACAATCGCGAGAGAAAAACAAGACTCTATAATGGAGCACCAGATAATAAAAAATGGTATTATTTTAAGCTCGCTTGGTATTTTAATTAGTTGTCTATTATTGGTTTTAATTTATAATAGTTTTTATTCTTTATTTAGTGAAGTAGAGGGGATTGAAGCATCAGAGGATAAGGTAACTTTTTTTGTTGTAGCTATATCATTTGTTATTGGTCTAATATCGTCTGTATTTAGTGGGTTTTTTACTGGGATAGAGAGAAATGATATCCCAGCAATGATAAATCTATTGTCAAGAGTTATATTAGGTGTCTGCATTGTAATGTCGGCACAATATGGCATTAAAGTAATGTCATATGTATATCTAGTCATTAATATTTTATCTTACTTGACGATATATATATCATATTCTTTTTTCAGGAACACTCTAGTTAATCAACCATCAAAAGATGATTCTGAGTACAGGTTTGGAAATTTTTTTTCATATTTCATTGGTATAAGTGTCTTTAATTTAGCTTCCTTTATGTTGGTCGGTTTAAATGGGATCTTAGTAGGAAAATATGCTTTTAATGAGTTTGCATATTATTCATTGGGAATGAGCTTAGTAACCGCTGCTGTAGGATTTATTAATGCCGCGATGTCACCAATAATACAGCCGTTGGTGAAGCTCTCTAATAGAAGTGACTCTTCAAAAAATCTAAACAAATTATTATACAACCTTACTTTTATTGTTATGTGGTTATCTATCATCGCTATAATAATAGCATTTTATATCGGACCATACATTTTGAATTTATGGGTAGGAGATTCTATATCTATCCATGTAGAAAATATATTTATATCTTTGATGGCTGTTAATCTTGTTAGGTTAGTTGGTGCTCCACTGGGTCTATTATATATAGCTCAAGCTAAGCAGAATAAAATAATGCACTATCCGCTAATAGAAAGTGTCATTAGCGTTGTATTGACTATTTTTCTAATTAGTTCCTATGGAATGTATGCGGTACCTATAGGGCTGGCTATTTCAGTTTTCCTAATACTATTTATATATTCATTTAAATTGTTAAATATACTAGATGATCATAGTTATTTTATTAGATATAAATTTATTTTCTCAATATATCCACTGTCAACGTTCATTTTTATTATCGGTTTAGTCGAGGCGAAAAAAGAGAGCATAGATATTTTAATATATATGCTAAATTTCGTATCAGTTCTAGCTCTAATAATAGGTGGATATTTGGTGTTGAGAAAAGCAAAAAATATTAAAAAAATTCTCGAGGTGTGATTCATGATTGGACGATTGATCAACTTGATATATAAAATTAAATATAGATTTTTCCTAGATAAGAGAGTTGAGATATCACCTCATAATGTGTTCATCCATAATGCTGCGACATTTATAGTTACAGGTAATTCAGACTCTAATATAACAATAAATAAGAATGTGTATGTTGGTAGATTTGCAAATATACATACTGGCTCTCAAATTATAATCGGGGAGGGGACTGTTTTAAGTGACTATGTGTATTTAAGTACACTCTCACACGGATTAGATCCACAGTCAGGACCAATAATGCAACAAGAGTCTTATGATAAGGGTCCAATAATTCTAGGTGAAAATGTATTCGTTGGCTTTGGTTGTAAAATTATGCCTAATGTCACACTAGGAGACTGGTGTATTGTTGGTGCTGGTGCGGTTGTGACAAAATCGTTTCCTGGTTATGTAATGATTGCAGGAAATCCGGCTAAAATAATTAAAAAATATGATTCCCAATCTAATAAATGGGTGAGTTAAATATGTACTTTGACAAAATAATAAATGGCATGTTTTTGATATATAGTCAGCTAAAGTACAAGATTCTCATGCATAGTTTTGGCCACAAAAGTAGAATAATAAAGCCTATGCTAATTTCCAACCATAAGAATATTTCTGTAGGTGATAATGTTTTTATTAGAGATGGCGTTAGATTAGAAGTTGTTGACCCACAGAATGATATTGTAATAAAAATTGGAAATAACGTTAACATAGAACAATATGTTCATATCGTTGCTCGATGCAATATATCAATAGGTGATAATGTATCTATTACTGGCGGATGTTCTATTGTAGATGTTGTCCATCCATATAATGATGTGTTCGCAGCCAATAAAATAGGTGACAGAATAGAAGATGTATGTATGCCGGTGTTGATAGGTGACGGAAGTTTTATTGGCTTCGGTTCACATATAAATCCTGGTGTAACAATAGGTCGTAATTGCATTGTAGGAGCAAGATCTGTCGTCACTAAAAATGTAGATGACTACAGCGTAGTCGCTGGGAATCCTGCAAGAATAATCAAAAAGTATAATTTTGATAAGCATGTATGGGAGAAAGTATAGTGTATTCGTCAAAAATAGGTCTTGTTACGGTCCTTTATAATACACCTGAAGTGTTACCCGACTTTTTTAAAAGCCTTGCATGCCAGAATTATAAAAACTTTATTCTCTATGTAATTGATAACAGCTCGAAACCCGAATCACTTCGTCTGGCACGAGAGCTGGCCGCTCAGTATGGTATTGAAACTACCTTTATTGACAATCAGGGCAACAATGTCGGTGTAGCTGCCGGAAACAATCAGGGGGCACTTGCCGCAGGGCGTGATGGTTGTGACTATATCGTTTTCATTAATAATGATCTATTGTTTGAGCAAACGACTGTATTTTCAGAGCTGGTTCAGGCGGCAACAGACGATAATGTGAAGGTCTTGAGTCCACTTATTCTGAATTATCCAGCGGGCAACATTTGGTACGCAGGTGGGGAAATCGATGAGCTCAGGGCGGTTGCCCCACACTTTCTGATTGATGAGGTATATCAGCCTCAAACCATCAGACGTGCATGTTTCACTTATGCACCTACCTGCTTTCTCATGGTCTCTCGTGATGTATGGGAACGTGTCGGGCTTATGGATGAACGCTATTTTGCTTATTATGACGATACTGATTTTCTATATCGTATAGTACAATCAGGTGTTCTAGTTGAATTAATTCCTAATGCATTAGTCTACCACAAAGTGGGCAGTTCTACGGGAGGGGATATCTCACATTTTGGTATGTATCATCTCACTCGAAATCGTATCTATTTCATCAAGAAGAACATTAGAGGAATAAAGAAGGTTATCAGCCTCTCATATACGCTGATGACAAGGGTTGTTCGAATGTTGACAATAAAAAATCCCGAACTGCGCAGCGCTATTGGTAAAGGTATTCTTGACGGGTTGAAAATGTAATATGAAGGTCTCTAGTTTCCCAGTGCTATTACCATCTGGGTGGTTCATGATAATGGCATTGCCATCAATGCTGATGGTTTTTAAACTTGCCTCATCTTTCTCTATTGGAATTCTCTGTTCATCGGTCATATTTTTAATTGCACTGCTCATACTTTCACTACTGCGTAGGAATAATTCTCGTTTAGAATATAGCGTGAAAAGCATTATTTTATTGATGTTTTCTTTGTTATTTATAATGTTGCATTTCTATATTTTAAATATGCTTCGATTTCATTTCAATCAAATTGACTTGAATCGTTTTATGTTGAGCTACATAACATTCAGCCTGATGTTGTGCTGTGCATTATCGATTGCTACATCACTAAAAATGGTGAGTGATGACTATTTTTACAAATCCTGCATGGTGATATCAATAGTTCTGTTCGGTAATGGATTGATATCTTTGAGTCAGATTGATTTTTTTGGTACCGGCTTAGCAAAACCTTCTTTCATCTATTTAGAGCCATCACACTTTGCACTAGTTGTAGCGCCGTTCGTCTCTTACTATTGCCTAACGACAACGAGAGTAAAGGGCATATTAATGCTGCTCTTTGTTGCGGGATGGGCTGCATATATTCAAAATATGACAATGATGTTGGCCGTCCTTATTGCATATTTACTCTCAACGAGAAATAATTTGTTTTTGTCACTATGCGCATTATTACTTGTAGTGAGTACACTGGTCATTTTTATTGATGCAGATAAACTTAGTTATTTTAGTGATCGCCTGTCGCTTTCTGGCAGTAGCGATAATCTTTCTGTACTTGTGCTATATCAAGGATGGGATAACGCCATAAAGACACTCACCGGGTCCTGGTTAGGTGGTGGTTTTCAGCAATTTGGTATAACGACCTTAACCGGTGATGTTAGTGAGAAACTATATCAATTGCTAGGTTTTGATATAAATCAATTTGATGGTGGCTCTACTGCACCTAAAATTGTTGGAGAATTCGGAATATTTGGTTTGATATTGTTAGTTGTTTACCTTGTTGCATTGATCTCATTGTGCAGGAAAGTTCGCACCAAAAGTATCGAAAGTAAGAAAGATCTCTTTGCTTCGACGGTAATAATAACCAGTGTGCTGGAATTTTTTGTTAGAGGGGTTGGCTATTTTAGTCCATCATTGTTTATGCTCGCGGTCAGTGTTTTCTATCTATTAGATAAAACAAGAAAAGAAAAAAAATTCCAAAAGGAAAGTCATATATTATGAAATTGGTTATAGATGGGATTATTGAAAGCTTACAAAATAACGGTGGTTGCACGGTATATTTCAACCAGTTTCTTTCTTTTCTACAGCAAGAGAACAAGGTTTCTCTGGCGTATATGCGTTTCTTTCCTGTCATGGGGGAAAATATTTCTTTGCATGATTCGAATTGTACGTTAGTGAAACGGGACCAACGTTTCTTGGAAAGGTGGCGTGATGTAGACACATCTCAGCTTGGTGATGATATTATCTTCCACTCTACCCATTACAGGCTACCTACTCGCAACGTCAGGACCGTCACCACCGTACATGATTTTACTTATGAGTTGTATCGGAAAGGCCCTGCCCGTTGGATGCACTCTTGGCAGAAATTTAGGGCGATCAGAAACAGCGACCTGGTGATTTGTGTTTCTCAAAACACAGCTGATGACCTGATGCGTTTTTGTCCTATTGAGAGAGATAAAATTCGAGTTGTTTACAACGGAGTTTCTGAGTCTTACTTTCCGATAGAAGGAGCACAGAAAGACTGTAGCGTTATTTTTGTGGGAGCTCGCGGTTGGTATAAGAACTTTACGATTGCTGTTCGTACGCTGCACCTATTTCCCTATCTGAAGCTCAGTATTGTTGGAGGGGGGGCTCTGACACCTGAAGAAACTGCATTGTTGGAAGAGTGTATTCCTGGCAGGTACGAGTGGCTGGGACGTGTTCCTGATAGTGGATTAAATGAGCTCTACAACAAGGCTTATTGCCTATTTTATCCCTCAAGCTACGAAGGGTTCGGTATTCCGGTAGCCGAGGCCATGCGCTCGGGATGTCCTGTTGTCGCTGTACATACTTCATCAATCCCCGAGGTTGCTGGCGATGCTGCACTGCTAGTTAAGGAAGCTACTGTTGATGCATTCAGGGATGCCTTTACCCAACTTGAGTCCGACACACTTAGAAAAAAACTGATAGCAGATGGTCTGGTTCAGGCAAAAAAATTCTCTTGGGAAAAATGCTATCAAGATACCTTGTGCGTATATCAGGAGTTGATGGAGTAAAGTATGCGATTTTATATAGAGCACTATGGTTTTTTTGGGTGTGTTAGATTGGCAATAGAGGTCATTTTCACCAAATTTAGATTTCGCAATGCAAAAGTGATAAGAACCCCATTTGAATGTCGTGGGAAGAAACATATCAACATTGGTCTGGGGTTCACTACAGGAAGATATTGCAGGCTAGAAGCACATGGTTCAGAAGGAATGAACATCATCATCGGCAATAATTGCCAGATTAATGATTCTGTCCATATTGCTGCTGCGGAAAGTGTTCTTATTGGTGATGATGTGCTGATTGCAAGTCGAGTTTTTATCACGGACCTCAATCATGGCAGCTATAGCGGGGTCGATCACTCTCATCCTGATTCAATCTGCAGGGAGCGGGCATTGCATACCAAGCCGGTTGTCATTGAGTCAAATGTTTGGCTTGGGGAAGGCGTGGTCGTATTACCTGGCGTCAACATTGGCAAGGCCTCCATCATTGGAGCGAACTCAGTGGTTTCCAGAGACATACCAGCTAACTCCATTGCAGTAGGCAATCCGGCAAGAGTGATTAAACAGTTTGATTTCCAACGTGGGCAATGGGTGGCTGTTGATGCGAAGTAATGCTGGTGCCGTGTTGATATGCCCGGATTTTTTTGATTATAAAAGTTTACTTACAGCCGAGCTTGAACGCCGCTACGCGTCGGTACTCTCTTTTTCTGACCGGCCGCACTGTACCTCAGTAGAAAAGGCATTGATAAAGTTTAATATTCTTGGATATGCCCATATAGCTGCCAAAAAATATAGTGCTGAAATTTTCTATTCGATTGCTGACAAGCTTTCTGAAATCGCTGAAGTCATTATTGTCAAAGGGACTTGTGTATCTCCTTGTCTGATCGAGAAAATTAAAAAACTCAATCCAAAAACAAGAGTGATCTGTTACAGCTGGGATTCCATTTCAAATATAAAGACGTTTCCTTTATTGGCAGTCAAAGCTGATGCAGCATATACATTTGATATTGCTGATTGCATGAAGTATGGATACACTTATTTACCTCTGTTCTATTCTGATAAAAAATGCTACGGTTATTCTGTTGCCAAAAAATATAAATATAGTTTCATCGGCAGCTATCATGGTGATCGTGTAGCCGTTTTACAACGCATTTTATCCCATGAAAATGATGCCAGTGTATATGTGAAAATATTTTTTCAGAGTAAATTGCAATTTGCTTTTTACTACCTTCTCGATCCAGCCTTGCGCACTGCCCCTAAGGAGTGGCTCACATTCAAGCCACTGGCAAGGGCAACAATTACTGATGTGGCTGAACATAGTGAATATGTTATAGACATACATAATGCCAATCAAACCGGGCTCACCATGCGGACTTGGGAAACCTTGGGTGATAGACATCAATTGGTGACGACGAATGCGGCAGTACTTTGTCATGCAGACATGAAAGATGTCGTTGTCATTGACAGGAATACAGGAAAGCGATGGTCTGATTCACAGTGTGCTCGCTACCTGGATGAGATGTTGGATTCCACACTGAGTGGAGATGCGTTGTCCATATCTACATGGCTTGATAACTTGTTGATAAAAAGTGAAAATTAATATGGCTGTTATTCCCGTAATCATGGCTGGGGGCTCTGGCTCCAGGCTTTGGCCCATGTCTCGTGAGCATTTCCCAAAACAGTTTCTGAACTTGTATGGCAATAATTCGATGCTGCAAGAGACTGTAAACCGGCTTGCTAATATCGAATGTACCGCTCCCCTTATCCTGTGCAATGAAAAGCACCGTTTTATCGTGGCCGAGCAACTTCGCCAGCTCAATATTCTTGCCAATAACATTATTCTTGAGCCGGTAGGAAGAAATACAGCACCGGCAATAGCCCTAGCCGCTATACAAAGCCTGCAAGACGCCGGCGATGCTCATGACCCGATATTGTTGGTGCTGGCTGCTGACCACTTGATTCAAGATCAACAGGCATTCACCAATGCTATCAACAGTGCCATCCCATTCGCCGAATCGGGAAAGTTGGTGACATTTGGAATTGTCCCCAATTCACCAGAGACGGGATATGGTTATATTCATCGTGGCAGTGAGTTGCATGCTCCCCAGAAATGCTCAAAAGCATATAGTGTTAATCAGTTCGTAGAGAAACCAAATCTGGATATTGCCAAGACCTATTTGGCGAGCGGTGAATATTACTGGAACAGCGGCATGTTCATGTTTAGTGCTCGTCGTTACCTAGTTGAATTGAAGAACTCACGTCCTGACATATACGATGCATGCATGGCATCAATGGATGATGTCAGAAGTGATCTGGATTTCATTCGGATTAATCATGATGCGTTCAGTGAATGTCCCAGCGATTCAATTGATTATGCCATTATGGAAAAAACCTCGGATGCGATAGTTGTTCCAATGGATGCAGGTTGGAATGATGTGGGTTCATGGTCATCCTTGTGGGACATCTCAGAAAAAGACTCTTGTGGTAATGTTTGCCGTGGTGATGTTATTTTGACTGAAAGTCATAATAACTACGTTTCTGCCGAGTCTGTTCTAGTTTCAACCATAGGTGTAGATAACCTTGTCATCATTCAAACAAAGGACGCCATTCTTGTTTCAAGTAAAGATAAGGTACAAGATGTCAAATCGATTGTGGAAGAACTAAAGCGTCGTGGCCGGAAAGAATACAGAACTCACCGTGAGGTATACAGGCCTTGGGGACAATATGACTCCATTGATGATGGCAATGGTTATCAAGTCAAAAAGATATTGATCAGACCCGGAGAACGTTTATCAACACAGATGCATCATCATAGGGCGGAACACTGGATTGTGGTGTCAGGTACTGCCAAAGTGACTAATGCTGAGCGAGAGTTTCTGATTACTGAAAATGAATCAACTTTTATCCCGATTGGTGCAATACATTCGCTTGAAAACCCGGGGAAGGTTGATTTGGAGTTGATTGAGATCCGCTCTGGTAGATATCTCGATGAGGATGACATTGTTCGTTTAAGTGATAAATATGGTCGGGTTGACGGAGGGAAGTATGATTAAGCAAGGCGATCTTGTGAGCAAGAATGTCATAAATCAAAGTGGCATTGAATTTGGTACCAGCGGCGCTAGAGGTCTTGTCACGGATTTTACTCCAGAAGCATGTTTTGCATTCACTTGCGCTTTTATTTCTGTCATGAAGTTTTCCTACAGCTTCAATCAAGTAGCGCTGGCCATTGATAATAGACCCAGCAGTTATGACATGGCGATGGCCTGTGCGACGGCATTGAAGGCTATGGGATTGGAGCCTGTCTATTACGGTGTCATACCAACGCCGGCACTGGCCTATAAAGCGATGAAAGATAGTATTCCCTGTATCATGGTGACAGGAAGCCATATTCCATTTGATCGAAATGGGCTAAAATTCTATCGCCCAGATGGCGAAATCTCCAAGAGTGATGAATTGGCTATTCTTTCGGCAGAGGAAACATTCTCGGTTGCAAGTGATCTGCTATGCTTGGAGCCAAGGACTGATGCCGCTGCTGCCTATATGGAGCGTTATACCTCGCTTTTTGATAATCCGCCTCTTGTTGGCATGAGACTCGGTATTTATGAGCACTCGAGTGCCGGTCGTGATATCTATGCCGTACTCTTTGAAAGATTAGGCGCTGAAGTCATCTCTCTGGAACGCACAGAGAGTTTTGTGCCTATCGATACCGAGGCAGTTTCTGAAGCCGATCAAGACAAGGCCAAGAAATGGTCCCAGTTGTACAATCTCGATGCCATTTTTTCTACAGATGGTGATGGTGACCGACCTTTAGTTGCTGACGAATCAGGAAATTGGTTGAGAGGCGATATATTGGGTCTGCTGTGTGCCGCCAAATTAGGCATAGAAGCCGTTGCTATCCCTATTAGCTGTAATTCAGCCGTGAGCTCTTGTGGTAAATTTGAAAATGTCACATATACAAAGATTGGCTCGCCATACGTATTGGAGGCATTTCCAGCATTGAACCTCAAATATGGTTCTGTTGCTGGCTTTGAAGCCAATGGTGGATTCCTGCTTGGCAGTCAGGTGACGTTCAATGGTCAGACCTTGGCTCCTTTGCCAACCCGGGATGCAGTTTTGCCAGCATTGATATTGTTTGTTAGTGCTCAATCATCAAAAATATCAGCAATGGTTGGTGATCTTCCCCAAAGATTTACTTACTCGGATAGAATCAAGGATTTTCCTAGAGAGAAAAGTAAGAAAATAATTGAACTAGGCGTTTCCGACATGTCATTGTTAATGTTGGATCTTCACTTCGATAAGGCTGAGATAATATTGGTTGATCAAACCGATGGGTTGAGAATTGTATTCTTAGGCGGCGATGTATTACACCTTCGACCTTCAGGCAATGCACCTGAACTCCGATGTTATGCTGAGTCTGAAAGCGTTGAGAGGGCGAAGGCCATCGTGAATCAGTGCCTTGGTTATTTGCAAAAATCGATTTAAAATAGTCTTCCAAAAATCAATTCGTACAAATTTTAATCGCATGGGGTAATACATTGAGTTATCAACGCCGTCACTCACGCTGGTATGAGCGTGCTTTATTAAGCCCCCCTTCCTTATTTTTCTTTGGAGCCTTGCTTGCTGTGTGTTTACCTGCCATCGAGCGCTGGGGATGGGGCTTTTGGGAGGGACTCGATGCGGTAAGAGTCAACACCTTAGTTGGTGCT
This sequence comes from Aeromonas sp. EU05-FHT14A05, assembly GCF_058791175.1. NCBI lineage: Bacteria > Pseudomonadati > Pseudomonadota > Gammaproteobacteria > Aeromonadales > Aeromonadaceae > Aeromonas > Aeromonas sp. EU05-FHT14A05. The sequence continues at coordinate 168,798 of NZ_JBYTDH010000002.1, read as the reverse complement.
TTTGTGGCGTTTCTGCTGACAGGGATAGTACTCCATCGTTTTCTGCGCTATCCGGGGGCCAGCCCGGTTGCCTACATGATCCCCACGGTGACAACCCTCTATGGGGCGCTTGTCGGAATCCTCTTCTTCCTGCGTCTGCCTTACAGCCGTCAGGTATTGTTTGAGTCATATGTAGTAGCGCTGCTCTGCTGCTGGCTGGTTTACTTCATTGGTCGCCGCTATCGGACTCCAAAGTATGCACTGCTGCCTTTTGGTGACTATCAGCCTCTGACCCATCATGATTGTGTACAGTGGCGTCTATTGGATAAACCTGATCTGGGTGCCGTTCGCTATGACGCCGTGGTGGCGGACCTGCGAGATGAAAAGCTGGCTGGTGAGTGGGAGCGTTTTCTCGCTCGCTGTGCTCTGGCCCATATTCCCGTCTACCACATCAAGCAGATCAGCGAGACCCTCACCGGCCGGGTGAAGATTGACCATCTGCACGAGAACCAGCTGGGCTCCCTCTTGCCGTCCCCCGTCTATGCCTTCATTAAGCGGGGCATGGACATACTGGCTGCGGTGATCGCGATTCCTCTGTTCTTACCACTGATGTTGGTAACGGCTGTGCTGATAAAGCTGGAGAGCCCGGGTCCCGTGATGTTCTTGCAAAACCGTGTCGGCAAGGGGAATAAAGATTTTTGTATCTATAAGTTCCGCAGCATGTGCAAGGACTCGGAAAAGGCAGGAGCTCAGTTCGCCCAGGACGGTGACATGCGTGTCACCCGCGTGGGCAAGGTGATCCGCAAGCTGCGCATCGATGAGCTGCCGCAGTTCTTCAATGTCCTCAAGGGGGACATGAGCCTGATTGGGCCGAGGCCGGAACAGCGTACCTTTGTCGACCAGTTCGAGCGGGAGATCCCCTTTTATATGTATCGCCATATAGTGCGTCCGGGGATCAGTGGCTGGGCGCAGGTGGTGCACGGTTATGCTGCCGATGCCGATGATACGCGCATCAAGATTGAGCATGATTTTTACTACATCAAGCACTTCTCGCTCTGGCTCGATGTGCTCATCGTGTTCAAGACCATCCGCACTATCCTCACAGGTTTTGGTGCACGGTAATCCCTGATGAGGATCTTGCTGTTGGGGGCTCGTGGCCAGTTGGGACGAGCCCTTTTTTCTGCTCTTAACCATGACACCTTCCCTTGGGAAGTGGTGGCGCTGGGCAGAGGCGAGTGTGACATTGCTGATCCGCGCTCCCTGACGGATGCCCTGAACCGTCACCGCCCGGATGTCATCATCAATGGCGCCGCTTATACGGCGGTCGATCGTGCGCAAGCTGAGCCTGAACTTGCAGAGAGTGTCAATCACGCAGCAGTGATGACCCTGGCCCAGGAAGCAAAGGCCCGGAGCGCCCTGCTGGTGCATTTTTCCACCGACTATGTATTTGATGGCTCCGGGGTAAGGCCCTGGAATGAGACGGACAAGCCTTGTCCCCTTAATGTTTATGGTGCCAGCAAATATGCCGGTGATCAGGTAATACAAGCGCTATGTCCTGACCACCTGATCTTTCGCACCAGTTGGCTCTATGGCGGGGAAGGCCCGCATTTTGCTCGTACCATCCTTTGCCGTGCTAGGGCGGGGATCCCCCTTCAGGTGGTAGATGATCAATGGGGGGCACCAACTCAGGTTCACTGGCTGGCAAGGGTAGCGGTGTTTGCGCTAACACAAGTGTTGAACGATCCGGGTAAGAGAGGTTTGTATCATCTGGCTTGCGGGGGGGAGACAAGCTGGTATGGCTTTGCCTCTGCACTGGTGCGAGAAGCCTGTCGGTTGGGGCTGCTGACACATTCCGTTCCGATTAATCCCATTCCGTCGGCGAACTGGCCCCAGGCAGCCCGTCGGCCGCTCAACTCCAGGCTCGATTGCAGATTGTTCTCCACTGTTTTTGGCATCAGGCTGCCTTCCTGGCAGAAGCAGATGACTCTCTGGCTGGTCAGTCAAGATGCCGATCATGGGGCGGAGGATGCGTGTCCCTTCCCATGAGTTGCCCCTCTTAATTCCATGGAGTCCCATGATCCAGCGTAAAGGCATCATACTAGCCGGCTGTTTGGCCACTTGGTTCTATCCTGCGACCCTGGCTATCAGTAACCAATTGCTGCCCGTCTACGATAAACCCATGATCTATTACCCCCTGTCGACCCCCGATGCAGGCGGACCTTCTCGACATCTTGGTCATCAGCACTTCCCTGGATCTTTCTCGCTTCGAGCTGTTATTGGGAGATGGCAATCAGTGGGGCATGCACTTTCGCTATCCGCTGCAGAATGAGCAGCCCCGCTGCTTGTAGAGCCTTTCCTCGCCGGTAGTCCCTGCCTTGCCGGCTATATCTTTTATGGAGGGCTAGTTGCCTTATCAGCTTCAGTGGACCAGCGTCAGGATGGCCTGTTTGCCAACTATGTGCGGGATGCTGAGCGGTATTGTGCTTTGGTATTCGATGGACAAGGAATAGGGGCAGCCATAGTCGATAAGCCTTTCTGTCCGGTGAGCCTGTATGTGATGGCAGGCATCTATTTTTATGATGGCCTGGCTCGACGCTGGCAATTGCGTGGCCCCTCATGGACAATGTGCCATTAGTCTTGCCGGACAAAGACCGTCAGGCTCCTTTCTGGAAGTAACATCATCATCTTTAGAGCCCAGTATGAACAAAAAAGTATTCGATAACTCAGATAGTCAGCTGCCTCAGGGTTGGCAAGCCTCCTCTGGCGATGAGATTGATCTACGCGAGCTGATTCTGATGCTGTGGCGTCAGAAAATATTGATCCTGCTGACAGCAATCATATTTGCCATTGCAGGCATTGCCTACGCCCTGCTGGCCCCCCAGGTCTGGGTCAGTCAGGCCGAGATCAAACAGCCTACCCTCAAGGAGGTGGAATCGCTCGAGCTCAACATCAACCAGCTGATCAACGCCCAGATACCGGTGACAGCTTTTACCTCCTTCGATAAGAAGGCGCTCTACGATGATTTTGTAAACAGCTTCAACAGCTTCAATAACAAGCGTCAGTTTCTGATGGAGAAAGGTTATCTGGATGCCGAGGCGACGCAGTCCGGGGCAACGGACGCGCAAGACAAGCGGCGTTTGCTCAAGAAAATGACTGAAGGGATCAGTGCCAAGGCCCCGGACAAACTGCGCGAAGATGTCACCCTCTCCTTCGCCGCAGGCACGGCGACCGAGGCCAAGGAGCGTCTGGCGCAATACATCGCTTTCATACAGATGCAGGAGTCGGCGGCCAAGGGCAAGGAGCTCAATACCATCTGGCAGAACCGGATCAAGACGCTGCAGACCCAGTATGAGAGTGCCAAGGCCGATACCCTCAAACAGCTGCAAGACGATATTCTGCGTACCGAGTACGGTCTTCGCATCGCCCAGGTGGCCGGACTGGAGGCGCCGGTGCAGAACCTGCAGGATCAGGGCAGCCTGCCCATCGACCTGGGGGCTCGCGCTCTGGCGGAGAAGCTCAAGATCCTCAAGGAGATCAAGAATCCCGAGTTCATGAACCCAGGGATCGGCGATCTGCGCCTGCAACTCAGCAGTCTCCAGGCCATCAAGCTGGAGGAGCTACCGTTCCAGTCCTTCGCCTATCTGGCTTCACCGAGTGAACCCCTGAGCCGTGACAAACCCAAGCGCTCACTGGTCGTGGTTTTGGCCACTTTGCTTGGCGGCATGCTGGGCGTGGGCATAGTGCTGGTCCGTCATGCGTTTCGCAGGCCAGAGCCAGCATGATGGCAAGGAAGTGAACAAGGGGGCGGTTGCCCCCTTTTACGTATTGGACGCTTGGTGACGACACCATGGAAATGACGCTGCAGGGATCAGGGACGATGAGGACAACAACAGGGATCTTTGGCTTGGTCAGCATCCTCTACTGGCTGCTGGGCATGCACTTTTTCATGCACAACCCGGGCGGGGCCGGGCTCTACCTGCCCTTCAACGCCTGGGGCTGGATCTTCGCGAGCCTGGTGATGGCGCTGGGACTGTGGCAGGTCACCCTCAGCCAGCGGCTGGTGGTTTCGCCGCTGCTGACGGCCCTGTGGCTGGGGGCCTTGCTGCTGCTGTTGCCCATGGCTTATCCGGGCTTCGAGCTCAAGGACTATGCCATCCCCCGCCTGCTGGGGCTGTTTGCCGGTCTGCTGTTTCTCGCTTGCCTCTATCAGTGGCGACTGGACCGTCAGATGCGGGATCGGCTGCTCTACCTGCTGCTGGGGGCGGTCGCCATAGAGGCGCTGCTCGGCCTGGTGCAGTACTACCTGCTGGTGCCGGGCAACTGGATTGGCTACGACACCAGGACCAATCGCCCCTATGGCATCTTCCAGCAGCCCAATGTGATGGCAAGCTTTATGGCGACCGGGCTTGCCCTGGCGATATGGCTTCAGGTGCGAGGGCACGTCAACCCCTGGCTCAAGGGGCTGCGTCATGCCGTGATCCTGGCGACCGCCTTGCTGCTGGTGGTGCTGCAGTCCAGGGTGGGTCAGCTGGGAGGCGCCTTGGCCCTGATCCTGCTGTTGCCGCAGTTGCATCGCGAGCGGCAACTGGGCCGGGTGCTGGGGCTGGTTGGGCTGGGCATAGCGCTCGGGCTGGCTTCCCAGTACTGGATGGCCGGGGCCAGGCGGGGGCTTGAGATGTATCAGTCCGGCGGCATGAGATCCATCTACTGGCCCTATGCCGCCAGGCTGATTGCCGAGGCGCCCTGGACCGGCTGGGGCTATGGCAGTTTCGAGTCCGTGTTCCTCCAGCATTACATGGCGGACAAGGCGCTCAATCCCGCCATGGTGCAGATCGAGTACAACCTGGATCACCCCCACAACGAGTTTCTCTACTGGGCGGTGGAGGGGGGGCTGGCCCCCATGCTCGGCATGGCGCTGATGGGCGGGGCCCTGCTGTGGCGACTGGGTCGGGCTGGCTGGGTCAGGGGGAGTGCCTTGCTGGCCCTGGTGATCCCCATACTGCTGCACACCCAGACCGAGTATCCCTTCTACCATGCCATTGCCCTGTGGTGGGCGCTGCTGCTGCTCATCCATGTGCTGGATGCGGAGGTGGAGGAGGGGGGAAGCGCTGGCCATGCCAACTGGCGGGAGCATGTCTATCGCCCCTGGCTCTTGCTGCGTTTCCTGGCCATTGGCATCCCTCTGATCGTCGTTCCCTTCATGCTGACGGCCCTGCATACCGCCTGGGTGGTGACCAAGTATGAGCGCGGCGGCTACAAGCAGCCTGCGCTCTTGCTCGACATCGTCAACCCCATGGCCTGGCTGACCCGGGTGGAGTTCGACGTCAATGCGGTGCGCCTGATGGTGGGTTTGCAGGCCAACAACAAGTCAGAACTGGAAGCCTATCTCGACTGGGGGCAGGCGTTTGTGCGTCATACCCCCAGGGCCAACATCTACGCCAACATGGTGATCGCCCTCAATGCGCTGGGACGGACCGAAGAGGCCAGCCGCCTGCGCACCCAGGCGCTAATGCTCTATCCGGGTGAGCCCTTGCTCACCGCCTCGGCGGCCAAGTCGGTCGCTTCGACCCTGGAGCCCAAGCCCTCCTCATGAGCGGGCCGGGCACCGCTTCTCCTTATCCCATCACGGCCGCCCTGCGGCCGTGATCATTTCCACCTCAGGCAAGCTCACAGTCAGGATCGGCGGTGTAGTCTCCCGAATGGGGATGGCGGGGCCGCGCAGGCGCGGTGTCGGCGCCATCGGGTCTCAGTCGTCATCGGAGTCGACATAGTGAAGAAGATTGCATCCATCATTACCAGCCTGCTCATCCTGATGGGCACACCGGCCCTCGCAGGCACCAGCGCCCAGGTGGAATACGGCACAGTGCAAGAGAGTCGCATCCTGACCCAGGAGGTGGCGCCCCAGCAGGGCGGAACCCGGCCACTTCGTACCATAGGGGCCGCCGCCCTGGGTGCTGCCGTCGGCAGCCAATTTGGCGGTGGCTCTGGCCAGACCGTCGCCACCACTGTGGGGGCAGTGGCGGGGGCCGAGGCTTCCCGTCGCCGTCAGGGCAACCAGCAGAGCGTGCAGGGCAAGCAGACAGTCGAGCTGCTGATCAAGACCGAGGCAGGCAAACTGCTCAGCGTCGTGCAGGATCAGGATCCCGCGCTCACGTTCAATAAAGGGGACAAGGTGCGCATCCTGACCACGGGAACGGATACCCGGGTCGACAAGTCCGTCTAGGCGCTGCCTGGTGTTGGCTTCCTGGCGGTATGGTGTTGCCCTTTGGCCGTGGCCGGGTTGTACGATGTTTCATCAAGGGTTTCATCGGCTCGCAAAAATGCGGTTCCGTGCTGGACGGCGAGAGCGCCTTGGCTAAGATAACGGCCTTAACGTTTGGCAATGGAGGTTGAAGTGGAGATAGTACTAGGCCCATTAGAGGCTCGCGTGATCGGCTGCCTGATAGAGAAAGAGATCTGCACGCCGGATCAGTACCCTCTCTCTCTCAATGCACTGGTCAATGCCTGCAACCAGAAGAGCAACCGTGAACCCGTGCTCGAGCTCGCCGAGCTGGATATCCGCGCCGTCATCGACGAGCTGATCCGCCGCCGCCTGGTGGTCAACACCGCCGGCTTCAATGCCCGGGTGCCCCGCTACCAGCACCGTTTCTGCAACACCGAGTTCGGTGAACTGAAGTTCAGCGCCCAGGAGCTCGGCATTATCTGCGAACTCCTGCTGCGGGGCCCCCAGACCCCGGGTGAGCTGCGTTCGCGCACCAACCGGCTGTGCAGCTTCGACGATGTGACCGAGGTGGATGCGGTGCTGGCCGCGCTGGTCGAGCGGGGACCCTATGTGGTCAAGCTGCCCCGGGAGCCGGGCAAGCGGGAATCCCGCTATGCCCACCTGTTTGGCGGCGAAATCGATCTGGAAGCCTTGGCCGAGGCCGCTCCCGCCAGCAGCTATGCCTCTCCTGCCGCCGATCGCCTGAGCCAGCTGGAAGAGGAAGTGGAGCGCCTCAAGTCGCAGTTGCAGGCCCTGGAAGCCCGTCTGGCGCACCTGGAAGGCTGAATCCGGCGAGTTTGCTTACCCCATCAAGAGGCGCTGCGGCGCCTTTTTTCATGCCCTGCTGGCCGCCCGCAGAAGAGGGGCTGCCCGGCTCCCTGTCCCCGCTTTTATGAGCCTGACCGCTTTTTTTGTACTAATTCGCGGTTAAGGGTCGAGCCGCCGCCGCTTTCCCGTTAAAATTCCGCCTTTGCACCTGCCCGCGAGTTCTGATGTCAGCCTTCACCCTCTCTTCGGATTGCCATGCCCTGCTCAGCGAGCTGCAACTGCAGCGCGCCGCCAGTACCCGTTATTTGCAAGACACGCTGTACGCGCAGCGCTCGCCCGGGCAGGCGCTGACGGAGATGCTGAACCAGTTGCAGCAGCAAGGGCTGATACGGCTGCGCACCGAGCAGCAGTGGAGTCTGACGGCGGAGGGCACCCTGACCCTGATCCTGGCGGTGCGGGGAGGGGCCTGCCCCATGCCGGACTGGACGCGGGTCCCCTCGGTCACCGGTCAGGAGATGGCACAAGGAGTGGTGCGCGAACTCTGCCTGGGGGAGGCGGGGCAGATCCCCGCCTACTACCAGAGCGCGGATCTCTTGAGCCTGCTGGACCTGCCCGATGCCCACCGCCTGCTGCCGGGCTCAAGCCCTGCTTGGCAACAGCTGCTGCTGGAACATTTCGCCCTGCAGACCCTGCTCGATGCCGAGCCTGACGCGCGCTGGCCGCTGGCGTCCGTGACCGCGGCCTGCGCCCCTGTGCTGGCAAGCCGCCTCGAGGCGCTGGCCAGCGAGTGGGACTGGCTCTGCGGCCCGTTGGCCGGCGAGGTGACCACTCACTGGCCGGCCCTGAAACAACTGGCGGAGCAGGGGGATGAGCAGCCCCTGGCGGAGCGGTTGCTCGGCGCGCTGGGGCAGTGGCAGGCCGTGGCGGCGCACGAGCCCTGGCCCAGGATGTTCAGCGCCCTGCTCTGGCTTGGCTGGCTGCAGCAGGCCGATCCCGTGCTCGCCAGCGAGCAGCGCAAGAAGTGGCAGCGCAGCCTTGGCAACCATTTCCCCCTGCTTTCGGATCTGCTGGGACAGTGGGCCGGTGATCGTCACGGTCAGGCGATAGGCCTGTTTGATACCCTGCAACTGCCGCTGGAGGAGCTCCACTGGGGCTACCTCTGGCTGGATCTCTGCGCCCTCGCGCGCCACGGCGAGCAGAGCCCTCAGGTGGCCATACTGCACAAGTGGGATCTCTCCCATGTGCTGGAGGCCGAGCCTCGCCATCGCCTGATGGCCTTCTGCCAGGATCTGTTGCGCCTCTTGCTGGGGGAGGGGGCCGAGCGTCCCCCGTTGCAGCAACTGCGTGCCACCCCGGCTCCCGAGGCGGCCAGCGACGCCGAGGATGACGACAAGACCCCCGCCTCGGCCAGCTGGCTCAACTGGTTGCAGGGGCTGGGGCGCTCCAGCGGCGTGCGCAAGGCGCAGGAGCGGCTGGTATGGCTGCTGCATGCAGAAGGGCCCGAGCTCGAGTGCAAGATCCAGAAACAGAGCACCAAGGGGGAGTGGACAGCCGGGCGCCGGGTCGATCCGGCCCTGCTCTCCACCCAGTATGCCGCCCTGCTCGACGAGGCGGACTGGGCCCTGGTGCGCACCCTGCCACGGGGCATGAGCAAGCTGCCGCGGGAGGCCTGGGCCCCCCTGGCCAGCCATCCGCGCCTGTTCAACGCCAAGGGGCAGAAGCTGCAACTGGCCATCAGTGCCCCCTTGCTGCAGGTGGTCGCCACCGAGCAGGGCATGAGCGCCGTCTTGAGCCCGGCCGCCGCGGCGCGCGGGGCGCACATAGTGCCCCTGGCCCAGGATCTGTGGCAGCTCATCCTGACCCCGCAGGCGCTGCTGGACAGACTGCCTGCGCTGGAATCCATTCCGCTGCTGCCAGCGGACGGGCTCGCCGAGCTGCAACGCACCCTGGACGACATTCCCGAGCTGCCCTGGCACAGCCAGGTCGAGGGGCTCAGCGGCAATGCCGAGCTGACCCCCTGGCCCGGAGTGCCCTCGGTCCAGCTGGACTGGCAGGATGGTCAGCTGGTGGTCCAGCTGGTGACCCGGGAGGGGGAGCTGCCGCCGTTGCCCCTTGGCAAGGGGGAGGCCATAGTGCGCCAGGGCGTCAGGGACTATCACTACTGGCAACGGGATCTGGCCGCCGAGAAGGCTGAGGCCCAGTTGCTGCGCAACCAGTTGCCCATCGGCCTGCCGGGCAACGAATGGAAGCTGGACGGTGAGCAGGCACTGACCCTGGTCAATGCGCTGCCCGAGCTGGTGGACGCCGGAGTGGTCGTTCACTGGCATCAGGACAGCGCCCGTCTCAAGAGCCTCGACGAGGCGGCCCTGAGCCTGCGCATCGAGCGTCGCCAGGACTGGTTCCAGGTGGAGGGGGCGCTGGCGCTGGACGAGCACCAGATCCTCGACTTGCGCCTCATCCTGCGCCAGCTGACCCCGGGTCAGCGCACCGTTCAGCTCGACGAGAAGACCAGTCTGATGCTGAGCGACAAGCTGGTGGAGCGCCTCACCATGCTGGGGGCCATGCTGGATACCGAGCAGCGCATCAACAACAAGCTGGCCTACCCCCTGGCCCGCCTGCTGTCGGCGGTGACCACGGCCGGGGATGATGCCTGGCACTCCCTGCAGCAGGAGTGGCAGCAGGAGGTGGAGTGTGCCCCCGAGCTCCTGACGGCGCTGCGGGACTATCAGAAGGAGGGGGTACGCTGGATGGCGACCCTGGCCCACCATGGCTTCGGTGCCTGTCTTGCCGATGACATGGGCCTTGGCAAGACGCTGCAGGCGCTCATGGTGCTGCGCATGCGCCAGCACCTCGGCCCCGCCCTGGTGGTGGTGCCCAAGTCCGTGGTCACCAACTGGCAGGAGGAGGTGACGCGGTTCGCCCCCGAGCTGGAGGTGGTGGTGTTCGAGAATCCCGCCGAGCGGGAGACCCTGATCCAGGAGGCCAGGGCGGGCCAGATCATCCTGGTCAACTACGGCATGCTCGGCAGCCTGGCCCAGTCCCTCAAGTCCCGCCGCTGGGCGAGCATGGTGCTGGACGAGGCGCAGCAGATCAAGAATGCCGGCACCCAGCGTGCCAAGCTGCTGTTCCAGCTCGAGGGGGATTTTCGCCTTGCCCTCTCCGGCACCCCCATCGAGAACCACCTGGGCGAGCTGTGGAGCCTGTTCACCTTCATCAATCCGGGCCTGCTCGGCAGCCTCGGCGAGTTCAAGCGCCGCTTCGGCAAGGCGGTGAAGGATCCCCAGCACATGGCGCTGCTGCGGGCGGTGATCAGCCCCTTCATTCTGCGCCGCCTCAAGCAGCAGGTGCTGACCGAGCTGCCGGACAAGACCGAGATCATCCACCACATCAGCCTCTCCCCCGAGGAGCGTCAGCTCTACGAGGCGACCAGGCGCGAGGTGGTGCAGCAGGTGCAAAGCGCCGATGGCCGCGCCCTGATGCACGTGCTGAGCGGCCTGACCCGCTTGCGGCGGCTCTGCTGCTCTCCCGAGCTGGTGATGCCGGAGTGGTCCCAGACCAGCAGCAAGCTGGACGAGGCCATGGCGCTGCTGGAAGAAGCCATCGATGGCGGGCACCGGGTGCTGGTGTTCAGCCAGTTCGTCGATCTGCTGAGCCTGCTGCGGGCCCGCATCGAGCAGCGGCAATGGGACTACTGCTACCTGGACGGGGGCTGCTCCGCCAAGTCCCGTCAGGAGTCCATACTACGGTTCCGTCACGACCCTGTTCCCCTGTTCCTCATCAGCCTCAAGGCGGGGGGCACAGGCCTCAACCTGACTCAGGCCGATACCGTGTTGCACCTGGATCCCTGGTGGAACCCGGCGGTGGAGGATCAGGCGAGCGATCGGGCCCATCGCATGGGGCAGACCCAGCCGGTGACCGTCTATCGACTGGTGTGCGAGCAGACGGTGGAGGAGAAGATAGTGGCGCTGCACGACGAGAAGCGGGCCCTGGCCGATGGCCTCTTGAGCGGCCAGTCCGAGGTGCGCGGCCTGGACGTGGAGAGCCTGCGCGCGCTGCTGATGGGCTAGGGGCGGCTGGGTGCGAGAGGGGGATGGTCCTGGTGGCCATCCCCCTCTCTGTTTCAGGGAGTCATGGTCCGGCTCTGGCCAGGAGGCGCTAGCCCTGATAACGATAGAGGTGCAGCCGCTCTATGATGGCTTCGCCGCCAATCTTGCGATCCCGCCGGGCCTGGCGCAGCTTGGGCGGATAGTGGCCGAGGTGGGTGACGCTGGGCGGATTGTCCGAGCAGAGCAGCAGGGGCAGGCTCGCCTTGAGCTGCTGCTTGCGCGGCTCCCTGTCCTGCCAGAGCAGGTTGATCATGGGATGGGTCTTGACCGGCCGGGGGATGCGCAGCTGCGCATCCGCCGGCAGACGACGGATGTCGTACACCTCCTGATCCACCATCTTGCTCCACTCCTCGTTGCTGGAGAGCGCCGGCACATAGCGGCGGCTGCGCTCCAGCATCTCCAGCACCTGCTCCCGGCTGAGCCGGCTGATGCTCTGCTTGTCGGCCCAGGTGAAGCCGAGGGAATGCAGCTCTCCGGTGAGCAGGGTCAGCTTGCGATAGACCTGCAGGGTGATGACCCCGGGCAGTGCGCCGTGCACCAGTTCGAACTTCTCGTCCCGCCCGCCGGCGGCCTGCACCAGCGCCTTGAAGGCGAGCTTGTGGCCGTTGATCTCGTCGAGCAGCGGCTGCAACAGGGGGGCGCTGGCGGCGGGGAAGCGCAACCAGCCAGGCAGGCGGTGAGTCGCCTTGGTGGAGCAGCCGGGGCGGGCGCTGTGATCCTGAAAGGCGGCCAGGGTGGCGGCCAGCGCCTCCTCCCCCGAGAGATAGCCTACCTCTATGGCCTCGATGGGATCGTGCTCTTCCCCTTGCGGCACGGCGGGCAGGGGATAGACATGGGCCTCCAGCAACTCGAGCTGGCCGAGCTGTCTGGCGAGACGGGCAAGGGCGTCTTCCAGTTCGTCCATCTGTTGACGCAGGGCGGCGGTGGGGGTAAAGGTGTCCATCGGCATATCCTGTCTGTTTCCCCAATTCGTCGCCCTAAAGGTGACGATCAGGGGGCATGATTAAAGTACTGTATAAATAACCATACCAGTATGACGGGAAGGCGCCAAGTGCCGCCTTTCAAGCGCCGTCCGGGGGTGGCAGCCCTGGTCGCCTTCCGAGGGTTGCCTGTCTGTATCATCCTGTTAAATAACGATCTTTAAGTGATCCAACGATTAACAATTGGCGCCTGGGCCGAGGTAGCCGCGTCCTGCCTGGCACTCGGGCTCTGCATAGCTAACGTGGGAAACTGCATACTTAGAAGCAGATGATGCAGGAGAAAATGCTGCCGGGCTGGGGGAGGGAATGTCTGTTTAATATTTTACATATAAATCAATATTTTGTGTTTCACCCCATGGCGAGATCAGCCATTACTTTTACTAATCCCATGTATCAAAATTCGTCAATTGAGGCACCTCCTCGCCCTGACTAAGCTTTGCGCATCAAATCCGAGCCTTGCGCAGAACTAGAGAGAGGAGCCATATCATGGCCAACATGACTTATACCGAAGCCGGTTACCAGGATTCCAGCGAATCGAATCTGGTTGCTCGCGTCAAGATGACTGTCCTGACCTGGCTGGAACGCAGCCGCAGCCGTCGCCAGCTCTCCGAGCTGCCCGCCTACCTGCTCAAGGACATCGGTCTGAACGAAGCTGACCGCTATCAAGAGACCACCAAGCCGTTCTGGCGTGGTTGATCAGCCGGGCATGGATGCCTCGTTTTCTTTCTGATCTGAACTGCTCTGCCTGATGCTCTTCGCCCCCAGACGAGCCTGATTTTTCCCCTGTTGCCGCTTCCTGTTTTTCCCCTTGTCTGTTTTTCCTTCTGTTTGCCCCCAGTGGCATGAATTGTCATCATCCCTCGCCAACTTTGTATCCTTACTGTTTGAATTTGTTTAAAAACTGATTTTAAGCCCGGCTGCCTTGCGTATAATCCGGCCATGGCATTCCAGACAAGAGGGTGAGATGGATGATTCCCCAGCATGACTTTTTGGCCCTGACCCGCCGCCACGAGTGGCAGCTCGAACCCTTTGCCTTCGACCTGGCCAACGGCACCCGGGTGAGCGTGTGGGACACCGGCGTGCTCTGCCTGGAGCCCGCGCCTGGGTTGCCTGGCGGGCGCAAGGACATAGTGCTCTCCTGCGGCATTCACGGTAACGAGACTGCCCCCATCGAGATCTGCAACCAGCTGCTGACCCGGCTGCTCAGCGGGGAGCTTCAGGCCCGCCACCGGGTGCTGTTCCTCTTTGGCAACCCTGCCGCCATGAACCAGGGGGCGCGCGAGGTGGAGGAGAACATGAACCGGCTCTTCAGTGGTGCCCACAGCAAGGGGGAGGGGCTGTGCAACCGGGAACGCATTCGCGCCATGCGCCTGGAGCAGTATGTGAGCCGCTTCTTCGCCGATCCCGCCCGGCCCCGTTATCACTACGATCTGCACACCGCCATTCGCGGCTCCCGTCACGAGAAGTTTGCGGTCTACCCCTTCCCCCACGAGCGGCCGCACTGCAAGGAGCAGGTGCAGTTCCTCGGGGCCTGCGGAGTGCGCACCATACTGCTCTCGAGCGGCCCGACCACCACCTTCAGCTATTACAGCTCGCACCAGCATGGCGCTCATGCCTTCACGGTGGAGCTTGGCAAGGTGCGCCCCTTTGGCGAGAACGACATGACCCGCTTCATCGAGGCGCGTCAGGCGCTGCAGGAGTTGGTGACCCAGGATGAGGTGGCGCTCGAGCCCTGGCGGGCGGATGACTTCACGATTTTTGCCATCGATCGGGTGATCAACAAGCAAACGGCCGCGTTTCGTTTCCTGTTTGCCAGCGACGTGGACAATTTCACCGAATTTCCCCAGGGGTTTGTGCTGGCGGAAGACGGGGATCGCCAGTACAGGGTAGAGAAAGCGCGGGAGGCGGTGGTCTTCCCCAATGCCAACGTGGCCATCGGCCAGCGGACCATGCTGCTGGTGGTGCCCACCCGCCTGTGGTCGTGATCTGAGCCCCTCTTTTCACACCAACCCTGCGCCCCTGGCGGCGTGGCCAGGATGGTCGTGATCCCGAACTCGCCCTGAGAGGGAGCCCGAAAGGGCTCCCTTCTTCGTTTCTGCTCGCCGAAAATCTCATCTTCTTTCTGAAATTAAAGAAGTTTCTACTGGTCTTACCTGAATGAATCACGTTGCCCTTTGCTTAACATCTTATTTACATTCTAAGGGTCACCTCATGGTGGTGACGCTGACAACGGCAAGGAGCCAGTTATGACCCATGTCGACATCCCCTTCCTTCGTTACCTCGATGAGGAGGGGCGCCCGGTCGCGACACTGCCGACCTGGCTGGACAAGGCGATGCTGCACACCTTCTACCGCAACATGGTGATGGTGCGCAGTTACGACAAGAAAGCGATAGCACTGCAGCGAACCGGCAAGCTCGGCACCTTTCCCTCCCACCTGGGGGCGGAAGCGGTGGGGATCGGGGTTGGTCTCGCCATGCGGCCGGAGGATGTCTATGTGCCCTATTACCGGGACATGCCCACCCTCTATGTGCGGGGCGTGCCCATGGAGCAGAACCTGCAATATTGGGGCGGAGATGAAAGGGGCAGTGTCTTCTACAAGGCCGATGGCGAGTTGTCGGAAGACTTGCCCATCTGCGTCCCCATCGCCACCCAGATCACCCATGCCGCCGGCATAGCGGCCGCCTTCAAGCTGCGCAACCAGCCCAGGGTCGCCGTGGTGACCATAGGGGATGGAGGCACCTCCAAGGGGGATTTTCTCGAGGGGCTCAACTGTGCCGGCGTCTGGCACCTCCCCATGGTGATGATCATCAACAACAACCAGTGGGCCATCTCGGTGCCACGCAAGCTGCAGTCGAGCGCGCCTACTTTGGCCCAGAAGGGCATAGGGGCCGGGGTGCGCAGCCTGCAGGTCGACGGCAACGACGTGGTGGCCGTCTATGAGGCGACCCGCGCCGCCATGGAGCGGGCCCGCAGCGGCAAGGGGCCGACGCTGATCGAAGCCGTCAGCTACCGGCTCGGGGATCACACCACGGCCGACGACGCGACCCGCTATCGCGAGGCCGCCGAGGTGGAAGCCGCCTGGGCCAAGGAGCCGGTCAAGCGGCTGCGCCAGTTCATGGCCGATCAGGGCTGGTGGGACGAGCATCAGGAGCAGGCGCTGCTGGCGGAGGCGGGCCGGGAGGTCGAGCGTGCCGTGGCCGCCTATGAAGGCATGGCGCCGCAGGCGCCGGAAACCCTGCTCGATTACCAGTTTGCCGAGCTGCCGCGGGAGTACCGTGTCCAGCGTCAGCGCATCATCGCCAAGGGCATGCAGCAGCGCGGCGGGGAGACACACCATGAGTGACATGACACTGCTCGAAGCCATCAATCTGGCGTTGCACCATGAGATGGAGCACGACCCCGACGTGGTGGTGCTGGGTGAGGATGTGGGGGTCAACGGCGGGGTGTTTCGCGCCACCGTGGGCCTGCGCGACAAGTTCGGCTTCAAGCGGGTGATAGACACACCGCTGGCGGAGGGGCTGATCGCCGGGGTGGCGGTCGGCATGGCGACCCAGGGACTCAAGCCCGTGGCCGAATTCCAGTTCCAGGGCTTCATCTTCCCCGGCATGGAGCAGATCATCTGCCAGGCGGCGCGCATGCGTAACCGCACCCGTGGCCGGCTATCCTGTCCCATCGTCTACCGCTCCCCCTATGGCGCTGGCATCCATTCGCCCGAGCACCACAGCGAGAGTGTCGAAGCCCTGTTTGCCCATATTCCGGGTCTGAGGGTCGTCATCCCCTCCAGCCCGAGACGGGCATATGGCCTGTTGCTGTCGGCCATTCGCGATCCGGATCCCGTGATGTTCTTCGAGCCGGACCGCATCTACCGCTCCATGAAGTCGGACGTGGTGGATGACGGCGTCGGCCTGCCGCTGGATGTCTGCTTCACCCTGCGACCCGGACGGGATCTCACCGTGGTTGCGTGGGGGGCCTGCATCCAGGAGGTGATGCGAGCCGCCGCCCTGCTGGCGGAGCAGGACATCCAGTGCGAGGTGCTGGATCTCGCCACCATCAAGCCCCTGGACATGGAGAGCATCCTGGCCTCGGTGCGCAAGACCGGGCGTCTGCTGGTGGTGCACGAGGCGTGCGGCAGCTTCGGGGTCGGTGCCGAAATCGTGGCGCGGGTCACCGAGGAGGCGTTGACCTCCCTCAAGGCGCCGCCAAAGCGCCTCACCGGGGTGGATGCCGCCGTCCCCTACTATCGCAACGAGGAGTATTACCTCATCACCGAGCAGGATATTGCGGATGCGGCTCACCAACTGATGGAGAACAAGTGGCTATGACGTCTCTCAACTGTTGGCGCCCAGGCGCCCGAGCAAGGAAGAGCCATGAAGTCGGTCAATCTTTGGTGATGTTCCCGCGTATGGAGAACTGGTCATGAAATTTTTCAAATTACCGGATCTGGGCGAAGGTTTGGCCGAGGCCGAGATAGTCGAATGGAAGGTCAGTGCCGGCGATACCGTGAGTGTCGATCAGGTGCTGCTGTCGGTGGAAACTGCCAAGGCGCTGGTGGATGTGCCCTCGCCGGTGGCGGGAGTGATCGCCAGGCTGTGCGGCCAGGAGGGAGACATACTCCACATCGGTGCTCCCCTGGTGGAGTTCGAAGGAGGTGAAGACGACGGTACTGTGGTGGGCAAGGTCAGCGCCCATCAACGGCACATCGAGGATCACTTCGTGGTGGGAGCCATGGCACCCGGTGGCGCCCTGGTGCAGGCCATGCCGGCGGTACGTCTGCTGGCGCAAAAACTGGGGCTGGACATCGACAGGCTCAAGGGCACTGGCAGCGCCGGCATGGTGACCGAGCAGGACGTGCAGAGCGCCTTCGAAGCGCTGCAGAGCAGCGGCAACGAGTTCCTCAAGGGCTCGCGCCGGGCCATGGCCAAGGCGATGGAGCACTCCCATCAGACAGTGGTGCCGGTCAGCATCACCGACGAGGTGGACCTGCGTCACTGGCGGGCAGACGAAGACGTGACGGTGCGCCTCATCAAGGCCATCGGAGTGGCGTGTCGTGCCGAGCCCTCCATGAATGCCTGGTTTGACGGGGATACCCTGTCAAGACGGCTGTTCAGGGAGGTCAACGTGGCCATTGCCGTCGACTCCAAGCACGGGCTCTATGTGCCGGTGATGGAGAACGTGGCCGAGCGGGAGAGGGCGGACATAAGGCTCGGACTGGATCGGATGATCGCCGATGTGAAGGCACGCGCCGTGCCGCGAGAGATGCTGCAGGGGGCGACCATCACTCTCACCAACTTCGGTGCCATCGCGGGCCGCTATGCCAGTCCTATCGTCACGCCACCCCAGGTGGCCATCATAGGGGCGGGCAAATTGTTCGAAAAAGTGGTCTTCATCCATGGGGAGGCGCGGCCGGTCCGGGCACTGCCCTTGTCGATGACATTTGACCACAGGGCCTGTACCGGCGGGGAGGCGGCGCGCTTCCTCAAAGCCCTGGTTCAGGCACTGGAAGCAGCGGATGCGTAAGTGATTGCACCCTGCCCTTGGCGGGGTGCAAATTTGGTTGCGTAATCGACAAAGGCACGTATAATCTAAACCAGCTTGAAAGGGCGTTAGTTATGTCAATGAATATGATGTTTTGCATCTTTTCCTGTTGTTCATAAGTTAATCCCGTTTTTGAGCTTTATCCGCTGAAAAGCATAAGTAATTATTTTGAATACAGGTTAAAGATATGTCTAACATGATCACCGGTACCGTTAAGTTTTTCAACGAAACCAAAGGTTTTGGCTTCATCCAGCAAGAAAACGGCCCGGACGTTTTCGTTCACTTCAGCGCTATCAGCGGTAACGGTTTCCGTACCCTGGCTGAAGGTCAGCGCGTACAGTTCTCTGTGACCCAAGGTCAGAAAGGCCCGCAGGCTGAGAACGTAACTGCTCTGTAATTCTTACAGAATTTAAGAAAGCCGTGGTACCTCTGGTGCCACGGCTTTTTGTTTTATGGCATATTGATAAACCACCTTTGCCAATGACCATCATCATGATCCCATCACTCTTGTTGACCGTGGTGCTTGCCAATGCTCCCGTGCCGGATCCCGCGGCCAGCGAGGCCGTGACCGTGTGCCAGCAATTCGTGCAGGTGCGTTTGGGCAAGGCAGAGCAGCCCGAGGAGATCAAGGCGCAGCCTGTCCCGAAGCGGGCAGGGGAGTGGCTGATCGATGGCAAGGTAAAAGGACCCGAAGGTCCTTTGTTGTTTGCTTGTCTGCTGCGGCAGGGAAAGCGCTGGGAATTGCTCAACTTCTCGCTCTGGGCGCCGCAGGAACTCAATTCGGCTTGAGTGCCACCAGCAGGTGTTGAAGATGCTCCAGCATGGTCATGCCGAAGGGGGTCAGATAGCCGCCATCGACGGCACTGATCATGCCTTGGCTGTGCAGGCGCTGCGCCGCCAGGCACAACTCTTCAGACATGTCGCTGCGTAACTTGATCCCCAGACTCATGTTCGCCGGATCAAAGCATGCCAGTATTTTCAGCTCATTCACAAAATCGTCAGAAACCTGGTCGATCCCACTCATGGATGCACTCCTTACGCTAAAGATGTATGCAAACTAGCATTCCCGGTTTGACTTTAGTGGGCGCTGGCTCAAAGTATTGGGCTTTGTCTGGACCGGCTGTGCCCGAACGCTGCTTTTTTGGCCGGAAGCCTCACGCCCCGGCTGGCTGGGCGAGCAGAGTCCGCGTGCCGCTAAACATGGTAGAATGGTCCCTCTTTTGTCCCCCTGGCCAGGTATGAACCCAGGTCTTCCAGCTCAAGGCGCGTCTCATGATCACTGTCACTCTGGTATCTCTGCTGCACACCCTAGGTCCCCGCTTTCCTGTTTATGCTCCGTCCTTGTTGCTTCCCTTGCTCGATGAGCATCAGGGGGATCTCTGGCTGCCTTCCATCAAGGGGGCGGATGTTGCCGCCCTGCGCCAGCATGGCAAGGGGGGCGGGGCCCAGACCCTGGCCCCTCTGGCGGCGGGGTGGTGCGATTTCGGGACCGGCGGCGAGGGGGATACTCCCGAGCTGGATGCACTGGCGAGTTATGACGAAGAGATGCTGGACAACCTGCTGATGTACTGGCACAGCCCTGGCAAGATCAACAGCCCGATCACCGATAACCTGTTCGAGCTGCGTCGCGAGGTGGTGGATGAAGCCCATGGCACCGGGCTGGCGACCGCCTGGCAGCAGCAGCAACAGGCGCGCTTCGAGCAGATCATGCAAGGTGTGCAGGCCGGGCGGGATCAGCTCTGTTTCGTCGAGGTGGAGTCCGCCTACTGGCTGCGCCAGCGTTTCTGCGAGACGGCGGAGATCACCCTGGTGACCCCGGCGCTGGGCTGAGATCGCCGAAACAGGGGCGACTGAGCACTCTTGCTGGACAAGGCGCCAGCAAGATGTGAACATGTCGCCCTTTATTGAATGAGAGACTTGACCAATGAGCTATGAACTTAGCGACACCGAGCGCAATGCAGCGCTGCAACTGAACGCCGACTACCGCTTTGATCACTTCATCAGCAAGCTGGTCGAGCACGAAGAGCTGTTTGTTCTGACCGACGAGCACGGCGTCATGATGCTGACCACCGAAGACGAAGACTGCATCCCGGTCTGGCCGCATCCGGAATACGCCAAGGCCTGGGCCGAAGGCGAGTGGGCAGACTGCAAGCCGCAGTCCATCACCCTCAAGGTGTGGCTGGAGCGCTGGGTCGATGGCATGGAGCAGGACGAGCTCTGCGTGGCCGTGTTCCCGACCCCGGAGCAGGAAGGCATAGTGCTGGATCCGGCCGACGTGGCCGACGCCATCGCGCAAAAGCAGGCCAAGCGCGGCTAAGCCCCGTCCAGGCGCTGCTGCCACAAAGAAGACCCCGCCACAGTGCGGGGTCTTTTGTTTGCGCCGAGCCAGAGCGTGGAGAGAGCTCAGGGCTGTTGATAGCGGGTGTCGATCAGGGTGACGGGGGGGAAGGTCTTGCCCTGCTTGATGGCGGCTTTCGTCTCCGCTTTCAGCTGCTCGTCAATCCAGAGCAGGCCGCCGAAGCTGTAGCCCGAGTTGGCACCATCCAGGGGCCAGTAGAGCAGATCGCTCTGGGGAGTCGCCGGCGTCTTGGGCAGTTTTATCCAGCGCCAGGCGCCTGCCCGGGTATAGGGGACCTGATAGGCTGGGACGAAGCTGGCCAGCTCATAGAGCCGCTGCTGGATCTGCCGTGAGAGTTCGGCCTTCTTGCCGAAGTCGAAGGCCTTGTCATATTGCTCCACCAGGGCCGAGATGGCGTCGTCATCGAGGTTCATGATGTTGTTGGTCTGGGGCTTGTTGGCGTTGACCTTGTGGAAGTGCTCCCAGTAGGCGGGATAGCGGCCACTGCTCCAGGCCATCCAGGCGCTCTGGTGCTTCTTCTCCAGCATGGATTTGAAGCCGGCGGAGGCATCCATCAGGTTCGGCTCCAGATTGAGGCCCGCCTTCTTCGCCTCTTCCCGCAGCAGGGTCAGGCGCTGGGCATGCTCCGCCGTGGTGTAGGTGATGCTGAGGGAGAGGGGCTGGCCCTTGCCGTTTTGCAAGATGCCATCCGGCCCCGTCTTGGTGAAGCCCGCCTTGGCGAAGTAGTCCCGTGCGAGCCTGGGGTCGAAGGGGCGTGCCTTGATGTCGGTGTTGGTAAAGGCCCCCTGGCCCGAGCCGTAGCTGTTGAGGCGCTGGTAGTCCCCCTGCAACAGGGTGGCGATCATCTTGTCGAGGGCGAGGGCGTACTGGATGCCGAGCCGCACATTGATATCCTTGAGCAGCGGGTCTGCGGTGTTGAGGTAAAGCCCCATGGGGGACTGCGGGGTCTGGTTGTAGAACCAGACCCGCTCGATATAGCCCTTCTCGAACTCCGCTGTCTTGCTCTTGTCGTGCCACCAGTTGGGTATGACCAGCGGGAAGGTGTCGAGATCGCCGCGCAGGAAGTGCTGCCAGGCGATGTTCTGATCCCTGAGCACCTTGATCTCTATCCGGTCCGGGTTGAAGCGGTGCTGGAAATAGCGCTCCCCGTCACCCCACCAATCCTTGACCCGGTTGAAGGTGACCGACTTGCCCTTCTTCAGCTCGCCAATCTGGTAGGCGCCGGTGACCGGCAGCACCTTCCAGTTGTACTCCTTGACCCAGTTGGCCGTGAGCTGGATGGCATGGCTCGGCTCCGGGCTGAACGGCAGAGATTCCAGCAAATCCTCCCGGCTCTTCTCGGTGCCGCTGGTGATGGCGAGGGTGTGATCGTCGAACCTGGTGACCTCGCTTATCTGGGTGCTGTAGTAGTTGTTGTACCAGGGATCATTGATCTCCTTGCTGCGCATCATCTTGAGGGTAAAGAGCCAGTCATCGGCGGTGACGGGCTGGCCGTCCGACCAGCGCGCCTTGGGATTGAGGCGAAAATAGAGGGTCTTGTGGTCGGCGCCGAAGGCCCATGCGCTGGCCAGCATGGGAATGGGATTGCCGGTCACCGGATGGGTGGCGAGCAGGGGCAGATTGGTTTCGCGGACGTAACCGGCGAAGCCGCCGTTGGAGTCGGGCCCGTACTTGCGCAAGGTGAGCGGGAAGCTCGACATGAAGTCACGGAAGGTGCCGCCCCGTTTGGCCTCTGGATCGGCATAGACGGGGTCTGTGTCGTTGCTCTCCCACTTGAGATCCGCCGGCAGGGTGGCGCTCCAGCCGAAGGCGCTCCAGCAGAGGGGGAGCATCATGGCCGCGGCCCGCATGACACGGGGCAAAGCGGGGATGACCGAGGGTGAACTGTGCAGCATGTCCTTGCTCTCCTGATGGTTGGCGTCCTGCCGGGTCAAGCTGTGGGGCCCGTGAGGGCCTGTCTCATCATGGGAAGTTTCCCCATCGAGGTCAATGCTCGGCTTGTGCCTTGAACAACCTCATTTTTCCGCCCAGCAGATGGACCACGAAGCCGAGCAGCACCAGGCCGGATCCCAGCCACTGCAGGGACGTGGGGTGCTCATCGAGCAGCAGGGCGGCCGCCACCATGCCGACGCAGGGCACCAGCAGGGAGAGTGGCGCCACCTGGGCCACCGGATAGCGCATCAGCAGCCGCCCCCAGAGGCCGTAGCCAAGCCAGGTGGCGACCAGCGAGAGATAGAGCACGCACAAGAGCCCCTGCCAGCTGAAGTTGAGCAGGCTGGTGGCAATGACATCGGGCCCCTCGAACAACCAGGAGAGCGCGAAGAAGGGCAGTATGGGCACCAGGCCGCCCCAGGCGATAAGGCTCGGCAGCGCGGTCTGGTAACGCAGCCCAATCTGGCGATTGATGACGTTGCCAAGGCCCCAGCAGGCGGCGGCGCACAGGGTCAGCACGAAGCCGAGCAGGGTCAGGTTGCCTTCGCCATGGGTGGCGATGAGATAGAGACCGGCCCCCGCCAGCGGCAGCGCTACCCAGTGGTGAGGCTGCCAGCGCTCCCCCAGCCAGATCATGGCGAACAGCAGGGTGAACACCACCTGGGATTGCAGCACCAGGGAGGCCATGCCCGCCGGCATGCCGAACTTCATGGCGCAAAACAGGAAGGCGAACTGCCCCAGGCTGATGGCGCCGCCATAGGCCAGCAGCCAGCGCCAGGGCATGGCGGGCCTGGGCACCAGCAAGATGGCTGGGAAGACAACGCCGACGAAGCGCAGCGCCCCCAGCAGCAGCGGTGGTATGCCCTCCAGCCCCCATTTGATCGCCACGAAGTTGAGTCCCCAGCAGAGAATGACCAGGGCGGCCAGACACTTGTCCTTGGCTTGCATACAGCGTCCTTGTGTGAGAGGCAGGGCCATCAGATGGCGCCGGAAGGAAACGAGCATACCCTCGACAGGGTGGCTGGCGTCAAGTCGCAAGCGGGGGAGGGTGGGGCGGGTCCAGGCGGCGAGCCGCAATGACAGGTTCAGGCTGCAACGCAGTGCAGGGTGATCCCCTTGGCCGCGATAGCTGCCCGCATGGGGGCGGGCAGCGCATCGTCGGTGACCAGCACGCCGATCTGGCCCGGGGCACCCAGCTGGCTGGGGTGGATGGCGCCAAATTTGCTGCTGTCGGTGATGACCACATTGGTCACCCCCTTGGCCAGCACGCTGTTGACCACGTCGGCCCGCATCATGTCGCGGCCGGTAAAGCCCACCTCGGGGTGAAAACCGTCGACCCCGATGAAGGCCTTGGAGAAGTGCACCTGCTCGATACAGAGGCGCGTCAGCGGCCCCACCACGCTTTCGCTCTGATGCTGGAACAGGCCGCCGAGCAGCACCACCTGGGCCGGGGTGTCCTTGAGCAGATGGGCGATATAGCTGCTGATGGTGATGATGGTGACCCGCTTGTGCAGGGCAAGGTGGCGCGCCAGCATGGCGTTGGCGCTGCCCCCTTCGATAAAGACAGTCTCGCCATCTTCCACCAGCTGGGCGGCCCGCTCGGCGAGGCGCTCCTTGAGCAGGTAGTTGATGTTCATCCGGGCATCCGGGTCATCGGTCTCCAGCGCCATGGCCGAGCCGTGTACCCGTCTGAGCAGCCCCTGTTTCTCCAGCGCGGTGAGGTCGTTGCGCACCGTCACCTCTGACACCCCTGTGTGCCGTGACAGCTCGGCCACGCTCATCTTGCGGGCCTGATGGACCAGGGTGAGGATCAGTTGGTGGCGTGGATTCATGGTGCGCTCGCATGCAAGGTGGTGGATAGCGGCAAGCCACCCGTGGGGTGGCTTGCCAATCATATGACGTCACGGGCGCCATGGGACGCGCCCCGTCAGAGACTGTGCTCGGTGCGGGCGATGATATCATCTTGCGCATCCGGGGATAAGGCGGTGAAGAAGGCCGAATAGCCGGCCACCCGCACCACCAGATCCCGGTACTGATCCGGATTGGCCTTGGCCGCCAGCAGGGTTTCGCGCGAGACGATGTTGTACTGCACATGCCACCCCTTGTGCACCTCGAAGAAGGTGCGCAGCAGGCTCATCAGCTTGGTTTTGTCCCGCTCGTTCTCAAGGCTGGCCGGACTCAGCTTCTGGTTGAGCAGCACCCCGCCGAGGATGGCCGCCGTGGGCAGCTTGCCGATGGAGTTGAACACCGCCGTCGGGCCGAGACGATCCGACCCCGAGGAGGGGCTGGCCCCTTCCGCCAGCGGCGTGCGGGCACGGCGACCATCCGGGGTGGCCATGGTGGCGGCACCAAAGGGTACGTTGGCGGAGATGGAGGAGGTGCCGGCATAGTAGGTACCGCCGATGGGGCCGCGCCCGAAGCGGGTGTTGTGCAGCCCCTTGAGCTCGTCGATGTAGCTCTGGTAAGCCTGCACCAGCAGCATATCTACCTCGTCCAGATCGTTGCCATATTTGGGGGCTGCGTTGGTGAGGCGCTGACGTAGCTGCTCCCCCGCCAGCCCGGCAAAGTCTTGCTCCAGGGCGGCGGCCAGCTCGTGCTGATCCACCGCACCCTGTTCGAACACCAGTTTCTTCAGGGCAGCCAGACTGTTGCCCAAGTTGGCGATCCCCACCTGCAGACCGGAGACCCAGTCATAGACGGCGCCCCCCTCCTTGATGGTCTTGCCGCGCTCGATGCAGTCATCTACCAAAGTGCTGCAGAGGATGTCATGGGCCTGCGCCTCCAGCACGCTGTCGACCACGCAGTCGATTTCGATGGATTTGCGGGTGAAGTAGCGCACCTGCTCATCCCAGCGGGCCATCACCTCGTCAAAGTTGCCAAAGCTCCCGTCTCGCAGCGACTGGGGCTGGGGCAGGAAGACCTTGCCTGTGGTGGCATCGCGGCCGCCATCGAGGGAGGCCAGCAGGATGCGGGCAAAGTTGATAAAGCTCATGCCGGTGCAGCGGTAGCCCCACTTGCCGGGCACGGCGGTCTCGATGCAACCGATGGCGGCGTAGTGGTGGGCATCCTCCACGCTTACCCCGAGCTTGATGAACTCGGGGATCACCACCTCGTCGTTGTTGAAGGCGGGCATGCCAAAGCCGCAGCGGATCACCTGAATGCAGGCGTCGAGGAAATCCTCGCTCATCCCCGCGTGGTAGCGCACCGAGAGGTTGGGCTGGGTCGAGCGCAGCTGGCCGCAGGACTCCAGAATCGCGTAGGAGAGGCCGTTGACTGCGTCATGGGCCGCACCATCGCGCCAGTTCTGGCCACCGATGGTGACGTTCTGGTAGAGCGGGCTGCCAGCGGAGGCCTTGGAGTGGGTGCCGGATCGGATCTTGTTCACCTCCAGCAGTTTGAGCCAGCACCCTTGCAGCATCTCGATGGCGCGCGTCCGAGGCAGGGATTCCGACAGCTCCACCTCGCGGTGATACCAGGGGTAGAGGTACTGATCCATCCGGCCAAACGATACCGAGTGGCCGTTGGATTCGATCTGCAGAATGAGCTGGATAAAGTAGCAGAGCTGCAGCGCCTGCCAGAAGGTCTCGGGGGGCTGGTGGGCGATGTGGGCGCAGTTGAGCGCCATGGTCTCAAGCTCGCTTTGGCGCTCCGGGCGCGACTCCTGCACGGCCATCTCGCGGGCAAGGGTGGCGTAGCGCCCGATATGATCGCTGACCGCCTCCAGGGTGATGGCGACGGCGTGCAGGAACTGCTCGCGCTGCAGATCGGCCCAATCCGCCAGATCCAGCCGACTGCGCCGCTCGGCCACCTTGGCCTTGAAGCCATCGAGCCCTAGCGTGAGCAGCTCCTCGTAGTTGACCGCGAGGTGGGCATCCCCCGAGGTCATGTTGCCCTCGGCCTTGATGATGCCGCTCTCCAGCAGCGCTTTCTGCTCGTCGGTAAAGAGGCCGAAGCAGCGATCCTGCACCGTCTGGCCACGCCAGAAGGGGGTTAGGGCATGGATGATCGCCTTGTCGGTTTCGCTGACCGCAAAGCCGGCACCGGGTCTGTCTGCCAGCTCGTCTATTTCCTTCTCAATCCAGCTCACCGTGTATTCGGGAAACAGCGGCGCCGCCCGTACCTGACTGGCCTGATTGCCGACGATAAGCTCGTCGTGCTTGATCCAGATGGTGCGTTCCTTGAGGTGATGAGCCAGCGCCAGGGCGCGACGCACCGGCAGCGGGCGGGCGAGATGAGCCTGATAGGCCTCGGTGTAGTGGCGGGCTCGCTCGGTGCAGACCGGTGGCTGAACGATGTGGATCAGGCTCTCTTTGTGGGCGCGGATCCGCGGGCTGAGGGTATTGAGGTCGAGCTGGGTCATGATCTTATCCTCTGGTCACAGGGGTCAGCCCCTGACGTTGGGCGTATGCGTGGGCAAAGTGGAGTAAATCGGGGTCGTCGAGTGGTGTGTCCGGCGCCTGATAGGGCAGATCCAGCAGGGCATATTTGCCCACCCCCAGGGTGTGGTAGGGGAGGAAGTGGATCTCTTGCACAGTGCCGAGGCTGGCGGCGGTGTCGGTGATGGCTTCGATCGATTCGCGGTCGGCATTGAAGCCGGGAATGAGCGGCACCCGGATCTGCATCGGCACGCCGCGCTCGGCGAGGCGTTTGAGGTTCGCGATGGGCAGCTCCACCTTGCCGCGGGTCCAGTTAAAGAAACGCTCTTTATCCACGTGTTTGAGATCCGCCAGCACCAGATCCAGTGAGGGGAGGCTTGGCTCAATCTGGTGCCAGGGCACATGCAGGCAGCTCTCGACCGCGGTGTGCAGCCCTTGTGCCTTGCAGCGGGCCAGCAGGGCGGCGGCAAAGTCGGGCTGCATAAACGGCTCGCCACCGGAGAGGGTGACGCCACCGCCGCTGCGCTCGAAGAAGGGGCGATCCCGCAGTATGGTGTCCATCAGGGTATCCAGGGTTTCATCCCGACCGCACACCTGCAGCGCTTCGCTCGGGCAGAGACCGCGCAGCCGTTCCATATCTTCGGCCTTGAGGGCTGAACGGCTGAGCTGGATCCCCTCGCTGTCACGCAAGATTGCCGGACAGGTCTGGCTGCAGAGCTGGCATCCCTCAATGCATTGGCGCCGGTCGAATAAGATGTCCGGCTTGGGAGAGCGGCTCTCCGGGTTTTGACACCACAGACAGGCCAGCGAACACCCCTTGAGAAATACCAGGGTCCGAATGCCGGGGCCATCGTGAGTTGAATATCGTTGCAGGTCGAAAATCATACCGCCTCCTTTTGTTTTTTATTCTATTTGCTTTCATTCGAAGGTTGATTTGATTTCGATCAAGTAATTTGCAGATGTTTTATCGCTAGAATGGCGACATATTGAACATCCCGTTAAGGAGTTAGAGATGGAGCTGTATCTCGATACCGCCGATGTGGCGGCAGTGCGTCGCTGGTCACGGATCCTGCCGTTGGCCGGAGTCACCACCAACCCTTCCATTACTGCCGCCGGGGGATTGCCGCTCTGCGAGCTGCTGCCCGCCCTGCGCGACGTGCTGGGACCCAAGGCTCGACTGTTTGCCCAGGTGATGGCCAAAACCGAAACCGAGATGGTGCGCGAGGCATTTGCCCTGCGTGAGCTGGACCCGGATCTGGTGATCAAGATCCCGGTATGCGCAGAGGGGCTGGCGGCCATCAAGAGCCTGACCGCCAACGGTGTGCCGACCCTGGGTACCGCTGTCTATACCCCGTTGCAAGGCTGGCTGGCGGCGGTGGCGGGCGCAGAATATGTCGCTCCCTATGTGAACCGGCTGGATGCCCAGGGGGGCGATGGCATCGCCACCGTGCAGGAGCTGCAACAGCTGCTTGAGCTGCATGCACCGAACAGCAAAGTGCTGGCGG
Source organism: Aeromonas sp. EU05-FHT14A05 (assembly GCF_058791175.1). Classification (NCBI taxonomy): domain Bacteria; kingdom Pseudomonadati; phylum Pseudomonadota; class Gammaproteobacteria; order Aeromonadales; family Aeromonadaceae; genus Aeromonas; species Aeromonas sp. EU05-FHT14A05. Next base: position 140,995 of record NZ_JBYTDH010000002.1, on the reverse strand, counting down.
CGTCATTTCGCACTCCCCGTCAGGCCCTTGACTGCCTGCTGGCCGGTTGCCAGTCCATCACCTTGCCGCTCGATGTGGCGGAGCAGCTGCTGAACGTGCCTGCGGTGGATGCGGCGCTGGTGAAGTTTGATCAGGATTGGCAGCGCGCCTTCGGCCGCTGATTGCAGTGATAGAGGGGGGAGGGTGAAGAGGCGCGGGTGATGGGGATTGACCGACTAGACTTGAAAGAGGTGGCCACCTTCGCTGGCCGCCTTGCTGTCTACCGGAGGTATCCCATGAGCGACCATACCCTGCTGCCCCATGGTGAGGATCTGCGCCGTGCCGTACGCTGGCTCAGCGAACACCATGAACACGACATCCGGGCCATCGAAGAGGCCTGCGTCCGCTTCGATCTCTCCCCGCTGGATGAGGAGTTCCTCCTCCGCTATTGCCGCGAGCAGGCACCGGAGTCCCAGGTTCGCTAGACGAAGTTGGCCAGGTTGATGCCAAACTCCTTGGGATCGACCGTGCTCTCTATGCTCTCCTGCCCCCCGTTTCTGGCGAGATCCAGCCACTGCACCTCGAGGTAGTGGCGCTGGGTGGCGTGATAGATCACCTTGACCAGCGGCTTGAGCGGCTGCTGTTCGTTGCGCTGCATCACGACCGCCAGCCGCTGGTTGGAGAGCTGCACCAGGGTGCCCACCGGATAGACCCCCATGCACTTGATGAACTTGGTGACCAGCTCGGCATCAAAGTGCTGGTTGATGCCTTTGAGCAGGATGCGAAACGCCTGGGTCGGCTGCATCCCCTGCTTGTAGACCCTGTCTGCCGTCACCGCATCGTAGACATCGACGATGCCGCTCATGCGGGTGTAGAGGGAGAGCTGATCCCCCTTGAGCCGCTGCGGATAGCCGGTGCCATCGAGGCGCTCGTGGTGGTTGGCGGCCACCTCCAGCATGGTGGGGGTGATGCCGGCGGTATTGCTGAGGATGTCGTAGCTGTGCACCACGTGCTGGCGCATCACGCCAAACTCCTCGTCGGTCAGCTTGCCCGGCTTGTTGAGCACCTCGTCCGGGGTCATGATCTTGCCCACGTCGTGGAGCAGGCCGCCCAGGGTCAGCTCCTTGAGCACGCTGCGCTCAAGCCCGAGATAACGGCCGAAGTTGGCGAGCAGTATGGCCACGTTCATGGAGTGTTCCATCAGGTAGGCATCCTTGGCCCGGATCCGCGCCAGACAGAGCATGGCGTCGCCATGGGTGAACATGGTGTCCACCATCTCCTCGGCGACCGCCGCCAGCGGGGTGATGTCGATGGGTTCCCCGGCCTTGAGGTGGCGAATGAACTTGCCCTGCAGCTCGCGCGCCTCCTGATAGAGACGGCGGATCTTGAGCTCGCGCCCTTCGCCACTGCCTGCGGGACGCGCCGAGCCTGTGCTTTGGGCCGGGCTCGGGGAGACGACCTGCTCGATCCCGGGCAGTTTGCTGCGGGCGAGATCCACCCGCACCGTCAGCACGCCGCGCCGGATCAGCGCATCCACCTGCTGACGGTTGGTCACCAGCCCCGTCTGGGCGATTTCCATGGCGCCGGTCTGGCTGGCGATGGCTATCACGTACATGCCAGGTTGCAACTGGTTGACGGGGATGACGGGATGAGGCTGAGTCGGCTTCATGGTGGCTTCCTGGGATTATTATTATGCGTGTTGTCGGCGCTCTGTCGGCAGTCTATCACTGGCACATCATGGCGTCAGGCGCCATCTGTCTAACTTCTCCCTTAGTGCTGGCGTTGTGGGGGCCGGCCTATATAATGACGCCCCTTGATAACGTTGGATTCCGAGGTTTTGTGCATGCGGCTCGATAAATTTCTTTGCGATTGCTCCGATTTGACCCGTTCCCAGGCGGGCAAGCTGATCCGTCAAGGGGAGGTGATGGTGGACGGTATCCTGGTCAAGCAGCCCGCCTTCCACATCAATGAGCAGAGCCTGATCGAGTTTGATGGCGTGACCTTGACCCTGAATCAGCAGAATCGCTACTTCATGCTGCACAAGCCGGAAGGCTACGTCTGCTCCAACGAAGATCCCGATCACGCCACCGTGTTCCACCTGCTGGATGAGCCCGCCATGGGCAAGCTGCACGTGGTGGGCCGGCTCGATCTCGACACCACAGGCCTGGTGCTGATCACCGACGACGGCAAGTGGTCCCACCGCATCACCTCGCCGCGCCACGAGTGTGCCAAGACCTATCATGTCTGGCTGGCCGACCCCGTGAGCGAGGATGCCATCTCGCTGTTTGAAGATGGCGTCTACCTGCGCAACGAGACCGACAAGACCCGTCCCGCCCAGCTGGAGATCCTGGGGGAGTGCGAGGCCAGGCTGACCATTCACGAGGGCAAGTACCACCAGGTGAAGCGGATGTTTGCCGCCATCGGCAACAAGGTGATTGGGCTGCATCGGGAGCGGATCGGGGCGCTCGGCCTGGACGACGAGCTGGCACCGGGGGAATACCGGGAGCTGACTGCCGAGGAAGTGGCCCAGTTTTAATCACGCCATCCGACGGCGAAGGTTCGCAATGAGGTTACCGCGTCCGATTGCGCCGCGACGCGGCTAATCGAACCGACAGAAGCAATTGAATTTTGTAGGTTCGAATAGCGAAGCGTATTCGGACGATCCTGAGGATTGGGCGCAGGTTGGCGCTGAGCGAAGCCCAGCATCAACCCCCGACTGACCCCGCTCCCAGTACCAGGGCCGTGCCCAGGGTGGCCAGCAGGGCGCCGGCCCAGGCGGGCAGGGCAGGGCGCACCCCCGAGTGCCACCACAGCAGGGGCAGCAGTATGACCGGGGTGGTGGAGGAGAGGATGGCCACCATGCCCACGTCCCCCTGGCGCAGGGCCACCAGGATGAGCGTCATCCCCAGGGCCATCGCCAGGAAGCCGTTGATGCCTATCATGCCAAGCACCTGGCGATTGATGGGGTTGTGCGGCATGGCCAGGGGCACCCTCAGCACCCGCAGGGCACAGTGCGCCAGCAGGGCGCTCCCCATGCGGATGCCGGAGGCGCTCACCGCGTCCACGTTGCCAGCCATCATCACCGGCTTGGCGATGATAGCTCCCAGGCTCTGACACAGGGCCGCGGTCAGGCCGAGCGCGATGCCGACTCCGAGGTGGCCGCGCACCTGTTCCCACTCGTTGTGCTGTTGCGCCTGCTGCGGGTTGCCACGGCGGCCGAACAGGATGGCGAGCATGACCCCCGCCAGTACCAGCAAGGCCCCCACCAGACGCCAGCCACCGAGTTGTTCGCCAAACAGCCAGAGCCCGAGCAGGGCGGAGAAGAGCGCGTGGCAGGAGAACAGCAAGCCGCTGCGCCTGGGCCCCAGCCGGTTCATGCAGGCAAATAGCGCGGTGTCACCGACGAAGATGCCGATGAGCCCCGACAACGCCAGCAGTGGCAGGGCGCTCTGGGTGAGGCTCTGCCAGCCCCCCGTGACCAGGCTGGCGCTGGCCAGCATCAGGCTGACCAGAAACATCCGCCAGCGGCTGTAGGCAAAGGCCCCCAGATGGCGTGCCGGTTTGACGGAAATCAGGGCTGCGACGGCCCATAAACTGGCGGCAGCCAGCGCCAGCCACTCATACCCCATAAAGACCCCTGAACCGGTAGAAATCAGCCGGGCTGATGCCTGCATCGAGCGCCATGGCGGCCTGACTGACCTTCTTTCGAGGCGAGTCGAGGGGGCCGTCAGGCGGTCTTGCACGCCCGTGGCTGACAGTTGGGAAAAATCCCCTGAAAAAAATAGCCCGAAAGACTCCATCTGCCGGGCAAGCCCGATACAATACGGGGCGTCTTCGGGGATAACAAGCGCGGCATCATGCATTCGTTTTAAGGCGCGCCGCCGGCCTTCCCCCTTCTTGAAATAAAGTGAATTGAACGAGGTTGATCTCATGCTTTACCGTTTCGCCGCCCGGCCAGCCCGTCGCTGGCTCTCCCCCATGCTGCTCGGACTGATGCTGGCGCCGCCGTTGCAGGCGACCACAGTGGTGCAGCAGCCTGCGCTCTCTGACAGACAGACCCTGGTCAAGGGCAACGGCGCCGAACCCGAGTCCCTCGACCCTGCCCAGATCCGATCCGGTTTCCCGGGGGAGGTGGTGCTGGTGGACTTGTTCGAGGGGCTGGTCAGCGAGGATGGGCAGGGCAGGATAGTGCCGGCCCAGGCCCAGCGCTGGGAGACGCGCGAGGATGGCCTGGTGTGGCGCTTCTTCCTGCGTCCGCAGCTCAAGTGGTCCAACGGCGAGCCACTCACCGCGCGGGATTTCGTCTACGCCTGGCGGCGTCTGCTGAGCCCGGCGCAGGCCTCGCCCTCCGCCGGTCTCTTGCTGGCGACCGGCATTAACAACGCCCAGTCCATCTATGCCGGTGCCCTCGATCTTGATGCCCTGGGGGTGGAGGCCGAGAGCGATCAGATCCTCAAGGTGACCCTGGAGCGGCCCGTGCCCTACTTCCTGCAGCTCATCAGCCAGCGCCCCTTCGTGCCGGTCAACGAGCGAGCCATCACCCAGTTTGGCAAGCAGTGGACCCAGCCTGGCAAGCTGGTCAGCAACGGCCCCTACCGGCTGGTGAACTGGGTACCGAACGAGCGCATCGAAGCCGAGCGCAACCCCCAGTACTGGGATGATGCCCATACCCGGATCCAGCGGGTGACCTATCTGCCCCTGGCTTCCCAGCACGCGGAGCGGCTGCGCTACGAGGCGGGGGAGATCCAGCTCACCAACAAGGTGGCGCTGGAGTACTACCAGAAGACCATGGAAGAGACCCCGGAGCGGATCTGGGGCCTGCCGCTGCTGGGGACCTACCTCTATACCTTCAACCTGCGCCGCCCCGAACTGCAGGATGTGCGGGTGCGTCAGGCGCTCTCCATGGCCATGGATCGCCGCCTGCTGACCGAGAAGGTGAGCGGTCAGGGGGAGCGGCCAGCCTGGTCCCTGCTGCCCGGCATGCCGGATTACGAAGAGCTTGGTTCGGCGCTGGCCCTGGAGGACATGCCGACCCGTCTGGCCAGGGCTGCCGCCCTGCTGACGGAGGCGGGCTACAACAGTGCCCACCCCCTCAAGCTGACGCTGACCTACAACACCTCGGAGAATCACAAGAAGCTGGCCCTGGCGGTCGCGGCCATGTGGAAACCGCTGGGGGTGGAAGTCACCCTCAACAACATGGAGTGGAATGCCTATCAGGTGGCCAAGGACAGCGGCGACTTCATGCTGGCCCGCTCCTTCTTGTTTGGTGACTATGTCGAGCCCTCGTCCATGCTGGGCAGTTTCCGCTGTCAGGATCCCCAGAACGAGAGCGGCTATTGCAACCCAGCCTTCGACGGCCTGTTGCAACAGGCCGCTGACTCTCTGGATGGCGCCGCCCGAACCGGGCTCTACCGCAAGGCCGAGCAACTGCTGATGGAGGAGATGCCCGTCATCCCCGTCTATCACTACAACCAGATGAGGCTGGTGGACCCCGCCCTGCGCGGCCTGCCGAGCAGCAACCTGAAGGGGGCCATCGCCACCAAGGATCTCTACTTCAGCCAGCCATGAGGAGTGTGCGATGAAGATAGCCATCATTTCCGATCTGCACGGCAACCTGCCTGCCCTGGAGCAGGTGCTGGCGCAGCTCGCCCCCTGGCAGCCGGATCACTATCTGCTGCTGGGGGATCTGCTCAACCACGGCCCGCGCAATCCGGTGCCGGCGGGGTATGAGCCTGCCGCCGTGGCGGCGCGGCTCAACCAGCTGGCCTCCCGGATCATGGCGGTGCGGGGCAACTGCGATTCCGAGGTGGATCAGATGCTGCTGCACTTCCCCATCACGGCCCCCTACAACCAGTTGCTGGTGGACGGTCGGCGCTGGTTCGTCAGCCATGGTCATCTTTATGATCCCGAGGCGGTGCCCTTGCCGGCGGGCAGCCTCTTCATCAGCGGCCATACCCACCTGCCCGTATTGCAACGAGAAGCGCGGCAAGAAGGGGAGCTGGTGCTGGTGAACCCGGGATCCATCTGTTTTCCGAGGGGAGAATGGGCGGCCAGCTATGGCCGGTATGAGGATGGTGTCATGAGCATTCATGCCTGCCGCGACGGGACAAGGCTGATGGAACTGGTGCTCTGACGGCCGGGCATCAAGAGAAGGAAGAAGAGAGGATTAGGCCTTGATACCCAGGGAGCGGGTGCCGGAGCGGGTATTGCCCTTGGCGTCATAGGTCAGGGAGTTGCTGTCTCGCAACTTGCTGAGAAAGCTCGCCAGGCGGCGATTGGAGATGATGCTGAGCTCGAGCAGCCGACCGTTGAGGTTGTTCTGCTCCTGACAGGCTTCCAGCTTGGCTTGCAGGGCCTGCACCTGGGTCGGGAAGGCGCCGAGTTGTTGCTGCAGATCGGGCAGCTCGGCCAATGTCTTGTCCAGGGTCTCGATGGCCTCAAGCAGTTGCTGCTTGCGCTCGGCCAGCGCCGGCAAGGCCAGGGCCCGGTGTGCCTTGAGCAGATCAAACTCCTCTGCCAGCAAACCTTGCATCTGGGAGAGGTTGTCGTCCTGGGCGTGCAGCAGCGAAGGCAGTTCCATCATCCCAGTCGTTTGTCCAGATCCGCTTCGAAGCTGAACATCTTCCTGGCCACGGCTTCGCTGTTGACCTTGTATTCCCCACTGGCCACGGCCTTCTTCAGGCTTTCGACGCGGCTCTCGTTACCGGTGGAGGCGGTGTTGAGGGTCTTCTGCATCTGTTGCAATTGCTGCGCCTCACTGGTCAAGGAGACAGAGTCGGTCTTGACGGTCGCCGCACGATTGCTCTCGGCAGAGGTCGCGGACTTGGTGGCTACACCTTGACTGGTCCCACTGTTTTGCAACCGGCTGTTTGCCAAGTTGTTGATATTGTTGATAGCCATACGGTTTACCTTCGTCTGCTTTGCTGTTCGCTTACCTGTTTATCGGTGACGGCGGTCAGAACTTTAGAAAAAAATTGCTGCATTAATAAAACAGTCAGAATGTGACCACCACAGAGCCGACGGCACTCACCTGGCCCTGCACCGCTCTGCCCGAACGAATGTTGACGAGCCTGATCATGTCTCCGAAGCTGCCATCTTGCAAGGCTCGGGCCATGGTTTTGATCTGCATGCTGCTGTTTTCCGCACTCAGGGTGACCTGGTCCCCCTTGCAGACCACGCAGACCTGAGTCAGCCTGATTGGCTGGCCTGGCTTGAGTTCACGCTTGCTGCGCACCCCGATGAGGGCGGCGGGGTCGGTGAGATAGTCACCGCGGATCAGGGTCTGATCCTGGTAGGCCAGGGTCAGCATGGACTCGCTCAGTATGTCTCCCTTGGCCACGGGAGCCGCGACGGTCACATAGGGTTTCTGGATGCTGACCCGCACCGGGAGATAGAGATCCCAGGGTTTGTCTCCCTCGCACTTGAGGTAGACGGTGGTGTTGCGGCGTATCTCCATCTTGGCCGGGAGGGAGATAGTCAGCCCCTCTTCGCAGTGGTTCAGGGGGAGGCGCTCATCTATGGTACCGGCGGTCACCTCGGCCTGGGCATCGAGGGGGACATCCAGCTGGTCGAGGACGAATGTCTGTGCCTGCTCCTGCAGATAGTCGGTCACCTCGGATGCCATGGCGTGAGAGAGGCTGCAAAACGGCAGTAAGATGAGGAAAAGTCTATTAATCATTTTTGCTTACCGGTCGATAAGTTGTTCACGTACACCATCGCAGTTAACTATGCTTGCTGCAGATTTCGGTTGTCGAGACATCGATAGTCTGATGCAAGCCAATGTGCATGCACACACAACATGCACGATCAGTGCCAAGCGTTTTTTAGGGAGTGTTTATGGCGAGTATTCTGGACTCGGTCAACCAACGGACCCAGCTGGTGGGACAAAACCGGTTGGAGCTGCTGCTGTTTCGTCTCAACGGACGTCAAAGATTTGGCATCAACGTATTCAAGGTACGTGAGGTGCTGCAGTGCCCTCCCTTGACCGTCATGCCCAAGCTCAACTCCTGCATACGCGGTGTGGCGCACATTCGCGGCCAGACCATCTCGGTGATCGATCTCAGCATGGCGATGGGCAAGCGCCCCATCCAGGACATCTCCAAGTGCTTCATCATCATCTCCGAGTACAACAGATCCGTTCAGGGGTTCCTGGTCCATTCGGTCGAGCGCATCATCAACATGAACTGGGAGTCCATCCTGCCGCCCCCCAAGGGCGCCGGTCGCATCAACTACATGACGGCGGTGACCGAGGTGGATGGCGAGCTGGTGGAGATCCTGGACGTGGAGCGCATTCTCAACGAGATCTCGCCGGTCTCCACCGAGGTGAGTGCCGAGCTGGTGGAAGCCAGCGTGGAGCGCAACCCCCACGGCCGTCCTGTGCTGGTCGCCGACGACTCTTCGGTGGCGCGCAAGCAGGTACAGCGGGCGCTGGAGGCCATCGGGGTGCAGTGCGTGCTGGCCAAGGATGGACGGGAGGCCCTCAACATGTTGCTGGAGATGGCCAAGCAGGGCCCCATCCTCGATCAGATTGCCCTGGTCATCTCCGACATCGAGATGCCGGAGATGGATGGCTACACCTTCACCGCCGAGATCCGCAACAATCCCAACCTCAAGGATTTGCATGTTATCCTGCACACATCCCTCAGTGGGGTGTTCAATCAGGCCATGGTGCAGAAAGTTGGTGCGAACAACTTCATTGCCAAATTCCAGCCTGATGAGTTGGCCAAGGCCGTACAAGGCGCCCTCTAATAAAGAAGAACAACTGCATGAAGACACTTTCGGACGACTTATACAGGCAATTCAGCAATTTTCTGGCGCAGCAGAGCGGCATAGTGCTGGGTGACAACAAACAGTATCTGGTCAAGAGCCGTCTGTCGCCCTTGATGACTCAGTTTGGTATCGAGAGTCTGTCTGAACTGGTGACCCGGGCGATGAACGTGCGCGAGCGGGAGCTCAAGATGGCCGTGGTCGATGCCATGACCACCAATGAAACCCTGTGGTTTCGCGATACCTACCCGTTCCAGCTGCTGAGCGACAAGATCTTCCCCGAGCTCGGCAAGAGTGGTCGTCCCATCAAGATCTGGTCTGCGGCCTCCTCCTCCGGGCAGGAGCCTTACTCCATCGCCATGACGGCGCTGGAGCAGCAGGTCAAACGCCCCGGCACCTTGCCGGGCGGGGTGCAGATAGTGGGGACCGACATCTCCAGCACCATGCTCAACCAGTGCAAGGAAGGGGTCTATGACAGCCTGGCACTGGCTCGCGGCCTGTCACCCGAGCGCAAGCGGCTGTTCTTTGAGCCCTGCGGCGACAACAAGATGCGGGTATCGGAGCGTGTCAGAAAATTGACCAGCTTCCGGCCCCTGAACCTGCTGGAGAGCTACAGCCTGCTCGGCAAGTTTGACATCATCTTCTGTCGCAACGTGCTCATCTACTTTGCGCCAGAGGTGAAGTCCAAGATCCTCAACCAGTTTGCCAGCAGCCTCAATCCTGGCGGCTATCTGATGCTGGGGGCCTCGGAGTCCCTGGCGGGCCTCACCGACAAGTTCGAGATGATCCGCTGCAACCCCGGCATCGTCTACAAGGTCAAATAACTCCCCCCTCGTCCCTCTTTGGCACACCTCTTGCTAAACATTCGTGAAGCAGGAGGTGCGCTATGGCAATTTCATTCGACAAGGCATTCGGTGTTCACCAGTACACGCTGAGCGTTCGCGCCAAGCGTGCGGAGGTGCTATCGAGCAACATCGCCAACGCAGATACGCCGGGCTTCAAGGCCCGTGACATCAACTTCTCCCAGGCGTTGCAGGATGCCCAGAGCCAGCAAGGGTTCGGGCTGTCCACCACCAGCGAGAAGCATTTCGCCTTGCAGATGGATGCCCCCGGGTCGACCCAGTATCGCAACCCCCTGCAACCAGATACAGGTGACGGCAATACGGTGGATGTGCAGCAGGAGCGCAGCGAGTTCCTGCGCAACAGCCTCGAGTACCAGGCCTCCCTCGAATTCATGAATGGCAAGATAAGCGGCCTGCTCAAGGCGTTGAAAGGAGATCAGTAATGAGTTTGTTCAAGGTCTTTGACATTGCAGGCTCTGCCATGAGCGCGCAGTCCGTCCGCCTCAATACGGTGGCCAGCAACATGGCCAACGCCGACAGCGTCAGCTCCAGCGTGGAAAAAACTTACCATGCCAGGCGGCCAGTCTTTGCCGCCCAGCTGGATCAGGCCATGTCGGACAAGCAGGCCTCGGTGGGGGTGGATGTGAAGGGCATAGTCGAGAGCGATGCGCCGCTGCTCAAGGAGTACAACCCCAACCACCCCATGGCGGACAAGGATGGCTTCATCTTCAAGCCCAACGTCAACATGGTGGAGGAGATGGCGGACATGATAGCGGCGTCGCGCAGTTACCAGACCAACGTCCAGGTGGCGGATGCGGCGAAGAAGATGCTGCAGCAGACGCTCGGCCTCGGCAAGTCCTGATAGAGGTGAACCCGGATGACAGTGATCAGTGACGGCCTGCATGGCCGCGACCATGGGTTCGACCCGTACGGCGCCCGGCAAACCCGGACAGAGGGGGAATCCTAAGTGGCAGATACCTATGACAGCCTGCTGGGGGTCAACCGGACGTCGTCCGCCCAGACCAATACCACCAACACCACGACCCAGAAGAAGGAGCTGGACCAGGAGTCCTTCCTGAAGCTGCTGACTATGCAGCTCTCCTACCAGGATCCGTTCAAGCCGGTGGACAACGCCCAGATGCTCTCCCAGATGACCTCGATGTCGACGTCCCAGGGGATCAGCAGCCTCTCCACCCAGATGGAGAGCCTCAACAGCCTGATGACCTCCAGCCAGGCGCTGCAGGCCTCGGCCCTGGTGGGCCAGAACGTGCTCATTCCCTCCAACACCGGTTATCTGGAGAAGGGGAGCACCCTCTCCGGCGTCATCGCCACCGGGGACGGTGGCAGCAACGTCAAGGTGACGGTGAAGGACGAAAGCGGTCAGGTGATCAAGGAGTTCTCCATCGAAGGGGATCAGAAGGGGAACGTGGCCTTCGAGTGGGATGGCAAGGACAAGTCGGGCAATGCCGCCAAGAGCGGGAAGTATTCGATAGAGGCGCACGCCACCGTCAATGGCAAGTCCGAGAGCGTGCCGGCCCTCACCTATGCCAAGGTGGAGAGCGTCACGCTGGGTACCAGTACCAACCCCAGCACCCTCAAGCTCAAGGGACTGGGTGGCATCTATCTGACCGATGTATTGGAAATTGGCGGGACGAGCGGCAAGTCGACCACGACGCCGACCTCGACCTCTAACGCAGTGATCTAAGGAGAAAGACATGTCATTCAACAATGCCCTCAGCGGCATCAATGCGGCTCAAAAAGACCTGAACGTCACCGCGAACAACATTGCCAACGTCAACACCACCGGCTTCAAGGAGTCCCGCGCCGAGTTCGCCGACGTCTACGCCAACTCCATCTTCGTCAACGCCAAGACCCAGGTCGGCAACGGGGTGGCGACGGGGGCGGTGGCGCAGCAGTTCCACCAGGGGGCGCTGCAATTCACCAACAACGCGCTGGATCTCGCCATCCAGGGCAACGGCTTCTTCGTGACTTCCGATGGCCTGACCAACCTGGATCGCAGCTACACCCGCTCCGGCGCCTTCAAGCTCAACGAAAGCAGCTACATGGTCAGCAACTCCGGCGGTTACCTGCAGGGGTACGAGATCAACGCCGACGGCACCCCCAAGGCGGTGAGCATCAACGCCACCAAGCCCATCCAGATCCCGGACAGGGCCGGCGAGCCGGTCCAGACCTCCAAGATAGAGGCAAGCTTCAACCTGCCGTCCACCGCCTCGCCGTTGGCGGCGGGCAATGGCGCCGCCGATGCCTCCAAGTTCGATCCCAAGGATTCGAGCACCTACTCCTCCTCTACTTCCGTCGTGATCTACGACTCCCTGGGGGAGCCGCACACCATCACCCAGTACTTCGTCAAGGAAGCGGATCCCGCGAACCTGACCCAGCCTGCGAGCCCGACGGCCTGGCGCATGTACATGTATGAAGGGGACAAGCCCATCGACGTCGTGGGCGGCACTGCCACCACCATGGCCACAGGTGTCAGCCAGGCCCCCCTGAGCGCCCGCGTCACCTTCGATGCCTCCGGCAAGATGCAGACCCCCACCACGCCGGCCATCATCAAGACCGAGCCGCTGGGCACCCCGGGCGCCGGCATCATCACCAATGGCGCCGATGGCACCCAGGATATAGAGCTCAAGCTCGGCACCGTGACCCAGTACGCCTCGCCGTTCGAGGTCAACAAATTGACCCAGGATGGCTCCACCGTCGGCCGGCTGACCAAGGTCGAGATCGGGGCGGACGGCATAGTCTCGGCGACCTACAGCAACGCCACCACCGTCAAGGTAGCCATGGTGGCCATGGCCAAGTTCGCCAACTCCCAGGGACTGACCCAGGTGGGGGACACCTCCTGGCGCCAGTCCCTGCTCTCCGGCGATGCCCTGCCGGGCACCCCGAACTCCGGCACCTTCGGCTCCATCAAGTCGTCGGCCCTGGAGCAGTCCAACGTGGACTTGACCACAGAGCTGGTGGACCTCATCACCGCCCAGCGCAACTTCCAGGCGAACTCCCGCTCCCTGGAAGTGAACAGCTCACTGCAGCAGAACATACTGCAGATCCGCTAAGTCTTTTCGCGGTGACAAGGGGCGCTCATGCGCCCCTTGTCGTTTCCGATGCGTCGCTTTTTCCTCCGCTGTTTCACCCTTCCCATATCTCTTGGCACTCAATTTGCAGTTGTCCTGCGAGAGTCATCTGTTTGACGGAGGATCCCATGGATCACCTGCTTTATATCGCCATGTCCGGGGCCAAGGAGAACATGAACAGCCTGGCTGTGCGTGGCAACAACCTGGCCAACGCCAACACCATCGGCTTCAAGTCTGACTTCGAGCAGGCGCGCAGCATGCAGGCGTTTGGCGAAGGGCTGCCGTCCCGGGTGTTCGCCATGACGGAGCGGCCGGGTCAAAACCTGCAGCACGGTCTGCTGCAGACCACGGGGCGGGATCTTGACGTCGCCGTCGACGGCCCGGGCTGGATTGCGGTGCAGGATCCCAATGGGACAGAGGCCTATACCCGCATGGGCAACCTGCAGCTCAATGCCACCGGCAATCTGCAGACCTCCACCGGGCTCAACGTGGTGGATGACGCAGGCCAGCCCATAGTGCTGCCCCTGCCCATGGAGAAGATAGAGATCAACCGGGATGGCACCATCAGCGGTCGTCCCGAGGGAGCCGCCGCCAACCTGCCGGAGGATTTCCAGCGCATCAAGCTGGTTAATCCCCCGAGCGATGCGGTGGAGAAGGGGCAGGATGGCCTGTTTCGCCGCAAGGATGGCCAGAAGGAAGCCGCCTCTGCCGAGGTCGGCCTGCTGGCTGGCTCCCTCGAGGGGAGCAACGTCAACGTGGTCGACGAGATGACCAACCTTATTCGTTTGCAACGTCAGTTCGAAACTCAGGTCAAGATCATGAAGACCGCCGAGGAGAATGACGAGGCCCAAACCCAGCTGCTGCGTATCAGCTAATCAAGGAGCATTAAATGAATCCTGCACTCTGGATCAGCAAGACCGGCCTCGATGCCCAGCAGACCAATATTTCGGTCACCTCGAACAACCTGGCGAACGCCAGCACCGTAGGTTACAAGAAGGCCCGCGCCATCTTCGAGGATCTGCTCTATCAGAACATCAACCAGCCAGGTGGCCGCTCCTCGGCGGATACCGAGCTGCCCTCCGGCCTGATGCTGGGGGCGGGGGCCAAGGTGGTCGCCACCCAGAAAAACCACAGCCAGGGCAACGTCCAGACCACGGACAACTCCCTGGACTTGATGATAAGCGGCCGCGGCTACTTCGAGATCCAGCTGCCGGACGGCAGCGCGGCCTACACCCGCAACGGCCAGTTCACCCTCAATGACGAGGGCACCATAGTCACCCCGGGCAACGGCTACCCGCTGCAGCCGGAGATCCAGATCCCCGAGAACGCCCAGAGCGTGACCGTGGGGGAGGATGGCCAGGTCTCCGTCCAGCTCAAGGGGGATGGCCAGTCCCAGGTGGTGGGCCAGATCAACACCACCGACTTCGTCAACCCGACCGGCCTGCAACCCATGGGGGAGAACTTGTTCCTCGAGACCCAGTCAAGCGGCGCCCCCATTCAGGGGACGGCAGGTGCGGACGGACTGGGGGTGATCAAGCAGGGCATGCTGGAGACCTCCAACGTCAACGTGACCGAGGAGCTGGTGAACCTGATCCAGGCCCAGCGGGTCTACGAGATGAACTCCAAGGTCATCTCGGCAGTAGACTCCATGATGTCCTTCCTGACCCAGCGGACCTGATGAAAGGAGAGCCATGATGAAAGCCCTATGGATGCTGGGCCTGCTGACACTGGCAGGCTGTACCAGCACCCCCAATACCGCCAGACCCGACGACCCCGAATTTGCCCCCGTGTATGGCGAGTCGGAGCCAGTGTCGGTGCGCCCGACCGGGGCCATCTTCCAGCCCGAGCAGGTCAACGGCATCTACTCGGACATCAAGGCCCATAGGGTAGGTGACATCATCACCATAGAGCTGGCGGAGTCGACCTCGGCGTCGAAGAAGGCCAATACCCAGAGCGGCAAGGACAACAAGATGGAGCTGGAGCCCGTCACCCTGGGCGGGGTGCCGGTGACGGCGAGCCCCTATGACTTGTCGGCCTCCATCGGCCAGAGCAGTGCGTTCAAGGGCCAGGCCAAGGCGGATCAGAGCAACAGCCTGCAGGGCAACATCTCGGTCAGCGTGGTCAAGGTATTGCCGAACGGCAACCTGCTGGTGCGCGGCGAGAAGTGGATCATGCTCAACAACGGCAACGAATACATTCGCATCACCGGCCTGGTGCGCCCGGAGGACGTGAGTTCGGAGAACAGCGTCTCGTCCCAGCGGGTCGCCAATGCGCGCATCCATTACGGCGGCACCGGCGATCTGGCCAACACCCAGGAACAGGGGTGGCTGACCAGCTTCTTCAACGGCCCCTGGTGGCCCATTTAATACTCGGGCCCCGGGTCGTCAGTGGCGACCCGGGGCCGGAATGGTTTAGTCAGGAGATGTCATGAACCGACTCCGTTTGCTTGGCCTGCTGTGCTGTATCTTGCCGCTCGGGCTGGCGCACGCCTCCCGCATCAAGGATCTCAGCTCGGTGGAAGGGGTGCGCAGCAACCAGTTGATCGGCTACGGTCTGGTAGTGGGCCTGCCCGGGACGGGCGAGAAGAACAACGCCTTCACCGAGCAGACCTTCAGGACCATGCTCAACAACTTCGGCATCAAGGTGCCGGACAACATCAAACCCAAGATCAAGGACGTGGCGCCCGTGGCCATCCACGCCGATCTGCCCCCCTTCTCCAAGCCGGGCCAGACCATAGACGTCACCGTCTCCGCCATCGGCGAGGCGAAGAGCCTGCGGGGCGGCACCCTGCTCCAGACCTTCCTCAAGGGGCTGGACGGCCGCGTCTATGCGGTGGCCCAGGGCAGCCTGGTGGTCGGTGGGCTCGGGGCCGAGGGGGCGGATGGCTCCAAGGTGGTGGTCAATACCCCCACAGTGGGGCGCATCGCCAACGGGGCGACCGTGGAGCGTGAAGTGCCGAACTCCTTCTCCCAGGGGGATACCATCACCTTCAACCTGAACCGGCCCGACTTCACCACGGCCCGCCGGGTGGCCGACGTGGTCAATGATCTGGTAGGCCCCAACACGGCCCAGGCCCTGGACGCCACCTCCATCAAGGTATTCGCGCCGCGGGATCCGAGTCAGCGGGTCGCCTACCTCGCGACCATCGAAAACCTGGAGGTGGATCCGGCCACCGAGTCCGCCAAGATCATCGTCAACTCGCGCACCGGCACCATAGTCATCGGCAGCGAGGTCAAGCTGAGGCCCGCCGCCATCAGCCATGGGGGCCTGACGGTCACCATCGCCGAGAACCAGCAGGTCTCCCAGCCCAATCCGCTGGCGGGGGGAGAGACCGCGGTCACCAACAACTCCACCATCAACGTGCAGCAGGATCCGGGGCGTATGTTCAAGCTCGACACCGGGGCGACCCTGGATGACCTGGTGCGGGCGGTGAATCAGGTGGGGATAGCGCCGGGGGATCTGATGGCGATCCTGGAGGCCCTGCAGCAGGCGGGGGCCATTCAGGGGCAGCTGGTCATCTTGTAACGGGCTGTCTCGGCGAATCTCCGGGCTGGCGCAGCAGCCGGCCTGGAGAGCCAACAGGTAAAACAGTCATTTCTTGAGCGGCAAGAGGTTGCCACGGGCGGCAAAGAGGAAGGTTATGGCAGAGTTCGACACCCAGAGTGGTATCAATCTTGGCATGGTGCAGGACGTTCAGAATCTGGACAAGCTGCGCCAGATGAGCCACAGCAAGGAAGGGAAGCAAGAGGCGCTGATGGCGGCAGCCCGCCAGTTCGAGTCCATCTTCACCCAGACCCTGTTCAAGGGCATGCGCCAGGCCAACTCGGTGCTGACCCAAGATAACCCTATGAACAGCAGTTACACCCAGTTCTACGAGGGGATGCTGGACGAGCAGCGGGTCTCCGACATGTCGAGCAAGGGGGGCCTTGGCATCGCCGAGATGGTGGCAAAACAGTTCTCCCCCGAGAAGACCTTCACCCATAACGACGGCCGGGTGCTCAAGCTGCCCCAGCGCACCGAGCGGGTCTACAAGCCTTATGAAGCCCCCAGCGCCTCCAACGATCTGATCGCCGCCTCCAAAGTTGGCAAAGATTTTGCTGATAACGAAATGAAGAGCGAGATGAAGGGTGGACTGAATGGGGCCGAGTCCTCGTTGAACCTGCCCAGACGCCCCCATCGCACCGTGCCGCCCATGGGCAGCAGCCCGCGGGCCTCGGCCCTGGATGAGAGCGCCAAGGTGTTCGACAGTCCGGAGGAGTTCGTCGAGCGCCTGATGCCGCTGGCCAAGAAGGCGGCGGACAAGCTGGGACTGAGCCCGGCGGTGCTGGTGGCCCAGGCCGCTCTTGAGAGCGGCTGGGGCAAGCGGGTGATCAAGGATGGGGAGGGGCAGATGAGCCACAACCTGTTCGGCATCAAGGCCGATCCCCGCTGGGAAGGACCCAAGGCCGTGGTGAGCACCCTGGAGTACGAGCAAGGGGTGGCGTCGCGCCAGAAGGCGGCGTTCCGCTCCTACGAGTCGTTTGAAGAGAGCTTCAACGACTATGTGGACTTCCTGACCTCGGGGAGTCGCTACAAGGGGGCGCTGGCCAAGGTGGACAGCCCGGATCGCTATTTCGAGGCGCTGCAGCAGGCCGGTTATGCCACCGATCCCCAGTACGCCAGCAAACTTAAACAAGTGTTGCGCAGTGATGCCATCGCCGGCTACTCGATGCCCGGCAACGCTGCGACCAGGAACACAGAGATGGAGCTGTAAGCTATGGCAAGCGATCTGCTTGGAATCGGGACTTCGGGTGTATTGGCCCAGCAGCGACTGCTGCAGACCACCAGTAACAACATAGTGAACGTCAACAGCCAGGGCTATGTACGTGAACGCACCCTGATCTACACCAATTCCGTCGGATTGGGCACGGGCGACATGGTGAGCGAGCGAGTCATCAACGCCTACGCCCAGGCTGAGGTGCGCCGGGATACCTCCGCCTACCATGCCGCAGGCTCGCGCTACGATCAGCTGTTCCAGCTCGACAGCCTGCTGGGGGATGCCAGCAACAGCGTGGGCACCACCATCACCTCCTACTTCAAGGCCTTCCACACCGCCAACGAATCGCCGGCGGAAGTGGGGGGGCGCAAGACCACCCTGAGCGAGCTCAGCGGCATGGTGGACAGATTCCACACCCTCTCCGCCCAGCTCGACAAGCAGAGCGACACCATCAACGCCACCATAGGGGACGAGACGGACAGGGTGAACAGCTTGCTCAACAGCATCAACGATCTGAACCAGGCCATAGTGCGCACCCAGGGCTCGCCGGAAGAGAACCTGATGCTGTTCGATCAGCGTGACGAGGCGATCCGCCAGCTCTCCGAGAAGATGGAGATCCGCACCGTGACCCAGCCCAACGGCAGCATGCTGGTCAACATGAGCACGGGGCACTCCCTGGTGCTGGACGGCGGCGTGGCCCAGTTCAAGGTGGTGCCGGGCAGCCCGGACTCCCGGGATGCGAGGCTGCAGCTCACCCTGGGGGCCAACCAGGCCAACATCAATGACAAGGATCTGGGGGGCGCCATCGGCGGCCTCTTCACGGCGCGCAACGATCTGGAGCCCGCCAAGCGGGAGCTGGGCCAGCTGGCGGTCGCCATGGCCGATGCCATGAACCAGCAGAACCGCCTCGGCATGGATCTGGACAACGAGCTGGGAGGGGATCTCTTCTCCCTCAAGGGGAGCCAGGGGCTCCCCTATGCCGGCAACCAGGGCAGCGGGGCGGCCAGCGTCAACTTCGTGCCCGGCAAGGGCTCGGAAGTGACCACCTTCGATTACGAGGTGCAGTTCAGCAACGGCACCGATTATGAGGTCTTCTCCATCGACGGCTCAGGCCAGCGGACTGCGGTGGCGACCGGCACCACGCCCCCCGCCAAGTTCGAGGTGGCCGGGCACGGCATCGAGATCGACCTGTCCGGCACCCCGGTCGGGGGCGACAAGATAGTGCTGCAACCCACCAAGCACGCCGCCGCCGGCATGGCGCAGGCCGCCACCCGGCCAGAAGACATTGCGCTGGCATCCCCCATCAAGGCGGACAAGCATTCCCAGAACCTGGGCTCGGGCGAGATCAAGGTCAACAGCGTCTACAACACAGGCACGGGGTCGGGCTTTGGCACCAATACCCTGGACCCGAGCGCTCCCCAGGTCATCAAGATCGACGGCAGCGGCAACTACGAGGTCTATGACAAGAACAACAACCTGCTCGGGGTGGCCCCCGCCTCCACCAAGGGGCAGAACCTGATGTCCGCCCTCGAACTGCCGCTGGGCACACCCATAGTGCCGGCCCTGACCCCGGGCTACGACTTCAGCATCACCGGCAAGGTGGAGGCCAGCGACAGCTTCACCCTGAGCTACAACAAGGATGGCTTTGCCGACAACGGCAACGGGCTGGCGCTGGCGGAGCTGCAGAACAAGGAGTTGGTGCGCAAGAACAACAACGCCGCCACCAGCAACGACAAGATGACCTTCAACGACGCCTACAGCGCCCTGGTGACCGGGGTGGGCAACAAGGCCAGCCAGGCCAAGACCCTGCTGCAGGCCAATGAGGCCAAGCTGACCCAGAGCACCGCCATCTTCGAGAGCGTCTCCGGGGTCAACCTGGAGGAGGAAGCGGCCAACCTCATCCGCTTCCAGCAGTCCTATGCCGCCTCGGCCCAGATAGTCAATACCGCCAAGACCATCTTCGATACCCTGTTGTCTTCCGTGAGGTAAGTCATGCGCATCACCACCAACATGATCTATGACCGCAACCTGTCCTCCATGAGCAAGGTGAGCGAGCGCCAGAATACCGCCTATGAGCAGCTGATCTCGGGGGACAAGTTCTCCCGGGCGGGGGAGGATCCCTCCGGCATGAGCCAGAAGCTGGCGCTGACCAAGGAGATCGATCTCTTCAAGCAGTACGGCGTCAACGGCAGCCTGCTGGAGAACAGCCTGGGTCACGAGGAGACTGTGCTCACCTCCCTCAACAACGCCATGCTGAGCGCCCAGACCCTGATCCAGAAGGCCAACAGCTCGGCCATGGGCTCGGAGGAGCGCAACGCCATCGCGAGCGAACTGGAGGGGCTGCAGAAGCAGATGTTCGATCTGATGAACAGCAAGAACTCCCAGGGGGAGTTCATCTTCGGCGGCAACCAGAGCAAGACCCAGCCCTTCGTGAAAGATGCGAGCGGCAACTATGTATTCCAGGGGGACACCGGGCAGCGCAGCATCCAGGTCTCCTCCACGGTGCAGATCCCGGCCAATGACTCCGGCTTCGATCTGTTCGAGATGGTGGCGACCCGGCGCACCGCCAGTGGCACCAGCGCCAACATCAAGGTAGGGGTGGGGGATCAGGGAAATTTCGAGAGCTTCTATCGCAACAATTACGACTCGTCTCTTGCCAGCAATTCGTTCACCGTGAGCACTCAGGTGGGCCCGCCGGACAGGTACGAGATCCGGGACAGCGGCGGTGGCCTGATCCAGGACGGGGACTACAGCGCGGGCAACAAGATCACCTTCAACGGGCTGGAGCTGACCCTGGACCTGCCGGCAGGGGGGGCGGATCAGACCTTCGTGCTGGACAAGCCGAAGAACGACAGCGTGCTCAACGGCATGTCCGACTTCCTCACCGCCCTGCGCGACCCCAGCCTCTCGGCGGACGGTTTCCAGCTGGCGGTGGCGGATGCCACCACCCACATGAACAACGCCAGAACCAAGATAGACAGGGGGCTCGGCGAGCTGGGTGGCCGGATGAACAGCCTGGAGCAGGTGATGGGGTCGAACGACGGGCTCAGCACCCTGAACCAGCAGGCGAGGGCCAAGGTCTCCGAGGCGGACATGTACGAGGTGATTGCGGCGCTCTCCAAGGAGGACGCGGCCATGAGCGCCTCCCAGCTCGCCTTCAGCAAGATAAGCAAGCTGACCCTGTTCGACTATATCCGCTGATATCTACCCGTTGATCGCCCGCTCCCCCGTGGCCCAGGCCCGGGGGAGCGTTCTTTTCATGGACGGCCCGCTTCCCGCCCAATTTGTAACAACCCGTTGCCAGCAGCCCAATGGCCTTGACTCGGGGAGGCCCCGGACAGATGATGCCGCCCGCACCACCCAGGTGGCGCGCATTTTTCGCAGCATCTCGTTAGGCGAGGCTCCTGCATAAACACAGGCCACTGATCTCACGACGTCCAGAGACGCCCAAGATCAGGACAGTTTTCATCGGATTAAGGTGTCAACCCAAGTGGCTTCCGGCATGCCGGATACGTTATGCAGTGCTAAAGCTGGTACGTGGGGATGAAAACACGCCGGACGGCGTCATTTCCTGCCTGTTACTCGTCAATCAAATTGCTGTTTTCTTGTCGACAGCGACCGGTGCGAGCCGGTTGCCTTCAGGCCCTGCCTGAAATCACATGAGGATATCTGTGATGAAGAAAACACACACCCTGCTCAACCGTCATCAACTGCTCGATCTCGCCGCCCTGCAGGGCTGGCTCGACCACAACCTGGACCCGGTGCAGCGGGCCGATCAACTGCTGACCCTGCGCCCGGAAGAGCTCAACTGCGTCTTCGATACTCTCCCTGCGCCGCGAGGAGCCGCCCTGCTCGCCTCCCTGTCGGCGGAGAGCGCGGGCCAGCTGCTGCTGCGCCTGCATGGCAGCATAGTGGGCGTGCTGCAGGAGGCCATTCCCCGGCGCGATATGGTGGCCATCCTGCGCAAGCTGGGTGCCCAGGATCGCACCAGGCTGCTGGCCCGCTTCCCGACCCAGGCGCAGGCCATCTACGATGCCCTGCTCGATTGGCCGAGCGAGTCGGTCGGTGCCAACATGCGCCACGAATACCTGGCCGTCGACCAGGGCACCACGGTGGAGAGCGCCAAGCGGCGGATCCACGACGCCTGGGACAAGGCCCAGCTGTTTCAGCACCTCTATGTGGTCGACGGCGAGCGGCGCCTGCTCGGCAGCGTCTCCCTCAAGTCCCTGCTCATCGCCGATCCCCTGCGACCGGTGAGCGAGCTGATGGAGCGGGAGGCGGTGCGGATCAACGCCCGGGCGGATCAGGAGCTGGCCGCCCGCCTGCTGATCGATCGCGACATCTCGACCCTGCCGGTGGAGGATCAGGGGCGCCTGGTGGGGGTCTTCCACGTGGATGACGCCGCCGACATCCTGGAGCTCGAATCCACCGAGGATGCGGAGTTGCAGGGGGGCTCATCCCCCCTGGATACCCCCTATCTGCAGGCCACTCCCTGGCAGCTGTGGCGCAAGCGGGTGGGCTGGCTGCTCATCCTGTTCGTAGCGGAGGCCTACACGGGGACAGTGCTGCGGGCCTTCGAGGAGCAGCTGGAGGCGGCCATCGCCCTGGCCTTCTTCATCCCCCTGCTCATCGGCACCGGCGGCAACAGCGGCACCCAGATCACCACCACGATCGTGCGGGCCATGGCGGTGGGGGAGGTGAGCCTGAAGAACCTCGGCACGGTGCTGAGAAAGGAGCTCTCCACCGGCCTGCTCATCTCGGCCGCCATTGCGTTGGCCGCCTGGGTACGGGCCTGGAGCCTGGGGGTGGGTCCCCAGATCGGCATGGTGGTCACCCTGACCATCATTGCCATCGTGCTCTGGAGCGCCGCGGTCGCCTCCATCATCCCCATGGTGCTGCGTCGCCTGCGCATCGATCCGGCCGTGGTCTCTGCCCCCTTCATCTCTACCCTGGTGGACGGCACCGGCCTCATCATCTATTTCGAAATCGCCAAGTGGCTGCTGCCCGAGCTGCAGTGACAACGACAGAAAGCAAGAAGGCAGCCATCGGCTGCCTTCTTTCGTTTGAGGTGAACGATCACCCGAGCTGGAACAGCAGGGGCCAGCCCTGCTCCTGGCAATAGCGGTGCTCCTTCTCCAGGTTCTGGATCAGCAGGCGGTTCTCCTCGCACCAGTCGGTGGGCAGGGTGACCACCAGCTGATCCCCGGCGGCCTGCACCCGCCACTCCGGCAACAGGTTGTCCTGGCGCCTGTGGTGGGCCGCCACCGCGAGGCGCAGGATGCGGATGCAGCGCAGCACCGTCTGCTCGTCGTGGTTGGGCAGGGCGGGCAGCTCCGAGAGCTTGAGCCCCTTGCGCTGGAAGCGCACCAGGGCCGCCAGCAGGGCCTGATCGTCCTGGTTGAAACCGGGCAGATCCGTGTTCTGCAGGATGTAGGCGGAGTGGCGATGGATGCCGCTGTAGTTGATGGCAAGGCCGATCTCGTGCAGCCGCGCCGCCCAGCCGAGGATGGCGCGATAGGGCTCGATGGGCATCTCCCAGGGATCGCTCAGGGCGTCGAACAGATCGAGGACGCTCCGCTCCACCCGGGTGGCCTGGCGCTTGTCGATGTGGTAGTGGGAGCTGAGGGCCAGCGCGGTGCGCTCGCGAATGTCGTGGTGCTGCAGCCGCTCCTCGAACTCATAGAGCAGCCCCTCGCGCAGGGCGCCGTCGGAGTACTCCATCCGCTCGATGGGCAATGAGGTGAAGAGCCCGAGCAGTATGGCCACGGCGGCGGCAAAGACTCCCTGGCGCTCCTCGGTGAGGCCGGCGAGTTTGAGCTGGTCGACCCGCTTGTGCCTGAGCATCTCTTCTTTCAGCCGCTCCAGACCCGCCAGGGTGATGGCGCCATCCGTCCACTCCTCCCCCTGCAAGACGTCGCGCACGGTGCGAATGGAGCCCGAGCTGCCGAGACAGCTCTGCCAGCCCAGCTTGCGGTACTGGTTGATGATGGGGGCGAGCTGGTGCTGCGCCTCCAGCACGGCGCTATTGAAGGCCTTCTCGCTCAGCTTGCCGTTGGCAAAGAAGCTCTGGGTGAAGCTGACGCACCCCATCTTGCGGCTGGTGAGGGCCTTGGGTTCGAAGCCCTCGCCAATAATCAGCTCGGTGCTGCCGCCGCCGATGTCCACCACCAGCACCTGGCCTTCGATGTGCTGGGTATGGGCGACCCCCTGATAGATGAGGCGCGCCTCTTCCTGGCCGCTGATGATCTCGATGGGGTGGTTGAGCACCTCGGCCGCCTCGCGCACGAAGTCCCGGGCGTTGCTGGCGCGGCGAAGGGTGTAGGTGCCGGCGATGCGGATCTGATCCGGCTTGATGTTGGTGAGGCGCTCGGCGAACAGGGCGAGGCAGTCGAGCCCCCGGGCCATGGCCTCCGCCGACATGCGGCGCTGCTCATCCATCCCCTCGGCGAGGCGAACCCGCTCCTTGATGCGATCGACGATCTGCATCCGCCCCTCGTTGAGGCGGGCGATGACCATGTGGAAGCTGTTCGACCCCAGATCGACAGCGGCGTACAGACTATTGTCCATTGTTTGACTCGATACGTTTGAGATAGTCGTAAATCGCAACCTGGGAGCGAACCTTGCGGCGGTTGCCCCGCTTCACGTATTCGTTCTTCTGATCGGCATCGATGACCCGCGCCTTGCAGGTGTCGCTCAGCTGCAGCTCGAGGATGTCCAGGATGCGTTGTTTCAGCCGCTCGTCGTAGATGGGGGTGCCCACCTCGATCCGGCCGTCGATGTTGCGGCTCATCCAGTCGGCGCTGGAGATGAACAGCTGGGGGTTGCCCTTGTTGTGGAACACCATCACCCGGGGGTGCTCGAGGAAGCGGTCTATGATGCTGATGACCTGGATGTTGTCGCTCAGGCCAGGTACCCCGGGACGCAGGGCACACATGCCGCGGATGATCATCTGGATGGGCACCCCGGCCTGGCCGGCGGCATAGAGGCGGTTGATGAGGTCTCTGTCCACCAGGTTGTTGATCTTGAGGGTGATGCCGCTGGGCTGGCCCGCCTTGGCGTTGGCCAGCTCGTTGTCGATGAGGCGATAGAGCTGGCGGCGGCTGTTGATGGGGGAGACCAGCAGGTGGTTGAATTTGTAGCGTTTATAGGGGTACTCGATGTACTCGAACACCCCCTCCACCTCGGCGGTGATGTCCGGGTGGCGGGTCAGCAGGGAGAAGTCGGTGTAGATCTTGGCGGTCTTCTCGTTGAAGTTGCCGGTGCCGATATGGGCGTAGCGCACCGCCTCGCCATTCTCGTGGCGGGTGATGAGGCAGAGCTTGGAGTGGATCTTGAGGCTGGGCACCCCGAACACCACCTTGACCCCGGCATCGGTCAAAATGTTGGCCCAGTCGATGTTGGCCGCCTCGTCGAAGCGGGCGCGCAGCTCCACCACCACAGTCACCTTCTTGCCGTTGTTGGCGGCGTCGATGAGGGAGTGGATGATCCGCGACTTCTTGGCGACCCGGTAGATATTGATGCGAATGGCGCTGACCGCCGGATCGAACGCCGCCTGGCGCACCAGCTCGGTGAAGTGGTGGAACTTGTGATAGGGGTAGTAGAGCAGTATGTCCTGCTTGGTGATGGCGTCGAAGGCGTTGACGAAGCCATCGAAATCGCGGCAATCCAGGGCCGGTAGCTTGGGGTTTTCCAGATAGTCCCGGCCCACGTTGGGGAAGCCGATGAAATCCTTGAAGTTGTGATAGCGCCCGCCGGGCATGATGGCGTCGTAGGAGCTGATCTGCAGCTTGAGCTTCAGGAAGCTTATCATGGCCGCAGGCATCTCCCGCTCGTAGACGAAGCGCACCGGCATGGCGGTGAGGCGCTGCTTCAAGCCGTCACTCATCTTGTCCACCAGGCTCAGATCCAGCTGGTCGGAGAGATCGTACTCCGCATCCCGGGTCAGCTTGACCGCATAGGCCGCTATCTCGTCGTAGTCGAAGAAGCCCTTGAAGATCTCATCGAGACAGAAGCGGATGACGTTGTCCAGGATGATGATCTGCTTCTTGCGGCGGGTCCCCTCCGGCGGCAGCTGGAAGAAGCGGGGCAGATCGTCGGTCGGCACCTCCACCAGGGCGTACTGGATCACCTGGCCGTTCTTCTTCATCTCGATGGCCAGATAGGTGTGCTCGTCTTTGAGGAACTTGACCGGGTTGACCTCCTTGTTGAGCAGGATGGGGATGATGTGACGCAGCACCTTCTCCTTGAAGAAGACCCGCAGCCACTGCTGGATCGCCTCTGAGAGCTGGTTCTCGTTGACCAGGAAGATGTTGTGGCGGGCCAGGGCGATCAGCAACTCCTTGTAGGTGTTGTCAAACGCCTCGCCGAGCGCCATCACCTTCTGCTGGATGGCGCGCAGCAACACCTTGGCCTCGTCATCGCCACCGTGCACCTCGTTGATGAGGATGCGGCGCTTGACGTCCGAGACCCGTACCTTGAAGAACTCATCCTGGTTGGAGGAGAAGATCCCCAGAAAACGGACCCGCTCGATGAGGGGGACCGTCTTGTCCATTGCCTCTTGCAACACCCGTTCATTGAATGAGAGCCAGCTAAGCTCTTTCTCTTCATACTGCCTGTCGGTGCTCATCTGGTGCCTCTGTACTCAGGTTGCGTCTGCGCGGAAGTTATGGCGTCAAACCATGACAAATTTATGACAACCCGCGTTATTCGGTCAGATCGTGATCGATGTCGACCACCAGATCGTCGGAGAGGGACTCCAGCGCCGTGATCAGATCGTCGAGTTCGAGCTGGGGCGGCAGGGCCACCAGGGCATGGGCATAGAAGAGCGGTGCCCCGGAGTGGGGGGCGGGCTCGCACCCCGTGGTGAGGTCGGCGACGTTGATGTTGAGCTGGCGCAGTATGCTGGCCACCTCGTGGACTATGCCGGGCCTGTCGTTGCCGGTGACGCTCAGCATCAGCTGGTTGGCGGGCTCGGGGCTGAGCTGGCCTTCGGCGAAGCTCACGGTGAGACCCGGCAGCATCACCAGTGCCTCGCACAGGCTGCGGTAGTGTTCGTCCGGCACGGCGACGTGCAAAATGCCGGCAAACTGCCCCGCCAGTTCGCTCATGGAGCTGGCCAGCCAGTTGCCCTGCTGCCGGGTGATGGTATCGGCCAGGCTCTCGACGATGCCGGGCTTGTCTGCGCCGATCACGGTGACGACCAATTGCTTTTGCATCCTGCTCTCCTTGAATGGGACTGCGTGGGTCATTGACGCCTGGCCGCGACTCTGTGCGCCGAAACGTCCATAGGCTCTAGCATTGTGCCTGCTGCGACAGGCCATATGAAGCCCGCCTCACGCAAATTTAGTGAAAAAACGCGAATGCCGGAGCGGCGTTGATTTCAGCTCTGCCTGCCGGGGTTCCCCCGTGGTAGAGTGTTGCCCCTTCGTGTTTGATGAACTGGATATGTCTTGTGAACGGGGTATGTGTTTATGAATAGCCTTGTCGTGTCGGGATCCGTGTTGTTGGTGCTGCTCCTGCTGGTGATCCTCTGGCGCAGGAGCAAGAGGGGCAAGGCCGAGCCCTATGAGCTGCAGGAGACCCTGTTCAGCCCCGCCGAGCGCGCCTTCCTCGGGGTGCTGGACTTGGCGGTGGGCGACCAGGCCCGGGTCTTTGCCAAGGTCAGGGTGGCGGATGTGCTGACCCCGCAGGCGCGCCTGGGCAAGGGCAAGTGGCAGCAGGCGTTCGACATGATCAGCGCCAAGCGCTTCGACTACCTGCTCTGCCACCCGACGGATCTCTCCTTCCTGTGCGCCGTCGAGCTCGATGACAGCGCCCATCGCCACCAGAAGCGCAAGGTGCGGGATCTCTTCCTGAAATCTGCCTGTGACAGCGCCGGCCTGCCGCTGCTGCAGATCCCGGCCAGCAGCCATTACCAGGTCGACGAGCTGCGCGAGCTGTTGCTGCCCCTGCTGGTCAAGACGAGCCTCCCGGTGGAGGATCTGTTGCCGGGGGAGCGCCGCGAGCCGACCTTCAACCCCTTGCTGCTCGACGGTGTGGACTTGAGTGCATCCCACCACGGGGGGCGCATGCCCAGGGCGCCACAGGCCGAGCCGCCTCAGCCTGACGAGCAGGGGCCGGTGCTGATGGACAACCCCTTCATCGGCCCGGACGAAGAGGAGGAGGAAGCGTCCGCCTCTGTGCCCCATTGCCCCCGCTGCGCGGCGCCCCTGGTGGCCCGGGAAGCGAAGAAGGGTCCCCATGCTGGCCGTCTGTTCCTGGCCTGCAGCCGTTTCCCCGAGTGCCGTTACGCCGCCCCCCAGGAGCAGGCCAGGCACTGATCCCCGCTCTGGCGCCGGCTGCGGTCGGCGCCTTGCCTCTCCTGCACCGCGTTCCACCCCGGGCGCCTGGCCGACAGCGGCTGTCCGAGTGTGATCCCCATCCCGCCCGGGCCGCGCCGAGCGCGACAAGTTTTGACAAACCGCCAGAATTTTGGCACTTTGTGCACCCTATAACACAGTGCATGGCTCATTATCATAAGCACTTAAAAAACAATAACTTGGCGTCAGGTGTGTAAGGAAGATAAATATGATGGCTATGGGGGTGTTGATCGTTGATGCCGATGAACAGCGGCGTCAGCAACTGGGGACAGTGCTCTCCTTCATGGGGATCCCCTGGCAGGAGGTGGTGGAAGCCGATCTGGACGTGGCCATTGAATCTTCCGGCCCGCTGCAAGGGATACTGACGGGCAAGCTGCTGGAGCGCTCCCTCGGCGAGCTGCTGGCCGCCTTCCCCCGCATCCCCTTCCTCTCCCTGATGCAGGCCGATCATCCCAACAGCAACTTCATCGGTGGCAGCGACGAGCCCTATACCTATGAGTCTCTGACGCGCCACCTGCACTTCTGTCAGGCCTTCATCTCCCTCCATCCCCGCCAGCAGGTGCATGACAAGGGCCAGACCCTGTTGCGGCTGCTGGTGGGCAAGGGGCGGGGGATCCAGGAGGTGCGCCGCCTCATAGGCCAGGTGGCACAAACAGACGCCAACGTGCTGATCCTGGGGGAGTCCGGGACCGGCAAGGAGGTGGTGGCCCGCGCCATCCACGAGCTCTCTGCCCGAAGCTCGGGCCCCTTCGTGCCCATCAACTGCGGCGCCATTCCGGCTGAGCTCCTGGAGAGCGAGTTGTTCGGCCACGAGAAGGGGGCCTTCACCGGCGCCATCGCCGCCCGTCGCGGCCGCTTCGAGCTGGCCCAGGGGGGCACCCTGTTCCTCGACGAGATCGGTGACATGCCGCTGCCGATGCAGGTCAAGCTGCTGCGGGTGCTGCAGGAGCGACTGTTCGACAGGGTCGGGGGCGGCAAGCCCATCCAGGCCGATGTACGCATCATAGCGGCGACCCACAGGGATCTGGAGGCGATGATCCGCACCCAGGGTTTTCGCGAGGATCTCTACTATCGCCTCAACGTCTTCCCCATAGAGACGCCGCCCCTGCGCGAGCGCTGCGACGACATCCCTTTGCTGCTGCAGGAGCTGCTCAACCGCCACGGGGAGCAGCACAGGGGGATCATCCGCCTGACCCAGCGGGCCATGGAGTCCCTGATGCAGTACCCCTGGCCTGGCAACGTGCGGGAGTTATCGAACCTCATCGAGCGGCTGCTGATCCTCTACCCGAACCAGATCATCGACGTGGCGGACTTGCCCGGTCGCTACCGTCTGCTGCCAAGCGAGCCGAGGGACGAGCGGCTCACCGAGATGGACGAGCGGGATGCCCTGGCCGCCGTGTTCCAGACGCCTCCTGCGCTGGAGCCGGGCCTTGCCGCGCCGCTGCCCATGCAGCTGCCCCAGGAGGGGCTCAATCTCAAGGAGATGCTGGCGGATCTCGAGGTGGAGCTGATCCGTCAGGCGCTGGAGTCCCAGGACGGGGTGGTGGCCCGCGCCGCCGACCTGCTGAGCATGCGCCGCACCACCCTGGTGGAGAAGATGAAAAAATACGGCATGAGCAAGGACAACTGAGGTCAATGCTTTGACGGCCACAGTCAAGGCATTGATATATAACAAGTAATTAACTGGCATGGAAATTGAATAAGCTGACCCAATCGCCAGTTTGAGGTCAGCTTTATGACAATCTCGCAGCAGGACAATCCGCTCCAGTCACACGAAGTGAGTCAGCTTTATGCCATCTTCACGGCACTGCCGACCGGCGTGCTGCTGCTCGATGGGGAGGGGAGGATCACCCGCGCCAACCCGGCCGCCCTGACCCTGCTGGGGGTGCCGCTGGAGGGGCAGGCCTGGCGCCAGATCATCGCCCGCTGTTTCCAGCCCAGGGAAGACGATGGTCACGAGATCTCCCTGCGGGACGGTCGCCGGGTGCAACTCTCCACCCAGCCGCTGCCGGATCAGCCCGGCCAGCTGGTGTTCATCACGGATCTCACCGAGACGCGCCAGTTGCAGGACAGGGTCAACCACATGAAACGGTTGTCGGCCCTGGGCAACATGGCGGCCTCCCTCGCACACCAGATCCGCACCCCCCTCTCCGCCGCCATGCTCTATGCGGCCAACCTCGCGAACCGTACCCTGAAACCGGAATCCCGCACCCAGTTCCAGCAAAAGTTGATGGCCCGGCTGCAGGATCTCGAGAAGCAGATAAACGACATACTGCTGTTTGCCCGCAACGGCGACAGCCAGGTGGTGGCCCCTGTCTCGGTACAGGGGCTGCTGGCGGAGGTGCAGGCCGGTGCCGAGGCCTTCTGCCAGCAGCAGGGCTGCGCGCTGCACATGGAGGCGCCCGAACCGGATCTCTGCCTGCTCGCCAACAGCAGTGCCCTGGCGGGGGCCATCAACAACCTGATCGCCAACGCCAGACAGGCCGGGGCCGATTCGCTCCTGGTGAGCGCGGTGCGCAGCGGCAACCGGGTGGAGATGCGCGTCCTCGACAATGGCAAGGGGATGCCTGCCCAGCTGCTCAGCCAGATCTTCGAACCCTTCTTCACCACCCGCTCCCAGGGCACAGGCCTCGGGCTTGCCGTGGTGCAATCCGTGGTGCGTGCCCATCAGGGGGAGGTCAGCGTGGCCTCGGTGCCCGGAGAAGGGACCTGTTTTACCCTGTCGTTCCCCCTGCATCAGCAAGCGGTGCAGCTTGGAGGTGTAGCATGAATCCCATCTTGTCCCTGTGGTGCAAGGCCTGCGGGCCCGTGGTTGGAGGTGTGGCATGACCCAGGCCCGTATTCTGGTGGTGGAAGACGACAACGGCCTGCGCGAGGCGCTGGTGGATACCCTGCTGCTCGGCGGTTACGAGTGCCGCGAGGTGGACAGCGGCGAGCGGGCCCTGCTGGCACTCTCTCGCCAGCGCTTCGACATGGTGATCTCGGACATCCAGATGGGGGGCATGGACGGCCTCACCCTGCTGGCCAACATCCGCCAGCAATATCCCCAGGTGCCTGTGCTCCTGATGACCGCCTACGCCAACATCGACGGTGCCGTGCGCGCCATGCGGGAGGGGGCCATCGACTATCTGGCCAAGCCGTTTTCCCCCGAGGTGCTGCTCAACCAGGTCAGCCGTTACGTGCCGGCCCAGAAGGTGGAGAAGCGCGCCGTGGTCTATGGCGATCCCAGGACCGCCGAGCTGTTCCAGCTGGCGACCCGGGTCGCCAGAAGCGAAGCCACCGTCATGGTGACAGGCCCGAGCGGGACGGGCAAAGAGGTGCTGGCCCGCTACATCCACGACAACTCCAGCCGCGCCGAGCAGGCCTTCGTCGCCATCAACTGCGCCGCCATCCCGGAGAACATGCTGGAGGCGACCCTGTTCGGCTACGAGAAGGGGGCCTTCACCGGCGCCGTGCAGGGGTGCCCGGGCAAGTTCGAGCAGGCCCAGGGCGGCACCCTGCTGCTCGACGAGATCACCGAGATGGATCTCGGCCTGCAGGCCAAGCTGCTGCGGGTGCTGCAGGAGAAAGAGGTGGAGCGGCTCGGCAGCCGCAAGATGATCCCGCTGGACGTGCGGGTCATCGCCACCAGCAACCGGGATCTGAAAAAAGCGGTGCAGGACGGCCTGTTTCGCGAGGATCTCTACTACCGTCTCAATGTCTTCCCCCTGCGCTGGACCTCCCTCTGGGAGCGGCCCGGCGACATACTGCCCCTGGCGGAGCACCTGCTGGCGCTCCATGCCAGTCAGCAGGGGCTGCCGACACCGCAGCTGGCCGATGCGGCGCGCGAGCGCCTGCTGGCCCACCCCTGGCCCGGCAACGTGCGCGAGCTGGACAACGTGGTGCAGCGGGCCCTGATCCTCTGCCCCGAGGGGCTCATCGGCTGCGAGCATCTGATCCTGGAGGAGACGGACGAGGAGCTGGTGCGCCCCCTCGAGCGTCTGTCGGGGGAGGGGCTCGGCGGCGAGCTCAAGCAGCAGGAGCACCAGATCATCCTGGACACCCTGCAGGAGTGCAACGGCAGCCGCAAGGAGGTGGCCGACAAGCTCGGCATCAGCCCGCGCACCCTGCGCTACAAGCTGGCCCAGATGCGTGACGCCGGCATAGAGCTGCCCGCCTAGCACCTGTTGCCGGTGTCATGGCCTTGCCGGCCCGGCTCGATTATCATGGGACCCTCGGCATCATGAGCCTGGGCCCCGTTGTGACTGCAGACAAGAGCCTGATCGCAGTCAAGGGGGAGCAGCGCCTTTACAAGGGACTCCTATGATCTCTCATCGCAAACTGGAAACCGTGCTCAACCACCTGCTCGAGCCTCACGCCATCAAGGACTACTGTCCCAACGGGCTGCAGGTGGAGGGGCGCGAGCGCATTCGCCGGGTGGTCACCGGCGTCACCGCCAGCCAGGCCCTGATCGATGCGGCTGTGGCCCAGGATGCCGATGCCATCCTGGTCCATCACGGCTACTTCTGGAGCGGGGAACCACCCCAGATCACCGGCATGAAGCAGCGCCGCCTCAAGACCCTGCTGACCCACGACATCAACCTGTTTGCCTACCACCTGCCGCTGGACGTGCACCCCGAGGTGGGTAACAACGCCCAGCTCGCCAGGCTGCTCGGCATCAAGGTGCGCCGTGGTCTCGAACCCTGGAACAGCAAGAGCGTGGCCATGGTGGGCAAGCTGGAAACCCCCATGAGCGGAGCCGACTTTGCCAAACTGATTGCCGAGCGGCTCGGCCGTGAGCCGCTCCATTGCGGCGACAGCGGCCCCGAGCTCATCAGCTCAGTGGCCTGGTGCACCGGCGGCGGCCAGAGCTATATCAACCAGGCGGCGGAGCAGGGGATCGATGCCTTCATTTCGGGTGAGGCTTCAGAGCAGACCATCCACACCGCCCGCGAGATGGGGATGCACTTCTACGCAGCAGGTCACCACGCCACCGAACGTTACGGCGTCAAGGCGCTGGGGGAGTGGCTCGCCACAGTGCACGGGCTGGAGGTGACCTTTATCGATATCGACAATCCGGTATAGGGTCGATTAGCCGCATGGCGGCGTCATCGGACATGACTGCATGTCATGACGTCGATATGCAGAAATGACAAGGGAGGCCAAAGCCTCCCTTGTTACATTTTGCATGCAGCGAGGAGCGGTTACTCGCTGGCGTGACCCGCCGGGCCGAGTTCGGCACCATCCAAGAGGGCGGCACCCTCCCGCATCTTGAGCCGTCCCTCGCAGAACCACTGCACCACCAGGGGGTAGATGCTGTGCTCCTGGACCTGCACCCGGGCAGCCACCTCGTCGGCACTGTCCCCTTCGAAGATGGGGACGCGAGCCTGCAGGATCACAGGGCCGCCGTCCAGCTCCTCGGTGACGAAGTGGACGCTGGCGCCGTGCTCGCGCTCCCCATCGTCGATGGCGCGCTGGTGGGTGTGCAGCCCCTGGTATTTCGGCAGCAACGAGGGGTGGATGTTGATCATCCGCCCGGCGAAGTGACGCACCAGATCGGCGCTCAGGATCCGCATAAAGCCGGCCAGCACCACCAGATCCGGCTGATAGTCCGCCATCAGGGCGAGCAGGGCGACGTCATACTCCTCCCGGCTGGCAAACTGCTGCTGGGCCAGGATGGCGGTGGCCACCCCGGCTTCTTTGGCGCGAACCAGGCCGTAGGCATCGGCCCTGTTGCTGATGACGCCGACCACCTCACCGGCAACCTTGCCGCTGGCGCAGTGGTCGAGAATGGTCTGCAGGTTGCTGCCGTTGCCGGAGATCAGCACCAGGATCCGTTTCATGGGGGAGGTCATTTTATGATGACTTGCTCTTCGCCATCGGCCGCCTTGGCGATGTGGCCTATGTGCCAGGCGTTCTCGCCTTCGGCCTTGAGCAGGGCCAGCGCCTTGTCCAGCTGATCCGCCGGCAGGGCGATGATCATGCCGACACCGCAGTTGAAGGTGCGGTACATCTCGTGACGGGTGACGTTGCCAGCCTGCTGCAGCCAGCTGAACACCGCCGGCCACTGCCAGCTCTGTTCGTCGATCACCGCCTGGGTATTGACGGGCAGCACGCGGGGGATGTTCTCCCAGAAGCCGCCACCTGTGATGTGGGACAGGGCGTGGATCTCGCACTCCTTGATGAGCTTGAGCACCGGCTTCACATAGATGCGGGTCGGCTCCAGCAGGGCGTTGGCCAGGGTGGTGTCACCCAGCGGCTGATGCACGTCGGCCTGGGAGACTTCCAGGATCTTGCGCACCAGGGAGAAGCCGTTGGAGTGGGGGCCGCTCGCGGCCAGGGCGATCAGGGCATCCCCTTCGCCGACCTTGCTACCGTCGATGATCTCGCTTTTCTCCACCACACCGACGCAGAAACCGGCGATGTCGTAGTCTTCCCCTTCATACATGCCAGGCATTTCGGCGGTCTCGCCGCCCACCAGGGCGCAGCCGGACTGCTCGCAGCCTGCACCTATGCCGGTGACCACGGCGGCGGCGGTGTCCACATCCAGCTTGCCGGTGGCATAGTAGTCGAGGAAGAACAGGGGCTCGGCGCCTTGCACGATGAGGTCATTGACGCACATGGCCACCAGATCGATGCCCACGGTATCGTGCTTCTTCAGATCGATGGCCAGACGCAGCTTGGTGCCCACACCGTCGGTACCGGATACCAGTACCGGCTCCTTGTAGCCAGCAGGGATTTGACACAGGGCCCCAAAGCCGCCAAGACCACCAAGGACTTCAGGACGACGAGTGCGCTTTGACACGCCCTTGATACGTTCAACCAGTGCATTGCCGGCATCGATATCCACGCCAGCATCCTTGTAGCTCAGTGAGGTTTTGTCAGTCACGCGTATTCCCCGTCATATAGAGAAGTGGAGGGTAAAATTCGGGGCGTATTCTACCAGTGGGCGGGTAAAAGCAGAAAGAAAATCGTTTGCGCGTTTTTGCGTGGAAAAGCTCTACAAGCCGCGGCTTTTGTTGTATGATTCCGCGATTTTTTGGCGCCGGTTCGAGGAGATAATAATGAAAGTCGTTGAAGTAAAACACCCCCTGGTCAAGCACAAGATCGGCCTGATGCGCGAAGGCGACATCAGCACCAAGCGTTTCCGTGAACTGGCCAAGGAAGTGGGCAGTCTGTTGACCTACGAAGCGACCTCTGACTTCGAAACCGAGAAAGTTACCATCGATGGCTGGAACGGGCCAGTGGAAGTTGACCAGATCAAGGGCAAGAAGGTCACCGTCGTGCCTATCCTGCGCGCCGGTCTTGGCATGATGGATGGTGTGCTCGAGCACATGCCGAGTGCCCGTGTCAGCGTGGTCGGCATCTACCGTGATGAAGAGACCCTGCAGCCGGTTCCCTATTTCGAGAAGATCGTCAGCAACATCGAAGAGCGTCTGGCCCTGGTCATCGACCCCATGCTGGCCACCGGCGGCTCCATGATTGCCACCATAGATCTGCTGAAGAAGAAAGGCTGCCAGTCCATCAAGGTGCTGGTGCTGGTTGCCGCCCCGGAAGGGATCAAGGCGCTGGAAGCCGCTCACCCCGACGTGGAGCTGTTCTGTGCCTCCATCGATCAGGGGCTGAACGAGAAGGGCTACATAGTCCCGGGTCTGGGGGATGCCGGCGACAAGATCTTCGGCACCAAGTAACCCCTGACGCCATAGCCGCTCTCTCTGCGCGCAAACGGAGCCGGCACCTTGCCGGCTCCGTCGTTTATCCCGCCCTCCGGCTTGCTGCCATGCGCGCCTTGCCGCTACCATAAGCAGCATCCCCCATTTCGAGAATCTTCTTTATGCTGAAACGCTTAGCGACTCTCCTCTGCTGTCTGCCACTCATGGTGTCGGCTGCCCAGGTGACCGACCTCTATCAGGGCAAGGCGCCGACCAGCGGCGATATGACGGCCGCCCAGTCCCAGGCACTGGGGGAGGTACTCGTCAAGGTGACCGGCAGGCGCGACATCCTCACCCAACCCGAGGTGGCCAAGGCGCTGGCGGCCCCCGGTGACTATGTGCAGCACTACGGCTATCAGGATGTGGGACCGGTCAAGTTTCTCAAGGCCGATTTCAACGTGGCCAAGGTCAATGCCCTGGTAGGCCAGAGCAAGTTCCCCCTGCTCGGGCCCGTCCGCCCGCAAATTGCACTCTGGCTGGTAATAGATGAAGGGGAGCGCCGCATACTGCCGGATCAGTCCAGCGACGGCTGGTCCGCCGCCCTGCGCGGCCAGGCCCAGGCCATGGGATTGCCGGTCAGCATCCCGCTGATGGATCTGGACGACAACATGGCGGTCAGCGCCACCGATGTCTGGGGCCGCTTCGCTGACCCCATCCTCAAGGCGAGCGAGCGCTATGGCGCCGAAATGGTGGTGCTGGGCAAGTTGACGCCGGAAGGGGAGAAGTGGAGTATTGACTGGGGGCTCTATGGCGCCAAGCCGGGAGCTCAGGGCGGCGCAGAGCTGACCGAGCTGACCAAGGGGGCCGGCTCGGGTACCCAGGCCGAGGTGGCGCAGGGCATGGCCGATGCCTTGGCGGGCTGGCTGGTGCAACAGTACGGCACTCGCCTGTCCGGGGTCGTCTCCAGCCAGACCCTGGTGGTAGAGGGGTTGTCCGGCATCGACGGCATGATCCAGATACAGAAGATGCTGCAGGGCATGGCCAGCGTCACCAAGGTGGCGATCGGCAAGCTGGAGGGGGACAAGGTCACCTTCAACCTGTCGCTTCAGGGGGACAAGGCCGAGCTGGTAAGGGGCCTGCAACTGGAGAGCCGCCTGCACCAGATCGAAGACAGCGAGAGCGGTCTGCGTTATCAATGGTCGCAGCCCTGACGCTTTCTGCTGATCCCAACCGCCCGGCATGACCCGGGCGGTTCTCTATCTGCCGCTGCAATGATACACTTGGGCGCAAATATCACAGTCAAAGCCCAACGAGTGAAGCAACCGGCCCAACTGTCTTTAGCCGTACAATTACCGGATGATGAAACCTTCGTCAGTTTCTATCCCGGCAACAACGCCCATCTGATCACCGCCCTCAAGAATGCGGCCATCGGTCAGGGCGCTCCTTTCCTCTATTTCTGGGGAGCCAAGGGCTCCGGACGCTCCCACCTGCTGCACGCCACCTGCGCCGAGGTCAACGCACGCGACGCCGCCGCCGCCTATCTCTCCCTCGACCAGTTCGAACAGCTGGATCCCAGCATGCTCGACGCCCTCGAAAGCCTGCCCCTGGTCTGTCTCGACAGCCTGGAAGCCATCGCCGGCAACGCCCTGTGGGAGCGGGCCCTGTTCGATTTTTACAATCGCTGGAAAGAGAAAGGCGAGGGTACCCTGGTGGTCACCGGCTGCAGCGCCCCGCGCAAGCTGGGGCTGCAACTGCCGGATCTCGCCTCCCGCCTCGATTGGGGAGTGAGTTTCCATCTCGACGAGCTCGATGACGAAGGCAAGCTCAGTGCCCTGCAGCTGCGTGCCGAGCTGCGGGGCTTCAAACTGCCCATCGACGTGGGCCGCTTCCTGCTCAACCGCTTGTCCCGCGACATGCGCACCCTGCTCACCACCCTCAATCAGCTCGACAACGCCTCCTTTCGCGCCAAGCGCAAGCTCACCATCCCCTTTGTCAAAGAGATCCTCGAACTCTGAGCCAACGGTGATTGCCTGTCTGCGCCACATCCTTGAGTGGCGAGCAAAAAGAAACCCCGGCACCAGGCCGGGGTTTTGCTATCTCAATGTCTATCAGTGGAACTGATCTTCTTCGGTGGAACCTGTCAGCGCTGTCACTGAGGACTGGCCACCCTGGATGACGGTGGTCACCTTGTCGAAGTAACCGGTACCCACTTCCTGCTGGTGGGCCACGAAGGTGTAGCCCCGCTCGGCGGCCGCAAACTCGGGCTGCTGCACCATCTCGACGTAGTGCTTCATCCCTTCGCCGCGGGCGTACTGGTAGGCCAGCTCGTACATGTGGAACCACATGTTGTGGATGCCCGCGAGGGTGATGAACTGGTACTTGTAGCCCATGTCGGAGAGCTCCTGCTGGAAGCGGGCGATGGTGGCATCGTCCAGGTTCTTCTTCCAGTTGAAGCTCGGGGAGCAGTTGTAGGCCAGGATCTTGTCCGGGTACTGGGCCTTGATGGCCTCGGCAAACTGGCGAGCCTCGTCCAGATCCGGCTTGGCGGTCTCGCACCACACCATGTCGGCGTAAGGGGCATAGGCCAGGCCGCGAGAGATGGCCTGCTCGATACCGGCCTGCACCTTGTAGAAGCCCTCGGCGGTACGCTCACCGGTCAGGAAGCCGGCATCGTAGGGATCGGCATCCGTGGTCAGCAGGTCGGCGGCGTTGGCGTCGGTACGGGCGATCACTAGCGTGGTGGTGCCGCAGACATCCGCGGCCAGACGGGCGGCGATCAGTTTTTGCACCGCTTCCTGACTCGGCACCAGCACCTTGCCCCCCATGTGACCGCACTTCTTCACGGATGCGAGCTGATCTTCGAAGTGCACGCCGGCGGCGCCCGCTTCAATCATGCCCTTCATCAGCTCGAAGGCGTTCAGCACGCCGCCGAAACCGGCTTCCGCATCCGCGACGATCGGCAGGAAGTAGTCGATGAAGCCGGCATCCTGCGGACCCACCTTGTTGGCCCACTGGATCTGGTCGGCACGGGCAAACGAGTTGTTGATGCGCTCCACCACGGACGGGACAGAGTTGGCCGGGTAGAGGGACTGATCCGGATACATGGTGGAAGAGAGGTTGTTGTCCGCCGCCACCTGCCAGCCGGAGAGGTAGATGGCCTCTATGCCCGCCTTGGCCTGCTGCACCGCCTGGCCGCCGGTCAGGGCACCGAGGCAGTTGACGTAGCCCTTCTTGGCGCCGCCGTGGATCAGCTCCCACAGCTTGTCGGCGCCGCGCTGGGCCAGGGTGTGTGCCGGCTGCAGGCTGCCGCGCAGGTTTACCACGTCTTCGGCGCTGTAGCCGCGTTTGATCCCTTTCCAGCGGGGGTTTTCTGCCCAGTCTTTCTCGATAGCCTGGATCTGTTGCTCACGGGTCAGTGCCATATCAGTTCCCTCTTTCATTGATTTCACGTTTCCATTGATTTGTTATGGACGAGCCCCTCCCGGGGCCCGGATTCAGAGCCGCTCGTAACCGGGCAGCGTCAGAAAATCGATCAGGGTGTCGGCGCAGGTGATCTGCTCCATCAGCTCGCTCGCCTCGGCGAAACGACCTGCCTGCCAGCGGGCCTCGCCCAGTTCGCGTTTGACCACCTCCTGCTCCTCGGCCAGCATCTGGCGGAACAGCGCCTTGGTCACCACCTTGCCATTGGTGAGGCTCTTGCCGTGGCGGATCCACTGCCAGATGGAGGTGCGGGAGATCTCGGCGGTGGCGGCGTCTTCCATCAGGCCGTAGATGGGCACGCAGCCGTTGCCGTTGATCCAGGCCTCCAGGTATTGCAGGGCGACCCGGATGTTGGTGCGCATGCCCGTCTCGGTGCGCTCCCCCTCGCAGGGGGCCAGCAGATCGGCGGCGGTGATGGGAGCATCCTGCTCGCGCAGCACATCGATCTGGTTCTTGGCGCCAGCCGGGATGGCGGCGTTGAACACCGCCATGGCGGTATCGGCGAGGCCGGGGTGGGCCACCCAGGTGCCGTCGTGGCCGTTGTTGGCTTCACGCTCTTTATCCGCCTTCACCTTGGCAAATACCTGTTCATTCACCGCAGGATCTTTCGCCGGGATAAAGGCCGCCATGCCACCCATGGCCAGCGCGCCGCGCTTGTGACAGGTCTTGATCAGCAGGCGCGAGTAGGCGGAGAGGAACGGCTTGTCCATGGTCACCACCTGGCGGTCCGGCAGGACACGGTCAGGGTGATTCTTCAAGGTCTTGATGTAGCTGAAGATGTAGTCCCAGCGGCCGCAGTTCAGCGCCACTATGTGATCCTTCATCTGATAGAGCAGCTCATCCATCTCGAACACCGCAGGCAGGGTCTCGATGAGGACGGTGGCCTTGATGGTGCCGCGGGGCAGACCGAACTTGTCCTCGGTCCAGGCGAACACCTCGCTCCACCAGCGACCTTCCAGGTGGCTCTGCAGCTTGGGCACATAGAAGTAGGGGCCCGAGCCCTTGGCCAGCAGCGCCTTGTGGTTGTGCAGGAAGTAGAGGGCGAAGTCGAACAGGCCGCCGGGGATGGCCTCGCCATCGAAGGTGACGTGTTTTTCCGGCAGATGCAGGCCACGGACCCGGCAGATAAGCACGGCGGGATCGGGATTGAGGGTGTAAGCCTTGCCTTCCGGACTGGTGTAGGAGACGGTGCCATTGACCGCATCGCGCAGGTTGATCTGACCCTCGATCACCTTGTTCCAGGCGGGCGCCAGTGAATCCTCGAAGTCCGCCATGAACACCTTGACGTTGGCGTTGAGGGCGTTGATCACCATCTTGCGCTCGACCGGCCCTGTGATCTCCACACGGCGGTCCTGCAGATCGGCGGGAATGCCGCGCACTGTCCAGCTGCCTTCGCGGATGTGGGCGGTTTCGGGCAGGAAGTCCGGCAACTCGCCGCCATCGATGCGAGCCTGGCGAGCCACCCGTTGTTTCAGCAGCTCATTGCGCTGAGGAGCGAAGCGTTCCACCAGTTCGGATACCAGGGCCACCGCATCCGGCGTCAGGATCTGCGCGTAATCGGGAAGCATCTCGCCTTGGATGCGCAGACGGGTGCTGCTGATGGTCTGGGCCGGTGCCGACATAGGTTTCACTCCTTTAAAAGTTACATTTTGAACTTACTAACTACGACTAACGTCTATATCTGTTTCTCTTAAACTCCCCGTAACAGCGGGGTAACACGACTCATAAGGTGCAAAATAATGCTTGGTTCGTCAACTTGATTTTTAAAACAGGTGTTTTTGGTTGGTATTTAAGTTGATGTTTTTAAAGTGGTTATGTGATTAGCATAAAAGCTCTACGCAGATGGTTATGCTCTCGGCTGACAAGGCTGTCAGGGGGGATGAAAGCGCCGGGTGTGGCACATCAAAAATGTAATTAATTACGTAATAAAATTACCAATGCAAAAACAAATCCCGACCTTACTCCAGGCTTTGCGAAAACAGCTGTATGAAATGCCTGCTACCAACACAGTCTGCATCTGGTATGTGACGTCATTGACAGGTGAACTGATGTTTAAAACGAAATGGTCAAATCTTGCGAAGTGGGGGCATAGGGGGGCGAGTGGTAGAAATGACGAGCAATAACGTAGGTTTGTATCAAGGGGCGGGGGCAGGGGGGAGGGAGATGACGGGGAACGGAGTAGTGAATAACACCAATCCCTGGATGTTTATCAGCATTTTATGGTTATTTTCGTTGGCGGCTTTTTAGCCGGGTCGGGACGGGGTGCCGGACAACAAAACCGGCCTTTCATCCGCAGGGTTTGGAGAGGGGCTCGGCCAGAATCGCCTCAGTAGTCATCATCCGGCGCGGCGAGATCGATCACATCGAGATGCACTGTGCCGCCGGGGCCGGTGTCGGTGGATTCGAGATCGGAATGGGGTGAGGAGAGAAGGGGCTGATCGGGCTGAGTGTCGACTGCTTGGTTCATGGGTGCTTGCCTCAATGGATTGCAAGCCGGTTGGTGATTCCCTCACCCTGATGCCACCTCCCTGTCTGATGGCCGGCGGAAAAGTTGCGTATCCTAGCGGGACTTTATGAAAGCTTCAAGTGGTTCTGTATAAAATTCATGCCATCACCGCCTCTGTGCAAGCCACCGGGGTGAGACAAGAAGAGGACGTGCAGGGGACGGGTAGAAAGAAGGCAAAAAAATAGCCCAGTCGTTTGACTGGGCTATTTTCGGGGAAAATGGTCGGTGTGAGAGGATTCGAACCTCCGACCCTCTACACCCCATGCAGATGCGCTACCTGGCTGCGCTACACACCGACGGAGTCAGCTCGGCTGACGGGAAGGGAGTCTAATAGGATGAACTCTAGGGTGCAACTCCTTTTTTATCAGGGAGATGCCGATTGCTTCTTTATTGCTCAACCAAGATGCAACTTGGGCCTTGGCAGGAGTTTTGGCATAATCGCCGCCCACCTCGCCCGGTGCAGGTGGCCCTGGATCCGGGCCGAGCGGACAGGGCCGTCTTTGATGATGAATACAGATAAATGAGAGGATCGGCCGTGGAGCCAGTACAGAAGAATGCAGCCGAGATGCAGATCACCCAGGACGAGCGCTGGATGCGTCATGCCATGGCCCTGGCGACCAGGGCGGAAGGGGAAACGGGTGAGATCCTGGTCGGCACTGTGCTGTTGTCCGAGGTGCGCAGGCTGCATAGCGACAGAGAGGTAAGGGCGTGACGCCATCAGAAAACAATGATGTCTTCGATCAGGCACGGCGGGACGAGCGCTGGATGCGTCATGCCATGGCTCTGGCGGCCAGGGCGGAAGGGATAGGGGAGATCCCGGTCGGTGCCGTGCTGGTGCTGGGGGACGAGGTGGTCGGCGAGGGGTGGAACCGCTCCATCAGCGCCCATGACGCCTGCGCCCATGCGGAGATCATGGCGATCCGTGCCGCCGGCATCACGCTGGAGAACTACCGGCTGCTCGACACCACCCTCTATGTGACGCTGGAGCCCTGCTGCATGTGTGCCGGTGCCCTGATCCACAGCCGGGTGAAGCGGGTGGTCTACGGGGCCCGCGATCTCAAGACGGGGGCGGCGGGCTCAGTGTTCGACATTTTGCAGGACCCGCGCCACAACCACAGGGTGGCGCTGACGGGAGGCGTGCTGGCAGAGGCCTGCTCGGCCCAGCTGTCGGACTTCTTCAAGCGGCGCCGCGCCGAGAAGAAGGCGGCCAGAGAGGCGCTGAAACAAAGTGGTGGCCCGGCCCTCTGAGGCGGGCGGGGCATCGTCTTGCCCGTCCCGGATTTTATTCACATATCCACATATAAAACAGAGGGTTGGCACTTCGGCTTGCCCTCGATCTCCGGTCTGTATCCCTCCTGAAATAACCTCTTCACAGAGGTTCTCGATGTAACAAAACTGTCATGCAACCGCCATATAATGCCGCCAAGCCTAGCTCACATTGAGGTCTTGCATGTCATCGGAATCGTTAAACCTGGTCATGGCGGGCAGTAGAAAACGCCGGATCAAGGATAAATTGGCCAAATACGGCGTCACCACAGGGGGAGCCCTGGTACTGGTGGCCCTGCTGCTTATCTTCTTCTACCTGCTCTATGTGGTGAAACCCATCTTCAATGGCGCCAGCGTGGAGGCGACCTCCTCCTTTACCCTGCCGACGCAGGGCAAGACGGCCTGGCTCGGCGTCGAGGAGCAGAACGAGATAGGGTATCGCTTCAACGACCAGGGTCAGGTCAGCTTCTTCGCCGTCAAGGCGGATGGCGGCGTCAAGGTGGGTCAGGTGCTGGGTCAGGCCAGTGTGGCCGGTGACGTCACCGCCGTCGCCCCTCCCGCGCCTGGCCAGAAGCTCATCGCCTATGGCTTTGCCGATGGCAAGGCCATGGTGGTGCAGCCCTCGTTCAAGGTCTCCTACCCGAATGACGTGCGCGTCATCGAGCCCAGCCTGCAATATCCCTTCGGCGAAGAGCCTGTGGTGATAGATCCCCAGGGCAAGGCGCTGACCCGCATGGTGTTCGAGGCGACCAAGGACAAGATGGCCACCGCCGCCGTGACCGAGGATGGCCGTGGCGTGATGACGGTGATGAGCGGTGAGGAGAACTTCCTCTCCGGCGAGATCGAGTGGAGCCGCCAGAACTACGCCATTCCTTCCCTGCCTCGTCACGTGGATCAGATGCTGCTGACCCCCAATCTGCGCATCCTGTTCGTGCGTGAAGGCAATCGCCTGTCTGTCTATGACATTCACAACCTGAGCGACATCTCCCTGCGCGACGTCATGGAGATCAATGCCCCCAACGCCGACGTGACCCAGGTTGCCCTGCTCTCCGGCGCCTCCTCCCTGATGGTGGGCAATGACAATGGCGTCATCTCCCAGTGGTTCGAGGTGGCGAAGGATGGCAAGCGCCAGTTCACCCAGATCCGTGACTTCAAGGGCGACGGCCCGGTCGCGCTGCTGACCCCGGAGCATTTCCGCAAGGGCTTCATCAGCGCCACCAACGACGGGACCATCAACTTCTTCCACGCCACCGGCGAGGCCAAGCTGCTTGGCGAGACCATAGAAGGGGGCGCCCTGGCGGCCCTGGCCATCTCTCCCCGTCACAACCTGTTGCTGACCCAGCAGGGGAATGACTTCAAGGTATTCGAGGTGGAGAACGATCACCCCGAGGTGACCTGGTCCGCCCTGTGGCAGGAGGTGTGGTACGAAGGGTATCCGGAGCCCCAGTATGTGTGGCAGTCCACCTCTGCCAGCAACGACTTCGAAGCCAAGCTGAGCCTGGTGCCCCTGGTGTTCGGGACCCTCAAGGCCTCCTTCTATGCCATGCTGTTTGCGGTGCCGCTCGGTGTGGCCGGTGCCATCTACACCGCCTACTTCATGTCGGCGGGTCTGCGCAAATATGTCAAGCCGACGGTGGAGATCATGGCGGCGCTGCCGACCGTCATCCTCGGCTTCCTGGCGGGTCTGTGGCTGGCCCCCATCATCGAGGGGGCGCTGCCAGGGGTGATCCTGCTGCTGCTGTTGCTGCCGATGGGCATGTTGCTCACCGCCCTGGTGTGGAACTACCTGCCGGAGCGCGGCCGCTCCTGGCTGCCGGAGGGCTGGCACGCCATCCTGCTCATTCCTGTGCTGCTGCTGATTGGCTGGGGCGCCTTCGCCTTGAGCCCGCTCATCGAGAATGCCTTCATGCACGGGGATTCGCGCATCTGGCTGACCCACGAGATGGGCATCAAGTTTGACCAGCGCAACTCCCTGGTGGTCGGCATCGCCATGGGCTTCGCCGTCATACCCACCATCTTC
Source organism: Aeromonas sp. EU05-FHT14A05 (assembly GCF_058791175.1). Taxonomy (NCBI): domain Bacteria; kingdom Pseudomonadati; phylum Pseudomonadota; class Gammaproteobacteria; order Aeromonadales; family Aeromonadaceae; genus Aeromonas; species Aeromonas sp. EU05-FHT14A05. The sequence goes on along the minus strand of NZ_JBYTDH010000002.1, from coordinate 96,299 downwards.
TCCATCGCCGAAGATGCGGTCTTCTCGGTGCCCAAGCACCTGACCCAGGGCTCCCTGGCGCTCGGCGCCACCCCCTGGCAGACCCTGAGCCGGGTGGTGATCCTGACCGCGAGTCCGGGGATCTTCTCGGCTGTGATGATGGGCCTGGGCCGCGCCGTGGGCGAGACCATGATAGTGCTGATGGCCACCGGCAACACCCCCATCATGGACTTCTCCATGTTCCAGGGACTGCGTACCCTGGCGGCGAACATAGCGGTGGAGATGCCGGAGTCGGAAGTGGGCAGCTCCCACTACCGTGTGCTCTTCCTCGCGGCCTTCGTCCTCTTCGTATTCACCTTTATGTTCAACACCCTGGCCGAGTTCATCCGTCAGCGGTTGCGTGAAAAGTACAGCTCTCTGTAATGAGCCGTTCCATCAAAAGCGGCGTTCTGCATATGAACAAGGAATCGATAATGGGTAAGTGGTTTAAATCGGGGGCCCCCTGGATCTGGATGACGGGGGGCGCCGTCAGCCTGAGTCTGGTGGCCGTACTGGGTCTGCTGTTGCTGATCGGCTGGCGTGGTCTGGTCTACTTCTGGCCGCACCCCATCTATGAGTGGCAGCTTGAAGACGCCCAGGGCAACAAGAGCGTGCTGATCGGCGAGATCAACGACCGCGAGCTGGTACCTGTGGAGCGGCTGCGCGCCGCGGGTCAGGCGCTGGAGGGGGAGGAGCGCGAGCTGCTGACCCGTTATCTGGTCAAGACCGGCAACCGCGAGTTCGTCGACCTCGACTTCCGCTGGGTGCTGGAGACCGACATCAAGTCCCGCACCCAGCCCGCCGAGCTCGCCATGGTGGAGCGTGCCACCAACGGCAACTTCTACGGTTATATCACCTCGGTGAAGGAGGATGGCCGCGAGCTGACCACGGATCTGCATCCCGCCCTACAACGGGTACTGGCCCGTGCCAACGCCCTGTCGGAGCAGGCCAACGATCTGCAAAAGGGAGACATCGGCGGCATCAACTACCAGCTGGAGCGACTGCGCCTGAAAGAGCGCAAGGCGGAGCTGGAAGGGGAGCTGACCGACGCGCTCAAGGCGGACCTCGCCGCGCAGCGCCAGGCCCTGAACGATCGCTATCTGGTGCTGGAGAAGGAGCTCTTCTCCCTGCGTGCCCAGGCGGACAGAGACGCCATCACGGTCAAGGACATGCGTGGCGAGCAGGTGACCATGCCCATGTCCAAGGTGCTGGACGTGGTCTGGCCCAACGACATGAGCCTGCCCGCCAAGGTCGGTCACTGGTTCCACCAGATTGGCAAGTTCGTCTCCGACGATCCCCGTGAGGCCAACACCGAGGGCGGCGTCTTCCCGGCCATCTTCGGCACCGTCTTCATGGTGTTGCTGATGGCCATCATAGTGACGCCCCTTGGGGTGGTGGCTGCCGTCTACCTGCACGAGTACGCGGGCAAGAACAGCCTGACCAAGATCATCCGCATCGCGGTGATCAACCTGGCGGGTGTGCCCTCCATCGTCTACGGCGTGTTCGGTCTGGGCTTCTTCGTCTACACCCTCGGTGGCTCCCTGGACCAGCTGTTCTACCCGGAAGCGCTGCCGAGCCCGACCTTTGGCTCACCCGGCGTCATCTGGTCGGCGCTGACCCTGGCCATCCTGACCCTGCCGGTGGTGATCGTCTCCACCGAAGAGGGGCTGGCGCGGATCCCGAGCACCATACGCCAGGGTTCCCTGGCACTGGGTGCCACCCAGGCCGAGACCCTGTGGCGCATCGTGCTGCCCATGGCGAGCCCGGCCATCATGACCGGCCTCATCCTGGCGATCGCCCGGGCCGCCGGTGAAGTGGCACCGCTGATGCTGGTGGGGGTGGTGAAGCTTGCTCCCACGTTGCCGATGGATGGCAACTTCCCGTACCTGCACGTGGAGCGCAAGTTCATGCACCTGGGCTTCCACATCTATGACGTCGGCTTCCAGAGCCCGAACGTCGAGGCGGCGCGCCCCCTGGTCTACGCCACCTCCTTCCTGCTGGTGACGGTGATCGTGGGCCTCAACCTGACGGCCATCGGCATTCGTAACCACCTGCGCGAGAAATTCCGGTCTTTGGAACATTAATCCGGCTGCCCAGGCTGATGTCGAGGCAAAGGATGAACAGCATGAACCTGACCGACATCACAGGCATTCGTAATCACTCGCGCGAGAAATTCCGGTCGCTGGAACATTGATAGACCAGCCACCACAGAGACGGGCCGGGAACAGGGTTCCCTGCCAGCCAAGCGTTCAGGCCGCGGGCAACGAGAGTGCCCGCCGCCACAAAGAGAATTTGAGGTAACAGATGATCAACGTAACACCGACTTCGACCCAGCATACCGCCCTGGACCTGCTCAACCTGAGCCCGGAGCAGACCGCCCTTGAGGTCAAGGATCTCAACCTGTACTACGGCAACAAGCAGGCGCTGTTCAACGTCAACATGAAGATCCCGAAAGGGCAGGTGACGGCCTTCATCGGCCCGTCCGGCTGTGGCAAGTCGACCCTGCTGCGCTGCATCAACCGGATGAACGATCTGGTGGAGATCTGCCGCATCGAGGGGGAGATCCAGCTGCACGGTCACAACATCTACGACAAGAGCGTGGATGTCTCCGCCCTGCGCCGTCAGGTGGGCATGGTGTTCCAGCGCCCCAACCCCTTCCCCAAGTCCATCTACGAGAACGTGGTCTATGGCCTGCGCCTGCAGGGCATCAACGACAGACGCACCCTGGACGAGGCCGCCGAGCGTTCACTGCGCGGCGCTGCCCTGTGGGAAGAGGTGAAGGATCGCCTGCACGACAACGCCTTCGGCCTCTCAGGTGGTCAGCAGCAGCGTCTGGTGATCGCCCGGGCCATCGCCATCGAGCCGGAAGTGCTGCTGCTCGATGAACCGACCTCGGCGCTCGACCCCATCTCCACCCTCACCATCGAGGAGCTGATCAACGAGCTCAAGAGCCAGTTCACCGTGGTGATCGTGACCCACAACATGCAGCAGGCGGCGCGGGTGTCGGATCAGACCGCCTTCATGTACATGGGCGAGCTTATCGAGTACTCGAACACCAACACCATCTTCACCACCCCGGCCAAGAAGAAGACCGAGGACTATATCACCGGTCGTTACGGCTAAGGCATGTTGGTGCAACAGGGGTTATTGAGATGAACAAGATGAGCATCAATAAACAGATTACCGGTCGGTTCAACGGCTAAGGCATGGTTGGTGCAACAAGGGTTATTGGTATGAACAAGATGAGCATCAATAAACAGATTACCGGTCGGTTCAACGGCTAAGGCATACTCGGAGCAACAAGGATTAATCGTATGGACAATATGAACCTCAATAAACACATCTCCGGTCAGTTCAATGCCGAGCTCGAGAACGTGCGCAACCAGGTGCTGGTGATGGGCGGTCTGGTGGAGCAGCAGCTGACCGACGCCATCTCCGCCATCCACATCCAGGATCTGGATGCGGCGCGCAAGATAGTGGCCAACGACCACAAGGTCAACGCCATGGAAGTGGCCATCGACGAGGAGTGCACCCGCATCATCGCCAAGCGTCAGCCCACCGCGTCCGACCTGCGCCTGGTGATGGCCATCATCAAGACCATCACGGATCTGGAGCGCATCGGCGACGTGGCGGACAAGATAGCCCGCATGCTGACCGACAACGCCAACAAGCCGCAGCCGCCGTTGGTGTCCCTCGAGAACATGGGCCGTCGCACCATCAAGATGCTGCACGACGTGCTCGACGCCTTCGCCCGTATGGATCTGGAGGCGGCCATCGCCGTCTACAAGGAAGATGACAAGGTGGACCGGGAGTACGAGTCCATCATCCGCGAGCTGATGACCTACATGATGGAAGATCCCCGCACCATACCCCAGGTACTGAACGTGCTGTGGGCGGCCCGGGCCATCGAGCGGGTCGGCGATCGCTGCCAGCACATCTGCGAATACATCGTCTACTACGTCAAGGGCAAGGACGTGCGCCACACCAAGGCGGATGAACTGAGCGACCTGCTCGGCAAGCATTGAATCCAGGATGAATAAAAAGGCGCGTTGAGCGCCTTTTTTATTGCATTGGGGGACGGCTTAAGATAACGCGCCCCACGGGGCGCTTTTCTGCTAGAATATGGCCCCTGTGTGAGTCCCGGATGGAGTCACGGTCCGGTTTCCCGGGCCCAGTTTGCCGTCTTGTGCTAAGGCGGCTGTCGCAATAGGTTAATCATGAGTTTTGCCGATAGTTTGTTCTTTTTAATGCTGCTGGTCGCCGGCAGCGTGTTCTTCTCGCTCTCCGAGATCTCTCTCGCCGCCTCCCGCAAGATCAAGTTGCAGGTGATGGCCGACGAGGGCAATCGCCATGCCGAAAAAGTGCTGGCGCTGCAGGCCCAGCCGGGTAACTTCTTTACCGTGGTGCAGATAGGCCTCAACACCGTCGCCATCCTGGGCGGCATCCTGGGCGAATCCGCCCTGAACCCCGCCATCAAGGAGCTTATCTCTGGCTTCTATCAGGGCCCCTGGCTCTCCCAGATAAGCTCGATCGCCTCCTTCGTGTTCGTCACCGGCATGTTCATCCTGATAGCGGACTTGATGCCCAAGCGCCTCGCCATGACGATGCCGGAACGGGTTGCGGTGGTGGTGGTGCGTCCCATGCTGCTGTGCGTGACCCTGCTGATGCCGCTGGTATGGTTCTTCAACGGCATGGCCAACGCCCTGTTCCGCCTGCTGCGGGTCTCCATGGTGCGCAACGACGAGATCACCTCGGACGACATCTACGCGGTGATGGATGCGGGGGCCGAGGCCGGCGTCATCCAGCGCGAAGAGCACCAGCTCATCGAGAACGTGTTCGAGCTGCAGTCCCTCGGCGTCACCTCCGCCATGACGGCCCGCGAAAGCCTCATCTACTTCACCCTGCAAGAGGGGGAGGAGAACATCAAGGCCAAGATAGCCGAGCACCCCCACAACAAGTTTCTGGTCTGTGACCACAACCTCGACAGCATCAAGGGGTTCGTGGATGCCAAGGAGCTTCTGATCCGCGTCATCAGCGGCCAGAGCATCGATCTCAACAGCGGCTCCCTGGTGCAGAGCGTCATCATCATTCCCGACACCCTGAACCTCTACGAGGCGATGGAGTACTTCAAGAACCACAGGGGCGACTTCGCCGTGGTGATGAACGAGTACGCCCTGGTGGTGGGCATAGTCACCATGAACGACCTGATGAGCACCGTCATGGGGGAGTGGGCCACCCACGTGGTGGAAGAGCAGATAGTCCAGCGGGACGAGAACTCCTGGCTGGTGGACGGGGTCACCCCCATCTCCGACGTCATGCGGGCCTTCGACATCGAGGAGTTCCCGGACGCGCAGAACTACGAGACCATCGCCGGTTTCATCATGTTCATGCTGCGCAAGATCCCCAAGCGTACCGACTCGGTGAAATACGCGGGCTACAAGTTCGAGGTGGTGGACATCGACAGCTACAAGATCGACCAGCTGCTGGTCACCCGGGTCGAGCCCATGGTGACCGACAAACCTGCGGACGCAGCTGTGTGATCGGATACCAGGCTCCCCAAGCGCGCCTGGTGTCGGTGAAATACGCGGGCTACAAGTTCGAAGTGGTCGACATCGACAGCTACAAGATCGATCAGCTGCTGGTCACCCGCATTGAACCCAATGTGATCGACAAACCCGCTCTGGAATCGTGAAAGGAGTTACCAAGGAGTCATGAAGATGCCGTCTTATTCCCGTGCGTTGAGCTGTGTGGCTCTCGCCCTGGCGCTGGGGGCCTGCAGCCAGAGTGCGCCCCGCAAACCCGCCGCCGCTCCCAAGCCCGTGGCCCCCAAGGCCGCCGTGGTAGCGCCGCAGCCGGACCCCGATGCCGTGGTGCAGAGTGCAGTGGCAGAGCCGAGCCCGGTGTTCGATGAGGAGTACCATGGTCCGGATCAGGGGTCGCTGGAGTCGGTGACCGCCCTGTTCGCCCGTGGCTACATAGAATCTGCCATGCGTGAAACCATGCTGGCGGCGGTGCACAGCGATTACCCCTTGCTCGGCATGCGGGACGTGCGCCTGACCGACCCTGTGGCCAAGTTCCTCACCTCGGCCCAGGCCCGTACCACGGCCCACGACTACCTCTATGCCGGGGTCCAGCGCAGGTTGGGCCGCCCCCTGAGTCCGGCTCAGTGGGAGCAGATCTGGCAAGGCTTCCCCCAGCAGGGGCGTGTCTCCGACTGGGTCAAGCAGACCAAGCGGGTACTGGCAGGGCGCTGAGTCGCCAGCCATCCATGCTTCACAAGAGGCCACCCCCGGGGTGGCCTCTTGTCGTTCAGGGCAATGGATCCGGCCCCAGGGTGGCGAGGACGGAGGGCCTTCCTTTGCCGCTATCATCCTGAGCTTGCCCGGATTTGTTCCTCGTTCCCGATTGCCTCTCTCTCTGCTTTGCGCCATGATGCACAGGACATATAGCCGTCTAGATGTTTTGATGGCTTAATGTTGTTCCACACAATAAACACCCGTCATGACGGGGACACGCAGAGAGACAGAGATGGATACAAAGGACTTGTGGGTACTGGATGGCGGCATGGGGCGCGAGCTGGCACGGCGGGGCGCACCGTTTCGCCAGCCGGAGTGGTCGGCCCTGGCCCTGATGGAGGCGCCAGAGACGGTGCGCGAAGTGCATCAGGCCTATGTGGCGAGCGGGGCCCAGGTCATCACCACCAACAGCTATGCCCTGGTGCCGTTTCATATCGGTGACGAGCGCTTCGCCGCAGATGGCGAGCGGCTTGCGGCCCTGGCCGGGCAACTGGCTCGCGAGGTGGCCGACGACCAGGGGGGCGACGTGCTGGTGGCCGGTTCCCTGCCACCGCTCTTTGGCTCCTACCGCGCCGACCTGTTCGACGCGGGCAGGGTGAGCGAGCTGGCGACCCCGCTTGTTCGGGCGCTCTCCCCCCAGGTGGATCTCTGGCTGGCGGAGACCATGAGCCTCATTGCCGAGCCGCTGGCCCTCAAGGCCCTGCTGCCAGACGATGGTAAGCCGTTCTGGGTCTCCTTCACCCTGGAGGACGAGGCGCCGGGCAGCGAACCCAGACTGCGCTCCGGCGAGCGGGTGGCCGATGCCGTGACCGCGTTGGCGTCGGCCGGGGTGGACGCCATCCTGTTCAACTGCTGCCAGCCCGAGGTGATTGAGGGGGCGCTCAAGGTGGCTAGTGCCGGCTTGCAGACTCTGGGTCGCAGCGACATTCGCCTCGGCGCCTACGCCAACGCCTTCCCGCCCCAGCCCAAGGAGGCCACCGCCAACGACGGCCTGGACGAGATCCGTGCCGATCTGGGGCCGCTGGATTACCTCGGCTGGGCCGAGCGCTGGCGCGGTGCCGGGGCGAATCTCATCGGCGGCTGCTGCGGCATAGGCCCGGAACACATTGAGGCGCTGGCCAACCGGCTGCGCTAAGGAGAGCCCATGAAAGAGAGCAAGATAGGGCTCTGGTCCCTCACCGCCCTGGTGTTCAGCTCCATGGTGGGGGCGGGGATCTTCAGCCTGCCCCAGAACATGGCCGAGGTGGCCGGGGCCCGCGCCGTGCTGATCGGCTGGGGGGTGACCGGGGTGGGCATTCTGGCGCTCGCCGCGAGCTTCCTCTATCTGTCGCGGCTGAGACCCGATCTCGACGGCGGCATCTACAGCTATGCCCGCGCCGGCTTTGGCGATCTGGTGGGCTTCTTCTCCGCCTGGGGCTATTGGCTCTGCGCCACCATCGGTGTGGTGGTCTATCTGGTCATCGCCTTCGCGGCGCTGGGCAGCTTCGTCGATACCCCGGAACAGATCTGGTTTGGTGACGGCAACACCCTGGCGGCCTTCATCGGCGAGTCCTGCATCCTCTGGGCTGTGCACCTGCTGGTGGCCCGCGGCGTGCAGCAGGCGGCCCTGTTCAACCTGGTGGCGACCCTGGCCAAGAGCCTGCCGCTGCTGCTGTTCATCCTGTTCGCCTGCTACTGGTTCGATCCTGTCACCTTCGCGGCGGATCAGCAGGGCAGCACCCTGGCGGTGCCGGTCTCCGAGCAGGTGCGCAACACCATGCTCATCACCCTCTGGGTCTTCACCGGCATCGAGGGGGCGGCGGTGCTCTCGGCCCGGGCCAGAAACAAGCGGGACGTGGGCACGGCCACAGTGCTCGGCGTGGTGCTGGCGCTGCTGCTCTATGTGCTCATCTCTGTGCTGGCGCTGGGGATATTGAGTCGCCCCGAGCTCGCGGCCCTGCCCAACCCCTCCATGGCGGGACTGATGGCCCAGATGACGGGCTCCTGGGGCAAGGTGCTCATCAGCGCCGGTCTCATCGTCTCGGTGCTCGCCTCCTATGTGAGCTGGACCCTGTTCTCGGCCGAGGTGCCGTTCAGCGCTGCGCGTCACGGCGCCTTCCCGGCTATCTTCCGGCGTCAGAACCGCAACGGCACCCCCATAGCGTCGTTGTGGCTCACCAGCCTGACGGTGCAGGGCTGTCTGCTGCTGGTGTGGCTGCTCGGCAAGGGGTACACCAACCTGCTGCTCATCTCCACCTCCATGATACTGGTGCCCTACCTGCTGATCGGCTTGTTCCTGCTCAAGCTCTCCTTGAGTGGAGAGGGCAATGGCTTGGTGCGGGCGGTGGCCCTGGTGTCGAGCGGTTACGGCCTCTGGCTGCTCTACGCCGCCGGGGTGGAGTACCTGCTGCTCTCCCTGCTGCTCTACGGGCCGGGTCTGCTGCTGTTTCTCTACAGCCGCCGCCAGCTCGGGGCGGCTCAGCGGCTCAGCGGGCGCGAGCGGCTGCTGGCCGGGATAACCCTGGTGAGCCTGGTGCCCGCCATCTGGTCCTTTGCCCACGTCTGAGCAAGCTGATGATCAAATGCAAGAGAGCGCCCAGGGGCGCTCTCTTTTTGTCTGCGGCACGGTGCCTAGTGGCTGGCGGGGCCGGTCGGTTTGCCAAACAGCACCTTTAGCTTCTCTGACCAGGGCAGGCCTCGGGCCTCCTGCACCATGTCGCGCCACTCGTGGAACGTGAGGGTGAGGGGGTTGAAGCTGTGGATGGGCTTGGTGATGCCGAAGCGGCAGGGCTCGGCGGGGTCTTCCTCCACGAAGGTGCCAAACAGCCTGTCCCAGATGATCAGCACCCCGGCGAAGTTGCGGTCGATATATCTGGGGTTGCTGGCGTGGTGCACCCTGTGGTGGGAGGGGGTGTTGAAGATGGCCTCCAGCCAGCCGAGCTTGCCCACCACCTGGGTGTGGACGAAGAACTGAAAACCCAGGCTGAGCAGCACGGTGGCGACTACCGCCTCGGGGGGGAAGCCGATGAGGATCATGGGGATCCAGAACAGCCACATGCCGGAGACCGGATACATCAGGCTCTGGCGAAAGGCGGTGGAGAGGTTGAGCCGCTCCGAGCTGTGGTGCACCACGTGGGAGGCCCAGAGCCAGCGCACGTGGTGGCTCGCGAAGTGGAACAGCCAGTAGCAGAGATCCTGCAGCAGGAACAGCAGCAAGAGGCTCCAGAGGTTCAGCTCTATGTCCAGCAGTCGCCAGCCCCACAGACCCTCATAGAGGTAGGCGATGGCGATGGCCGCCAGGGCATCGCCCCCCTGGTGCATCAGGGCCAGGGCGGCATTGGCGAACAGGTCCCGCCACTGGTAGGTGGCGGTGGGAAAGGCCGCCCCGTGTTTGCGCAGATAGAGCATCTCCCAGCCGACGAAGGCCAGAAAGAGAGGGGAGAGATAGAGCAGCAGCAGTTGCACATCCATGTGAGCCATCCGGTTGGACCAGTTGGGTTCCAGCATACCGAATGGATTTAAAATTTCATTAACATCCTGTCAAAGTCCGCGCGACGGGCAGCCAGATGACGGCTTGCTGCTCAGTGAAGGAGCAGGGGGAGGTGGCGAGGGTGAGAATAGTGAAGAGGGAGCCCAGGGCTCCCTCTTCTGCTCCTGTTTACAGCACCTGACTCAGGAACTGGCGCAGACGCGGGGAGGGGGGATTGTCGAAGAAGTCGCTGGGCTTTTCATCCACCAGCAGCTCGCCGCTCTCCATGAAGAGCACCCTGTCCGCCACTTCCCGGGCAAAGCCCATCTCGTGGGTCACCACCACCATGGTCATGCCCTCTTTGGCCAGGCCCTTCATGACGTCCAGCACCTCCCCCACCATCTCGGGGTCCAGGGCGCTGGTGGGCTCGTCAAACAGCATGATGCGCGGCTGCATGGCGAGCGCCCGGGCGATGGCCACCCGCTGCTGCTGGCCGCCGGAGAGCTGGGACGGGTAGCTCTGGGCCTTGTTCGACAGCCCCACTTTCAGCAGCAGGGCCTTGGCCCGCTCCTCGGCGTCCTGGCGGGACAACCCCCGCACCTTCTGGGGGGCGAGGCTGATGTTGTCCAGCACGTTCAAGTGGGGGAAGAGGTTGAAGGACTGGAACACCATGCCCACCTCTTCCCGCAGCTTGTTGACGTCGCCCGGCTCGGTCAGGCTGATGCCATCGACCTCGATATGGCCGTCGTTGATGGTCTCGAGCTGGTTGAGGGTGCGCAGGAAGGTGGATTTGCCAGAGCCGCTCGGGCCCACTATCACCACCACTTCCCCTTCGGCCACCTGGGTGCTGACGTTCTTGAGGGCGTGCACCTCGGTACCGTAGAACTTCTCTACACCGCGAGCTTTGATAATGGGATCAGTTGCTTTTCGCATATTTCACCTCCAGACGGCGTACCAGGAAGGAGAGAGTACCAGTCAGCACCAGATAGAGCAGGGCCACGGTGAACCACACCTCGAACGGGCTGAAGGTGGAGCTGACCACCTCCCGTCCCGCCTTGGTGAGATCCGTGATGGAGATGACCGACACCAAGGAGGAGTCCTTGATGAGGTTGATGAACTGGCCCGCCAGCGGCGGCAAGACCCGCTTGAACGCCTGGGGCAGGATCACGTAGCGCATGGTCTGGGCCGAGGTGAGGCCCAGGCTGCGGCCCGCCTCCATCTGCCCCTTGTGGATGGAGCTGATGCCGGCGCGCACGATTTCGGCCACATAGGCGCCGGTGAAGACGGCCAGCGCCGCCACCCCGGCGGTGAATCTGTCGAGGTTGAGCACTGTGCCGATGAAGAAATAGACGATAAAGATCTGCACCAGCAGCGGGGTGCCGCGAATGAGCTCCACATAGGTGACCGCCAGGTTGCGCAGGGCGGGATTGGGTGAGAGGCGGGCGAGGCCGGCCAGGGTGCCCAGCAGGATGGCGAAGACGCCAGCCACCAGGGAGAGCTTGACCGTGACCCAGACGCCCCAGGCGATGGGGCCGGCGGTCCAGCTCAGTTGCACATCCAGGGTGTCACCGAGGAAGACGGTATCCCCTGCGGCAACCTGGGCGCCTGTGCTGGCGATGGCCTGGCGACGGTTGGGGTCGAGATCGTCTTGCAGGAAGAGCTGCCCCTTCTCTGCGGCTGTGGTGCCGGTCACCACTGTGCCGTCAAATTCTGCGTACTGTTTTTGTTCGGCCTGATAGGCGATGTACTGGGGAATGCGTTCCCAGCGCCAGGTGTAATCCACCGCCTGCACGGCCTTGTAGATGCCAAAGATGGCGGCCAGCACCATCAGCAGGAAGACGCCGTGCCAGAGCAGCAGGTTGGGCTGTTTTTCCATCTGTCTTGTGATTTTGGGGTTGATCACTGTCACAACCTCTCTTGTCGTTATTGTGTGGGGTCTGCGTGAAGGGGCGGCGAGCCGCCCCTTGAGAGGTTATTTGAGCTGGTTGAGCCAGGCGTTGGATTCAAACCACTTCTTGTAGAGACGGTCGTAGCTGCCGTCGCCCTTGATCTGGCGCAGGTAGTTGTTGAACCAGTTGAGGGTGTCCTGATCCCCCTTGCGGATGGCCCAGGCCAGCGGCTCGAAGGTGAAGGGCTTGTCCAGGTGCACCACGGCGCCGGTGTTCTGGGAGGCGAAGATGGCGTTGTAGGGCAGGTCGTAGACGAAGGCATCCACCTTGCCGTTGATCACTTCCAGCTTGGCGTCGTCCTGGGTTTCAAACTGCAGCAGGGTAGCCTTGGGGATCATGCGCTTGACCGCCTGCTCGCCCGTGGTGCCGAGCTTGACCGCGATCTTGTACTTGGGATCGTTGAGGTCCTGGAAGGACTTGATCTCCCCCGCCTTGTCCTTGCGAAGGACTATGGTCTGGCCCACGACTATGTAGGGATCGGCAAAGTTGACGCGCAGGTTGCGCTGGGGGGTGACCGTCATGCCGCCCATGATGACGTCGAACTTGTCGGTCAGCAGGGCCGGGATGATGCCGTCCCAGGCGGTGTTGACGAACTCCACCTTCACGCCCATCTCCTTGGCGACCATCTTGGCCAGATCCACGTCGAAGCCGATGTACTGGCCCTGCTTGTTGGTCATCTCGAAGGGTTGATAGCCGGCGTCGAAGCCGACCCGCAGCACACCGCGCTCCAGCACGGCGTCCAGGGTGGAGCTGGGGGCTGCGCTGGTGGCAGCATTGGCGAGCCCGCACAGCAGCAGGGTAGAGAGAATGAGTTTTTTGATCATAAGTGACGTCTCTGTCGTAAGTGTGTTCGGCCTTGAACCTGCTCCGTGCGACTCCGTGGCACAAGAGACTGCTGCATCCGGCAGCAGGCAAGACAGGATTATTGTCTTGATTGAGGCAAAAGCCCCATATGAGATTCTATTCTCCATCCGGTGAGTGAAAAATGTACCAAAATCCGATTGTGTCAGACGACTCAATAGGTTAGTGGCGTTTTTTCCTCGCGGCACGGCTCATAAAACCACATGAAAACAACATATCTATCTAAGGGCGCGGGTTCAAGTGCAAAAATAGTTGGCAGGCATTTTGCTGTGTGGTCGGTGGGGGATCTGGGGCCGAACGAACCTTGAGCGCCAGACATCGGGCCAGCTGGCTGGGTGCCAGGGGGCTAGGCGGGTGTCCTGAAAATATTTCATTGCGCCAGAAGGCTCCCTCTGTGTCTTGTCATGGGCTTCCCATATACTCAGCCATCCCCATTGGAAGGCTCGGGAATGGACACCTCAATTCTGCTCAATCTGGATGTTTTCACGCTGATGCTCATGGCCCTCGGGGGTTACAGCCTGGGATTCATCACCCTCTCCATCATCTGGTCGACCCACAGGGAGATCCCCGGGCTCGGGCTCTGGTGGTGGTCCAGCCTCTGTGCCCTGGCGGCCCAGTCGCTGTTCTTTATGCAGGCGTTCGCCCCCCACATTGCGGGGATCTGGCTGGCCAATCTGCTCATCACCCTCTGCATAGCGCTGATGCCGCTGGCCCTGCAACGCTTCTTCGGCGAGCCGCCGAACTGGCGGGCCTTCTCGCTCTTCATGCTGGTCTACCTGCTGATCCTCTGCTGGAGCGTGCTGTTCAACGACGAGATGGCGCCCCGGGTGCTGCTGGCCTGCCTGAGCTACATGGTGTTGGGGGCAGTGGTGGTGCTGCTCATCTGGCGTCATGGCTATCCGGCCTACCTGCCGGCCGTGCTGGTGTTTACCGTGGTCAATATCCTGCTCTATGGTTTCAACCTGGTGCGCATGGGGGCCCTGCTCAGCGGCGAAGTGCGGGTGCTGATGGATCAGCACGTGGTCAATGTGCTGCCCTTCCTCTCCATGTTGATGGGCAACTACCTCTCCACCTTCGGGGTGCTGCTGCTCTGTACCCAGTACCGGGCCCTGGCTTTGCGCCGGCAGGCGAGTCAGGATCCCCTGACGGGGCTGCTCAACCGACGTGGCTTTATGGAGCGCTGCACGCAGGCGCCGAAGGAGGGAGCGCTGGTGGTGCTGGATCTCGATGACTTCAAGCAGATCAACGATCGCCACGGCCACGAGGCGGGGGACAGGGTGCTGGCGGCGGTGGGCGCCTATCTGGCCGGCCAGGGGGATCTGGTGGCCAGCCGCTTCGGCGGCGAGGAGTTCGTGCTGCTGCTGCCCGAGGGGGATGCTCTGGCTCAGCAGGCCCGTTGCGATCAGATCCGTCAGGGCATAGCGACGCTGCCCCTGGACGGCATCCAGGTCACCGCCAGTCTGGGGCTGGTGCCTTACGCCAGGGGCTGGCATCTCGATACCCTGTTCGGGCAGGCGGATCGTGCCCTCTATCAGGCCAAGCGCAGCGGCAAGAACCGGGTCTGCCTGCCAGCCTGAGCCGTGATGGTCAGCCCGGTTCGGCTGCGAGGGTCCGCGGCGCCTGGGCTTTCAGGAAGGGGAGCAGCAACAGGGCCGAGACCCCTGCCGCCACCGAGATGACCACGAAGAAGCCGTTCCAGTGCCAGATCTCCATCACCTTGGCCAGCGGATACCCCGACAGCGCCGCCCCCATGTAGGCAAAGAGCCCGACGAAGCCGGTGGCGGCCCCGGCGCAATCCTTGTGGGAGCACTCGGCGGCCGCCATGCCGATCAGCATCTGGGGACCGAACACGAAGAAGCCGATGGTGAAGAAGCAGGCTGCCTGCATCACGTAGCTGAAGAAGGGCATCAGCCAGAGTGACCCTACCGAGAGCAGTATTCCCATGGCGAAGATGAGGTTCATGGGCCCCCGGTTGCCGTTGAACAGCTTGTCCGAGCCCCAGCCCGCCACCAGGGCGCCGATAAAGCCCCCCACCTCGAACATGGAGATGGCCGAGTTGGCGCTCATCAGGTTGAAGCCGCGCTGCTCCGTCATGTAGAGGTTGCCCCAGTCGTTGATGGCGGTGCGCACCACGTAGACCAGCACGTAGCAGCAGGCCAGCAGCCAGATGTAGGGGTTGCCGAGCACGTATTTGCGCAGGATCTGGCGCGGATCCAGGCCGACATCCTGGGTCTGCTGGGCCATCTCCAGGGCGTCCTGGCGCCACTGCCCGACCGTGGGCAGCCCCAGGGTGCTCGGGGTGTCCCGCAGTCGCCAGCACAGCAGCAGCCCGGCCAGTATGGCGATGAGGCCGGGCACTATCATGCCGTAGCGCCAGCCGTGCTGCAGGGCTATGGTGCTGACGATGAGGGGGATCAGGGCCCCGCCCACGTTGTGTGCCGTGTTCCAGGCCGACCACCAGAAGCCGCGCTCGGTGCGGGAATACCAGCTGGTGAGCAGCTTGGAGCAGGGGGGCCAGCCCCAGCCCTGGAAGAAGGCGTTGGCAATCCAGAGTGCCACGAACATCCAGAGGGCCGACGAGAGGCCGAACAGTATGTTGATGACCCCGGTCGCCATCAGCCCCAGCCCCATGAAGTAACGGGGGTTGGCTCTATCGCTGATGATGCCGGAGACGAACTTGGAGCAGCCATAGGTGAGGTAGAACAGGGTCCACATCATGCCGATGTCGGCCTTGTCCAGGATGCCGCTCGCCAGCATGTCCGGCATGGCGAAGTTGAAGCTCTTGCGGGTGAAGTAGAAGACCGCATAGCCCAGGTACATGGTCAGCAGTATGTGGAGGCGCCAATGGCGATAGCTGGCATCGATCTCGGCCTGATCCCGCACCAGAGGGGCCGCCGGGCGGCTCTTCATAAAGCTCAGCATGGGGTGTCCTGCCTTCTGGATCCTGGATCAGTCATGGGACTCCTCCCGTTTGCGGCTGGGGAGGTTGACAGTCAGCTGGGTCCCCTGGGCGCAGGAGAGGCGCAGTGTGCCCCCCAGCGCCTGCACCCGCTCGCGAATGCCGAGCAGGCCATAGCCCTGGGGCGTCTGCTCGGGCAGGCCGCAGCCGTCGTCGTCCAGTTGCAGCAGCACCCGATCGGCCTGCTGGCGGGCCAGTATGGTGACAGCGCTGGCATTGGCGTGTTTGACCACGTTGTTGAGCCCCTCCTGACAGACCCTAAACAGGGTGACTCGCTGGGCATCCGAGAGCGCCTCATCCGCGAGCCCCCACTCCAGCCGGGTGACGATGCCGCGCCGCTCCAGCTCCAGCTCCCGCAGCAGGCCGCGCACCGCCTGCTCCAGGCTCATGTCGTCGAGCTGGCGCGGGCGCAGGCGACCGAGCAGGCCGCGCACCGCATCGTAGATCCCGAGCGACAGGGTCTCAATGAGGGCGCTGCTCTGGCCGACATGGGTGTTGTCCGGCGCGAGGCGGCGCACTATGCCCGCCTGGGTGCGGATGGCGGTGATGGTCTGGCCTATGTCGTCGTGCAGCTCCCTGGCCACCTCCTTGCGGATGCTCTCCTCGGTCTCCAGCAGCCGCTCGGTGAGCTGGCGGTTGTGGGCGAGCTGGCGGGTCAGCGCCTGATTGAGCTCGCGCTGGCGCTGGATGCCGGCCCCCAGCAGCAGGCCGGTCAGGCTCTGGGCCAGCAGGGAGAGCAGCAGATCCAGGGGATGTTCGTGCCAGGCCTGGCCCGCCATCAGGGCCACCGTATTCATCAGGGTGGCGAGCAGGGCCCCCTGCCAGCCGTAGCGCCAGGCCATGGCCATGATGGGAATGGCGAGGCAGAAGGGGGTGAAACGCACCAGGGAGTCCGGCAGGCCGAGCTGCAGCCCCAGGCTCAGCACGAACAGCAGCAGGTACCAGATGAGGTGGCGAAAGCGCCAGTCCACCGGCTGATCGATGAGGGCAGGACCGAGCGGCACCCAGGTGGCGCGGGTCAGATAGTGCCAGATCAACATGCAGGTGGAGGTGAGGGTGAGGCCGCCGGTCAGGGTGAGCAGCAGGGCGGTGAGGCCATCTTCCCCCGCCAGATGCCAGAGCAGGGATTGCAGGGCCGCCGCCACGGTGACGGTGGCGAGCAGCACCAGCAGTTGCTGCCAGTCGTCACGAATGCGCTGGCGGCGGGCGATGAGCAGCGGCAGCAGGGTGAGCAGGCTGCCGGCCAGGATGAGGGGCCACAGGGGCATGCCCACCTCCCCATCGAGCCAGTGCAGCAGCAGGGCCTCGCACAGCAGCAGGGGCGGCCAGTAGGAGAGGGGGCTCTGCAGCAGCAGGCCCAGACGCAATCCGAAGGGGAACAGCAGCACCGCCAGCACCGGGCTCTCCACCAGGTGCAGCCCTATGCTCCAGAGGCAGAACCAGCCGGCGGCGAAGATGAAGCTGGCCGCCAGGGCGATGGCGACATAGCTGGCAAGGCGGGGGATCACCAGCTGTCCAGCATGCGGTGGGCCAGCTCCACGTTGTTGTTGACGTTGAGCTTGTCCATCAGGTTGGCGCGGTGCACGTGCACCGTCTTGGGGGAGAGGCCGAGGCGCTCGGCGATGGCCTTCACCTCCATGCCGCCGGCCAGCAGCTGGGCTACCTCCCGCTCCCGGTTGGTGAGGGGATCCCTGTGGCTGCTGGCGAGCTTGTGGGCTATGTCAGGGGTGAGGTAACAGCCTCCCTGGGCGGCGGTGCGCACCGCGGCGATCAGCTCCTCCGGGCTGCAGCGCTTGGAGAGAAACCCCTTGGCGCCAGCCTGCAGGGCCTGCTCGATGAGGGCAGGGCTGTCGTGTACCGACAGCATCACCACGGCGAGGCCGGCGGGCAGTTGCCTGAGCAGGTCCAGCCCGGATTGATCCGGCATGGATATGTCGCACACGCACAGCTGGACGCCACTGCCCGGCAAGCCGGCGAGGGCGTCGGCGGCGCTGCCAAATTCGGCGACGACCCGCAGATCGGGTTCGAGATTGAGCAACTGGGCAAAGCCGGAGCGGACTATCTGGTGATCGTCGATGAGGGCAATTTTTATCATGATGTCAGCCTGAAATCTGCGGCCAGGGCGCTGGCGCGGCCAACAAGATACTCCCGCTCGCCTTCTTGCTCAAGGGGAGGCTCAAGGGGGAGGAGAGCCCCGGGGCTGGAGACGCGGTGATGGGTGCTTCACCCGAGTGCGGGATTCAGGGCTGCATTATTAAGGAGAGGCACGCCCTGCTCGCCGGGGCGGCAGAGCGTGCCCGGCAATGTCAGCGGTGCAGCTCGCCCGCGCGCTCCGGCTGATAGACCACCTCCAGGATCTCCACCTGTATGGTGCGCCCGGCCGGGCCCGGCCAGGCGATGCTGTCACCCACCTTCAATCCAAGCAGGGCGCTGCCGACCGGTGCCAGCACGGAGATCTTCGACTCGTCCCCCTGCACGTCCTTCGGGTAGACCAGGGTCAGGCAGAAGTCGTTGCCGCTGTTCTGCATCTTGAAGCGCACCGTGCTGTTCATGGTGACCACGTCCGGCGGCATGTCGGCGGGGTCGCGGATCTCGGCGCGGTTCAGCTCCTCCTGCAGGGCCAGGTGTTGCGGGTGGTTGCCGAGCAGTTGCTCGATGCGATCCAGATCCAGGTTGGAGATGACGAGATGAGGCTGTTGCATTGGGTATTCCTTATCAATGGCTGAAAGGACCAGGATGACGGACAAGCTGGTCGAAAAAGGGTTCGGATTGTGAGAATAGATCGCAAGCGCGATGCCCCCGAGCGACTCGCTGTCAGGGGCGAGGGCGGGGGCTCAACGGGGTGTGAGCAGACTGGAAAAAATCATGAGCGCTTTCATGGGGATACCATAACCATTCTGAATGGCTTTGGCAAATGCCCGGCCGGGGGTCAGGGCGCCTGATAATCGTACTGCTTGAGGATGTGCGCCAGGCTGCCATCCTCGCGCATCCCCTCGATCGCCTTGCGCCAGCGCAGCGCCTCGGCCGCAGGAAACCGCGGGCTGGCGGCCAGATAGAGGGCGCTCTCTTGCAGGGTGTCGCCGCGCACCAGATCCTCCAGGGGCAAGCCGGCCCGCTGCTGGTTGTAGCGGGCCGTGTTCCAGGCCACGGCCCAGCCCTGGATGCGGCCCAGCGCCAGCTTGCTGGCATTGTTGACCTCTTCGGTGACCAGCTCCCGGGTTACTCCCTTCAGGGGCTGGATCAGGCTCTGACCATGAGAGCCACGCATCGCCCCCAGGGTCAGGCCGGTCAGTGCCTTGGCCGAGAGGGGGGCCGGGTGGTGCTGACGGTGGCTGACCAGCACGAAGGCCTCCTCCAGCAGGGGGGCAATCCAGAGGAACAGGGGTTCGCGCTGGGGATTTCGGGCCGGTGGCAGCAGCAGGACGTCCGCCCGGTGGCGGGTCTGGCTGAGGGCGCGGGCCAGCGGCATCAGCTCTATCTCCAGGGGCTCCCCGAGGCGGCGGGCCGCCTCCTCCAGCACCTCGATGGCCATGCCGCTCGGGGCCCCCTGCTGGGAGCGAATGACATAGGGGGGAACGTCTGCGGCCAGGACCACCACGGCGTGGGCGCCGGGGCCCGGGAAGAGGAGGGCGCAGCAGAATAGAAGCAGTAGGGGAAGGCGCATAGGAGACCGGGTCAGGGATGAGTACACAGAGTGTAACATCCCGTTACCCCAAGTCAGCCAACCCATCGGGGGGAGCGGGCCGTCAGTCGAAGAAGTCCCGTAGATCCAGGGTCTGGTAGCCGCCCAGCTGCTGCCAGGGCAACTGCCTTGGCAGGGGTTTGAGGGTCACCTCCATCCGGTAGCTGCGATAGCCGTCCAGGCTCGCGGACTCCACCACCAGGGGCAACTGCCATTGGCTCGACCAGAGGATGCGGGTGCGCTGCCTGCCCTCGCGTTTTTCGTACCAGCGGGCCTGCTCGGGGGCCGCGTCGTCGAGGGGGGTCATGCCCTGCAGCAAGGCCGGATCCACCAGGTGGCGAAGCTTGTCCCAGTGGGGGGTGAAGGCCACCTGGCCATACTCCTCCGGCGGCACCTCCACCAGCTGGTTGTGCCAGGCGTCGGCGTAGCGCAGTTGCAGCTCCCCCTCATCACTGCGGCTGACCCAGCGGGCCGCCATCTGGTGGGTGAAGTGCTTGTGGCCCGGGGTGGCATCGTGGCTGGCGTGGTAGGCGCGGGCGAGCGGCAGGGGGATGAGCCGCTGGCTCCACACCTGGTTACCGACCCGGATCCATTTCTCCTGCCAGTGGTTCTCCCGGGCTATGCCGTCGCTGCTGGTGATCCTGTCCTGATAGCGGATGCGGGCGGCCAGATCGGGCGCCTCGTCGGCCAGCAGGGGGAAGCAGAGGCTGCTACCCAGAAGCCATAACGGAAGTAACAGTCGCATCATGGGTGATCGCTCGAAAGAAGGGGCCCGGCGTGACACCGGGCCCGCTTTCTTACAGGCCGAGCGCCTCCCTGAGCTTGCCAAACACCAGGGTGTTGTCCAGCGTGCCCTTGAAGCGGCCGCTGCCGGCGCCGCCCGCGAACAGCATCACATCACCGCCGCCGTGGGTCTCCGAACCCAGCTTGACCCCGGTCTCCTGCAGGTAGTCGTCCCCCATCACCTCGTTGCTGGTGAGGGTGGGGCGCTGGTCCGCGCGGTTCGGACCGTTGCCGAACACCAGGGTAGTGAAGGGCTTGCCATCCACGTCGTTCTGGGTCGAGCCGTCGCCATTTTTCACCAGATCCAGCACAGGGTTGCCCTTGGCGGAGTAGCCGTTGATGGTCATGGTGTGGTCGTGATCGGCGGTGACCACGATCAGGGTGTCGGTCAAGTCCACCTTGCCCAGCGCCGTCTTGACCGCCTCGTCCAGCGCCACCGCATCGGTCAGCGACCGTTTGGCATTGGTGGCGTGCAGGGCGTGGTCGATGCGACCCCCTTCCACCATCAGGAAGTAACCCTGGCTGTTCTGGCTCAAGAGATCGATCGCCTTGGCGGTCATCTCGGAGAGGGACGGCTGGGTGTTGGCCGCTCCCTTGGCGACGCGGTCCAGCTCGTAGTCGAGGTGGGACTTGGCACTGAACAGACCCAGCACCTTGCCGCTCTCTATCCTGGCGAGATCGCTCTGGGTGGTGACGTACTGATAGCCCTGGGCACCGAGCTCGGCGGTGAGATCCCGGCCATCGGCCCGGCCCCCCTTGTTGCTGGCGCTGTAGGGGGTCCAGTGATTGGCACCGCCCCCCATCAGCACGTCCACTCCGTCCCCGAGCGCGGCGTTGAAGCCGGCGCCGCCCGGTACCGCCTGCTCGGCGATGGCGTAGGCCGCATCCCGGTGGCAGATGTGGGAGTAGGTGGCCGCCGGGGTGGCATGGGTCAGCTCGGTGGTGGTGACGGCCCCCACCGACTTGCCCGCCGCCTTGGCCAGCTCGAGTATGGTCGGCACCGGGGTGCCGTTGTCGCCGGTGCAGTTGTTGATGCCCTTGTTGCCGTTGGCATCCTTGGACGGCGCCACGGCCCTGGTGTCGCTGCTCATGGCGATCACCTCGTTGTTCATCTTGACCCCGGTGGTGTAAGCCGCCATGGAGGGGGCCGAGTCCGTGGTCTGGGCGTCGTGGGAGAAGGTCTTGATGCGGGCGCTGCGGGGCAGCTTCATCATCTCGAGATCTCCCTCTTCCCCCACCTTGAAGAGGCGGGTGGCGGTGAGCACTGTGGGGCCCATGCCGTCGCCGATAAAGAGGATGACGTTCTTGGCGTCGGCGGCGTGCGCCTGGGAGAGGCCGCCGAGGGCGGCGAACAGGGCGGTGCAGACCAGGGTCTTGTTCATGGTTTTTCTCACGGGAATGATCCTCACAGCTTGGCCGCAGCCTTGACCTTGCCGAACACGGCGGTGTTATCGAGTGAGCCGTGGAAGCTGTCAGCTCCCTGGCCTATGGCACCGAGGAAGACGTCGGTGCCGCCGTGGGTCTCGTTGCCTATCTCGCCCACCTTGACCACCACCTCCTGGTGATAGTCGTCGGCGGAGACGGTGGCATCGTCGAGCGGCGCCACGCTGCTGCGCGGGCCATCCACCCGGTTGTAGCCGTTGCCAAAGCCGATGATGGTGTAGGGCATGCCATCGCTGTCCTTGCTCGGCTCGCCGGTCTCGTAGTTCTTCACCAACCCGAGCACCCCGGGGTTGCCAGCCGTGGTCTTGCCGGTGCGCTTGGCGTAGCCGTTCAGCACCAGGGTGTGGTCATGGTCGGCGGTGACCACGATCAGGGTGTTTTTCAGCTCGGGGTCGGTTTTCTTCACCTCCTCCAGGGTGGCCTTGATGGCGTCGTCGAAGGCCAGGGTGTCCTGCAGGGCGCGCTTGGCGTTGGTGTCGTGCAGGGCGTGATCGATGCGGCCCCCCTCCACCATCAGGAAGTAGCCCTTCTCCTTGTCCTTGAGCTGCTTGATGGCGGCCAGGGTCATCTGGGCCAGCGACGGCTCGCTGGCGGGCCTGTCGAGGTCATATTTCATGTGGCTTGAGCCAAACAGCCCCAGCAGCGGCTTGCCCGCCTCGGCCTGGTTCAGCTCGTCCAGGGTGCTGGCAAACTGGTAGCCCTTGGCCTGCATCTCGTCGATGAGGTTGCGGCCATCCTCCCGCTTGCCCTTGTCGGCTTTTGGCAGGAAGAAGCTGCTGCCGCCACCGAGCACCACGTCCAGCCCCTCTTTCAGGGCCGTGTTGTAGCCAGCGCCGCCCGGTACCAGCTGGGCGGCGATGTCCGCCTCCAGATCCCGGTTGCAGATGTGGGCATAGGTGGCAGCCGGGGTGGCGTGGGTCACCCGGGTGCTGGTGACCACGCCGGTGCCGCGGCCGTCGGCCTTGGCCAGCTCCAGCAGGGTGGTGACCGGCTTGCCGGCGCTCTTGCTGCAGTCGCTCTCATAGGTGGCGTCGCTGTCCATGCTGATGACGCCGTTGTTGCTCTTGACCCCCGTCATGTAGGCCGCCATGGAGGGGGCCGAGTCGGTGACCTGGGCGTCGTGGGAGAAGGTCTTGATGAAGGCCGTTTCCGGCAGGCTGTCTATGGTGAGGCTGCCCTCTTCCCCCACGCCGTAGATGCGGGCGGCGGTCAGGGTGTTGAGACCCATGCCGTCGCCGAGGAAGAAGATGACGTTTTTGGCGCTGGGCTCCGGGGTGCTGCTGTCGTTGTTGGAGTTGCAGCCGGCGACCAGGGTGGCGCCTATCATCACTGCAAGTCCTGCCATGTTTCTCATTGGGGTTCGCTCCTTGTAAAACCTGAGCGCAGCCTAGAGGGGGCAGATGACACTTTTAGTGAGTCTGGATGACAATACGGTGAAGGTGCCAGATGAATGTTATGTTGTATCAATGAGTTATTGATTACTGTCTGGCCTTTGGCCCCAGGCGGTCGTGGTGGCACCGGCGCCGCTGCCGCGTACGCCCGTTGCCATAATGGCCTGTCAAATCGGGGCCGCAGCAGGTAAAATGCGCCCCCTTGCGATGAGTGCCAGCGGTCTGGCGCATCACCAGGCGCCCGCAGCCCCCGGCGGGAGCCCGCATCCCCAATGAGAGAGTAACGGATATGTCCATCAACTGGTTCCCCGGCCACATGCACAAGGCCCGCAAAGAAATTGCCGAGGTCATGCCCCAGGTCGATGTCATCATCGAGATGCTCGATGCCCGCATCCCCTTCTCCAGCGAGAACCCCCTGGTGCCCGAGCTGCGTGGGGATACTCCCGTCATCAAGGTGCTGAACAAGGCGGATCTCGCCGATCCGGCGATCACCGAGCTATGGGTGGCGCACATGGAACAAGAGAAGGGGATCAAGGCGTTGCCCCTGACCCAGCAGGAGCCGGAGAAGATCAAGGCGCTGCTGACCCTGTGCCACGAGATGCTGCCGGAGCGCAACTTCGACCTGCGCGGGGTGCGGGCCATGATCATGGGCATCCCCAACGTGGGCAAGTCCACCCTGATCAACACCCTGGCGGGGCGCATCATAGCCCGGACCGGCAACGAGGCGGGGGTGACCAAGTCCCAGCAGCGGATCAAGCTGGACAACAACGTCATCCTGACCGATACCCCGGGGTTCCTCTGGCCCAAGCTCAACCCGCCCTCCTGCGGCTACCGGCTGGCCATCACAGCGGCCATCAAGGACACCGTCTTCGACTACGCCGACATCGCCATGTTCGCCGCCGATTACTTCATCAAGGCCTACCCGGAGCGGATCAAGGCGCGCTACCAGATTAGCGATCTGCCCGAGACCGAGATCGAGCTGCTGGAGCTCATCGCCCGCCAGCGCGCCTTCATGCGCAAGGGCGGCCTGGCGGATCTGCACAAGGCCTCCGAGATCCTGGTCAACGAGTTCCGCTCAGGCATGCTGGGGCGCATCTCCCTGGAGACCCCGGAGATGGTGAGCGCCGAGATCGTGCTGGCGGCCGAGGAGGCGGAGCAGAAGGCCAAGGAGAAGGCGGAGCGGGAAGAGGAGCGCCAGGCGCGGGCCCGTCGCAAGTACGCCAGAAAGCGTCAGAAATAACCGCTATTGTGGCAGGAATAATGAAGAGGCGACCCCGGGGTCGCCTCTTCTGTTATGGCCTTTATGGTCAGGGACGAGGCAAGGAAAAAGTAGCCGAAACGATGCGCGCCCATAGCGCAAGGGAGCAGCCCCGCTTCGCCTTGATGCCGCCGCTAGCAGAGGGATGAAGATCCCCATCCGGCCCTATCCCTTGCAGTCCAAGGCCCGTTTGGTCAGTGGATTCATCCTGCTGCCGGGCAGGGGTTGCAGGGGGCAGCACCAGGGCACAAGGCCTGTGCGAAGCAAACCTGGCTGCGGTGCGTTCAGCGCCGATTGACAATGGCTTTGGCGGTGGCATGATGCGCTCGCATTTTGACTCTCCCCACGGTTTTATCCATGACCACATACTCCCGGCCAGTGCTGTTATTGCTCTGTGGACTGCTGCTGTTGACCTTGGCCATCGCAGTGTTGAATACCCTGGTGCCGCTCTGGCTCGCCCATGACCAGCTGCCGACCTGGCAGGTGGGCATGGTCGGCTCCGCCTATTTTTGCGGCAACCTGTTGGGGACCCTGCTGGCGGGGGCGCTGATCAAACGCGCCGGGTTCAACCGCAGCTACTACCTGGCATCCCTGATCTTTGCCGCCGCCTGTGTGGGCTTAGGAGTCACCCTGGGGTTCTGGAGCTGGCTCACCTGGCGCTTCATCGCCGGCATCGGCTGCGCCATGATCTGGGTGGTGGTGGAGAGTGCGCTGATGTGCAGCGGCAACGCACGCAACCGGGGGCGCCTGCTCGCCGCCTACATGATGGTCTATTACCTGGGGACTGTGCTCGGGCAACTGCTGGTCAGCACGCTGCCGACCGCGCTGATGGACGTGCTGCCCTGGGTGACTGGCCTGGTACTGGCCGCTATCCTGCCGCTGCTGTTTACCCGCATTGTCAGCGAGCAGGGGGAGCCGCAGGGGGCAACCCGGGTGTGGCCCATGCTGCGCCTGTGTCAGGCGCGCCTCGGGGTCAATGGCTGCATCATCTCCGGCATCGTGTTGGGGTCGCTCTATGGCCTGATGCCGCTCTACCTGAACCATCAGGGGGTGAGTGATGCCGGTATCGGTTACTGGATGGCGGTGATGGTGAGCGCCGGCATCCTGGGGCAGTGGCCTGCCGGCCGTCTGGCAGACAGGTTCGGTCGCTTGCCGGTACTGCGGCTGCAGGTGCTGGTGGTCATCCTGGGCGCCTTGGCGATGCTCGGCAACCTGGCGATGGGGCCGGCGCTCTTCATCCTGGGCGCCGCCGGTTTTACCCTCTATCCGGTGGCCATGGCCTGGGCCTGCGAGAGGGTCGAGCAGCATCAGCTGGTGGCGATGAATCAGGCGCTGCTGCTGAGCTACACCATAGGCAGCCTGCTCGGCCCGGCCTATACCGCGCTCTTGATGCAGCACTACTCGGATAAGCTGCTGTTTATCATGATCGCCAGCGTCTCCTTCATCTATCTTCTGATGCTGCTGCGCCCCATGGGTGAGCATCCGACGCCGGTGGCCCATGCCTGATGGCGAGTGTCTGATGGAAAGAGGCGCCGCGAGCCAGGCATGATGCCCTGTGCTGTCTCTGGTGACAGGGGCAGCAAAAGGCAGCTGTGCCCGATACAAGAAGAGGCGGCCCCGGGGCCGCCTTGTTGTTATCAGGGGCTGGGGAGGGAGAAAGGGGCGCTAGCCATGGCGTTTTTTCGCCTCTTCAAACAGGGAGAGGTGCAGCGGGATCAGCTGCCGCCAGTCGCGCCGGTAACCGCCTCCCGGTACGGCGGCGATGGGCAGGCCGTGACTTAGTGCACAGTCAAACACCATGGCGTCCCGCTGACGCACCCCGGCGTCGCTCAGGGAGAGGTAGCCGAGCTCGTCGGCCTGGTGCACGTCGACCCCGGCCTGATAGAGGATGAGATCGGGACGGTAGAGGCGCAGTGCCAGAGAGAGCGCCTGGCTCAGGGTCTCGAGGTAGGCGTCGTCCTTCATGCCGCTTGGCAGGGCAAAGTCCAGATGGGAGGCGGGCTTGTGGTGGGGGAAGTTGTGCTCCCCATGCAGGGAGAGGGTGATGATCTCCCGGCTCCCCGTGCACAGGGCGGCGCTGCCATCCCCTTGGTGGACATCGAGATCCACGATGAGCACCTGCTCGCAGCGCTCCTCGTCGAGGCAGGCCCGGGCTGCGATCACCAGATCGTTGAACAGGCAGAAGCCGCTGCCAAAGTCCCTGTGGGCGTGATGATAGCCGCCGGAGATCTGCAGGCCGCAACCCTGCTCGAGGGCGTGGCGGCTGGCGGCCAGGGTGGCCCCGACCGAGCGCAGGGTGCGCTCCATCAGCATGGGTGACCAGGGAAAGCCGAGCCGGCGGATGGCGCCGTCATCCAGGGTGCCGGCAAGGGCCGCTTCCACATAGCCGGCGTCGTGCACTCTTTTGATCTGCTCAGGCGTGGCGGGCGCGGCCTCTGCCAGCGGATAGCCCAGTGCTGCCAGGTGCTGGTAGAGCGCCTGGTACTTGGCCAGGGGAAAGCGGTGCCGCTCGGGCAGTGTCAGGGAGGAGTAATAGGGGTGGTAGAAGATGCGCAGGGACATGGCAATAGGCCCGAACTGATATGAAAAAGGGGAGCCAGGCTCCCCTCTATGCATAAAGCGACGCGCTGCGCCCTTATTGCTGCTGGATCACCCAGATCTGGAAGGCTTTGCGGGTTTCCGCATCGGCCTTGTTGTACCAGTTTTGCAGCTGGGTCAGGGCTTCCGGATTGCTCTGGGCCTTGCTCGGCGCCACTTCCACCGGTGCGCTGGCGGCGGCCATCACGGCAGCGGTGGAGACGGCAACGGTCGCTGGCTGGTTGAAGGCCTTGCCCATCTTGAGCAGCTCCTGCTGGTAGTCGCGGGTCAGCTGGAAGCCACCCACTTTCGGCATGACGAACTGCTCGCTGGCCAGGGCCTGACCGCTGACCTTGTCCTTGAGCACGACTTTCTGCTCTTTCACGAACGCCTTGGCTTCGTCTTCGTTACGGGGCTTCTTGAAATCCAGCATCAGGGTCTGGTTGTCACCGGCGGTGAAGTTGATCACCAGGGGCTCGGCGGTCACCAGCTTGATCTCGTTGCGGTTAGAGTAGTTGCCTTCGAAGGCCACCACTAGCTGGTGCTTGCCGGCACTGATGGGGAAGCTGCTGGTCTTTTCCAGCAGTTTGGGATTGATGGACTCGCCATCGATCAGCTGCACCACGTAGGGATTGTGTATTTCCAGTTGGCTATCAGCCAGGGCGCTACCTGCCCACAACAGACCAGCCAGAGCCGGCACCAGAACAGTCAGTTTCATTTCATCTCCTTGAACAGTCAGGCGATTGCCCACTGAAAAATAGGGGCTCATTTTTACAGG
Organism: Aeromonas sp. EU05-FHT14A05; assembly: GCF_058791175.1. Lineage (NCBI taxonomy): Bacteria > Pseudomonadati > Pseudomonadota > Gammaproteobacteria > Aeromonadales > Aeromonadaceae > Aeromonas > Aeromonas sp. EU05-FHT14A05. The sequence continues at coordinate 68,856 of NZ_JBYTDH010000002.1, read as the reverse complement.
TTTGCCCCACAGCAGCAATAGCCGTTTATGGCGCCACCCGGCGGGAAGCTTGCTGACTCATCTGTCAAATAAACCCGGCATGCCTCACTCGATACGCCGGGTGAAGGGGGGGAGGGCGTCGAGCAACCCCTTGCCGTAGCGCTTGGTAAGAAGGCGTCGATCGAGAATGGTTACCCGGCCCCGATCGGCCTCCTTGCGGATCAGGCGACCACAGGCCTGGATGAGTTTGCGGGACGCCTCCGGCACCGTCAGTTGCAGGAAGGGGTTGCCGCCGCGTTTTTCGACCCACTCGGCGGTCGCCTCCTCCACCGGGGAGTTCGGCACCGCGAAGGGGAGCTTGGTGATCACCAGGTTGGTGAGGTAGTGACCGGGGAGATCCAGCCCTTCCGAAAAGCTGCCGGTACCGAACAGGATGCTGGCCTGGCCGCCGTCGCACTTCTGTTTGTGCAAGGTCAGCAGGGCGTTGCGGGACGCTTCCCCCTGTACCAGCAGGGAGAGCCCCTTGGCCCGCAGGCCCACCGCCACCTCGTTCATCTGGCGGTAGGAGGAGAAGAGCACCAGGCTCGCCTCCTTGCCCGCCAGCAGACGGGGCAGAGTATCGACCAGCTCCTGGGTAAAGCCGGGTGCGCTCGGTTCATGGGCCATCTTGGGCAGATAGAGCTCGGCCTTGTGGTATTCGAAAGGAGATCGCAGGCGCAGGTAGCGGGTGCCGTCGTGCTCCTTGAGCCCCACCTGGTGGCGGAAATAGCTGAAGGAGGAGAGGGCGGTGAGGGTGGCCGAGACCAGCACGGCGCCCAGACAGCGGGACCAGAGCCACTCTTCCAGCAGATAACCCACCTCTATGGGAGAGGCGTGCAGCCAGATGTCCCCGTCCTCGCTCCTGGCCATCCAGCGGGCCAGCGGTGTCTTGCCAGTGGGCACATGACGGCTCAGCATCTCCCACAGGGCGCAGAAACTCTCCAGCCGCTGCAGGTGAAAACCGCTCTCCGCCAGCAGGGGGTCGGCCTCCTTGCGACGGATTTCGCCGTCCTTGAGTGCCTCGCCGATGGCGCCCTGCATCCTGTCCAGCGCCCGCAGCGCCTTCTTGCTCGCCTCCTTCAGGTTCTCCGCCAGCATGGGCAGGGGATCGGGCAGGACCCCTTCGGCAAATCTGTGGTGCTGCTCGGAGCCAAACAGGTGATCGTTGCTGGCGAGCCACTGCTCCAGCGCCTTGAGATCCGGCTGCAGGGAGGCCAGGGCATCCTGCAGCTTGAGCTGGGGGTCGAGCAAGCTCTCCTTGTTCAGCGCCCTGGCCAGCTTGCCGGCGCTCTGCACCAGCTTTTCCAGCCAGCGGCGGGACCCCTTGATGCTGGCAGAGGCGGCGCCGTGATCCCGGGCTATGGTCGGCAGGTGGTGAGCCTCATCCAGCACATAGATACACTCGTCCGGTGGCGGCAGTATGATGCCGCCGCCCATGGTGAGGTCGGAGAGCAGCAGGGCATGGTTGACCACCAGCACATCGGCGGCGTCCATGTCGTTTCTGGCGCGGTGGAAGGGACAGTGCTGATGGTGGCTCAGCGCCTTGTTGCAGCTGTGGCGATCGGCGGCGATGCGATCCCAGCACAGATCCGGGATGGGCTTGGGCCAGTTGTCCCTGTCTCCGTCCCACTTCCCCTCGGTGTAGGCCTGCCACAGCGCCTGATAGCGCTCCTTGTCAGAATCTGACGGCTTGTGCTTGCTCAAGCTGCCGAAATCGAGTTCGAAATTGGCCATGTCGGCGCCGCTTGCCGCTTGTTCAAGCAGATGCTCGCAGCAGTAACGCTGGCGCCCCTTGACCAGCATGAAGCGAAACGGCAGCTCGCTGTGGCGATGGTAGAACGGCAGGTCCTTGTGGATCAGCTGCTCCTGCAGGGCGACGGTGGCGGTGGAGATCACCAGCTTCTTCTGGGTGAGCCGCGCCACCGGGATGGCGCCCTGGGCATAGGAGAGGGACTTGCCGATGCCGGTGCCCGCCTCGGCCACCAGGATGCGGCGACTCTTCTCATACTCTCCGGTGAGGGTCTTGGCGATTTCGGCCACCAGAAAATTCTGCTCCTTGCGCGGCACAAAACCGGGTAAACCATCGGCAATCTGTCGATAGGTATTGCGAATGGTGGCTTTGAGGCGAGTCGATAGCATGAATGGGGCGTGACCGTGTCTGGGATGAATGGCCACAGGATACCCGCAACAGGCGGCCGGGGTCGAGGCAAGGCGAGGCAGGGGTTGCGGGCCGGGATCCGCACTTATGTCATGGGGCGGATTTTGCGTGCAATAAACCACCAAAAAAGGGCTGTTCAGGCAGCAAGTATCGCTGTAAACGTTTTCCCTGAGAGGGCAAACAATATGGGATTCAGCTCACAATTTTTTCCCTATGACTATGGTTTTCTCAAAAAGTTCCAAGTTTTTTCGTTGCGGATCGTAAAACCCGGTGATAGTCTCGGCGGCATAGTGATGCAAAGAACATCGCTAACACAGGGAATAACAAGGACTTAGTGTTTAATTACAGTAGGCATTGGAAACAACTATGAAAAAGACAATTCTGGCTATTGCTATCCCGGCTCTGTTCGCATCTGCCGCTAACGCCGCAGTCGTTTATGACAAAGACGGTACCTCTTTTGATATCTACGGCCGTGTTCAGGCTAACTACTACGCTGACAGCCAAGACGCCAGCCCCATCACTGCCAGCAACGCTGGTGATGCCGAGCTGATCGGTTCCTCCCGTCTGGGCTGGTCCGGTAAAGTTGCGCTGAACAACACCTGGTCCGGTATTGCCAAGACCGAGTGGCAGGTTTCCGCCGAAAACTCTGACAACAAGTTCAACTCCCGTCACATCTGGGTTGGCTTCGACGGTACCCAGTACGGCAAGATCATCTTCGGCCAGACCGACACCGCGTTCTACGACGTGCTGGAGCCGACCGATATCTTCAACGAGTGGGGTGATTACGGTAACTTCTACGACGGTCGTCAAGAAGGCCAGATCATCTACTCCAACACCTACGGTGGTTTCAAGGGCAAAGTGTCCTACCAGACCAACGACGACGAAGCCGTCAAGGTTTCTGACATGGGTGGCCAAACCGTCACTACCGTATTCCCGGACCTGAAGCGTAACTACGGCTACGCAGCTGCCATCGGTTATGACTTCGACTTCGGTCTGGGCCTGAACGGCGGTTATGCTTACTCCGACCTGGAAAGCACCACCAGCACCAACACTGGTGACAAGTCCGAGTGGGCCCTGGGCGCACACTACGCCATCAACGGCTTCTACTTCGCCGGTGTCTACACCGAAGGCGACCTGAAGAACGACACCACCGGCTACAAGGGTGAAGGTCGTGGCTACGAGCTGGCTGCTTCCTACAACGTTGATGCCTGGACCTTCCTGGCTGGCTACAACTTCAAGGAAGGCAAGGACAACTCTGCCGGTTCTTCCTACGAAGACATGGTTGACGAAACCCTGCTGGGCGTACAGTACAACTTCACTTCCAAGCTGAAGGCGTACACCGAGTACAAGATCCAGGGTATCGATGACATGGACGACGAGTTCACTGTTGCCCTGCAATACAACTTCTAATCCAGTCTTAGTACGGATTTAGTTGATAAACGGCCAAGCTTGCTTGGCCGTTTTGTTTTATCTGTCTTTCGCCTCTTTCAGTTCCCCGCCGTTTGGCCCTGCGCCAGGTCACGTTGTCTCTTTTCCGCCCTTGGCTCCTTGGTCGTAAATCGCTAGATTATTCAATTCGTTGAAAGATGGTCTGCCGACAGGGAAGGATGCGTGTGATCGATTTCAGTCACCCCGAGTGGCGAGCGCTGGCTCAGCAGTTGCTGGACGAGGCGCCCCAGGTTATCCGCAGTCGCCAATGGCAGCCCCTCATCGGCATGCTCAGGGACAATCAGTTGCTGCTCCCCCTTGGCAATCACCGCTATGAGCTGACCCCGGCCGGACGGCGCTATCTCACCCGTGAGCTGATGCTGGCCGAACTGGCCTGTGCCCCCCCCGAGCCCGAGGAGTGGCTCCATGCCCAGGGTTGGCAACTGGGGGAGCGGGTCAACGAGCGGGTGCTGGCGGCGCTCTATCGCAAGGGGGAGGCGAGCTTCAGTCCGGTTGAGCAGATCAACTTCGAAGACAAGGGGATACGGCTGTGCAGCGATCTGCCGTTGCGGCTGCGGGCCGCTCGCCCGTTCAGCCTGTTCTTCAGCGGTGGCACCCTGCTCGATGCGGCCCCCTGGTTGCGCACCCTGGGAGAGGTGGCACTACCCGCCCGCACCCTGGCGGGTCTTGGCAAGATCCTGTGGGGGGAGGGGGAGATCCAGCGGGTGATCAGCACAGATTCCGTTGGCGTCTTCGCCGAGCTGAGTCTCCCGGATGATGCCTTGCTGGTCTGGCTGCCCGCCCAGGATCCCGGTGCCCTGCAACCCCTGATTGCCGCCTTGCCTCCCCAGACCCTCTGGAGCCACCTCACAGCACTGGACCCGGCCGGTGTCGACAGGGTCTTGGTATTGGCCCAGCGGCTGGGGCGTCCGGCCAGCTGGTGGCTGCCCCGGGAGCTAGCCCCCATCAAGGAGGCCTATGCCGCCCCTCTGCAGGACGCTCGCCCCTGGGAGCCGAGCCGGATCCCCCGTCCATTGCGGGCCTTGTGCAGCGATCTGGTGGAGTCCAACCGTGGCCTGTCGGCCGAAGTATGTGCCCTGGCATCGGGCTGGCATGCCATCGGCTGACGAGGCCGTCATCCCCCTTGAGAAAGCGGTTTTCCCCTATGGAAGGCAGTGGTATAAAGAGTTGACGGAGCGCTCGCCAAAGGGGCGCTTTTGTTTGCCAACCTACTTTGCCAGCCAACGAACTCAACGGAATACAGGGAATACCATGTTTGAAAAGGTTGTTGCCGCCCCAGCGGATCCGATCCTGGGCCTGACCGAAGCCTTCCGTGCCGACTCTCGCAGCCACAAGATCAATCTGGGGGTCGGGATCTACAAGGATGAGACCGGTGCCACTCCTATCCTTCATTGCGTCAAGAAAGCCGAGCAGAAGCTGCTCACCGACGAGAAGACCAAGAACTACCTCGGTATTGAAGGCAATATCGAATATGGCCGCATAGTGCAGCAACTGCTGTTCGGGCAGGACTCCGCCCTGGTCGCCAGCGGCCGCGCCAAGACAGCCCAGGCGCCGGGTGGTACAGGGGCTCTGCGCATCGCCGCCGAGTTCGTGGTGCGCAACGGGCTGGCCAAGACCATCTGGATCTCCGATCCCACCTGGGCCAACCACGTCAGCGTGTTCCAGGCCGCCGGCCTCACCGTCAAGTGGTACAAGTACTACGATGCGGCGACCAAGGGTCTCGACTTTGCCGCCATGCAGGCCTCGCTCTGCGAAGCCCAGGCCGGCGATCTGGTGCTGCTGCACGGCTGCTGCCACAACCCGACCGGCATTGACCCCACCGCGGATCAGTGGCGTGCCCTGGCCAAACAGAGCGCCGCCGCCGGCTGGCTGCCGCTGTTTGACTTCGCCTATCAGGGTTTTGCCCGTGGTATCGAAGAGGATGCCGAGGGTCTGCGCATCTTCGCCGAGTGCCACGACGAGCTGCTGGTGGCGAGCTCCTTCTCCAAGAACTTCGGCCTCTACAACGAGCGGGTCGGCGCCTTCACCCTGGTCAGTGCGACCAAGGGGATTGCCGACGTGGCCTTCACCCAGGTCAAGACCGTCATCCGTGCCAACTACTCCAACCCGCCGTCACACGGCGCCGCCGTGGTGACCACCATCGTCAGCGATCCGGCCCTCTATGCAGAGTGGGTGGAAGAGGTGGCTGCCATGCGGGTGCGCATTCGCGAGATGCGCGAGCTGCTGGTGGAGAAACTCGGCGCCCTCGGCGTGAGTCAGGACTTCAGCTTCATCCGCGAGCAGAACGGCATGTTCTCCTTCTCCGGTCTCTCCAAGGATCAGGTGGAGCGCCTCAAGAGCGAGTTTGCCATCTACATCGTCGGCTCCGGCCGGATCAGCGTGGCCGGGATCACCCGAGCCAACATAGATCCCCTGTGCGACGCCATCGCCAAGGTGCTGTAACTGAGGCGAAGAGGTTCTATGCGGGAATCATCCGCGTCAATATAGATCCCCTGTGCGATGCCATCACCAAGGTGCTGTAAGCACAACCATCGGCATCCGCTCAGTAAAAAGCCCGCCAGGTGTTCCCTGTCGGGCTTTTTCATGCCAGTTTTCCGGTATCAGCGGCGCCGTTTGCTGCCCCCTAGCAGAGAGCCGAGCACCCCCCGTACCAGCTGACGACCCACCTCGTTGCCCAGGGTGCGGGCCACGCTCTTGGCGGCGGTCTGCACCACGCCGTCATGCTGGCCACCGCGCGGGCCTGTGCGCCCGAATAGGATGCCGTTGAGGGCGTCGAGCAATCCGCCACCCTGCTCCGACGGGGATGGGGGGGCATCATCTGAGGCGGCCGGTGCCCCGCCATTGAGCCGTTCGAAGGCGGATTCGCGATCCTCGCGGGTCTCGTATCTGCCGTGAAGCACAGACCCCTGCATCAGGGCCTGCCGCTCGGCGTCGTTCAGGGGACCTATGCGACTGGCGGGCGGGGCGATGAAGGCGCGCTCCACCACGCAGGGGCGCCCCTTCTCATCGAGCAGGGAGACCAGGGCCTCGCCCACCCCGAGCTCGGTGATGACGCCGGCCGCGTCGAAGGCCGGGTTGGCTCTCAGGGTGTTGGCGGCGATGCGCACCGCCTTCTGATCGCTCGGGGTAAAGGCGCGCAGGGCGTGCTGCACCCGGTTGCCGAGCTGCCCCAGCACGCTGTCGGGAATGTCGGCCGGGCTCTGGGTCACGAAGTAGACGCCGACCCCCTTGGAGCGGATGAGGCGCACCACCAGCTCTATCTTCTCCAGCAGCGCCTTGGGGGCGTCGTTGAACAAGAGATGTGCCTCGTCGAAGAAGAAGACCAGCACGGGTTTATCGGGATCCCCCACCTCCGGCAACTGCTCGAACAGCTCGGAGAGCAGCCAGAGCAGGAAGCAGGCATAGAGGCGGCTGGATTGGGTGAGCTTGCCGGCCGCCAGCACATTGATGTGGCCGTGGCCGGCCCCGTCGGTCTGCAGCAGATCCTGAATGTCCAGCATGGGCTCGCCGAAGAAGTGGTCCCCTCCCGCGCTCTCCAGGGTGAGCAGGTTGCGCAGTATGGCGCCGATGGAGGCGGTGGACACATTGCCATAGCGGGTGGTGAGGGTCTTGGCGTTGTCTCCGGCAAACTGCACCATGGCGCGCAAGTCTTTCAGATCGAGCAGCAACAGCCCCTCGTCGTCCGCCACCTTGAACACCAGCTCCAGCACCCCGCTCTGGGTGTCGTTGAGGCCGAGCAGACGGGCCAGTAGCAGGGGCCCCATGTCGGAGACGGTGGCCCGCACCGGGTGCCCCTGCTCCACAAACAGGTCCCAGAACAGGGTCGGGCTGGGGGCGAAGGCGGGGGCCGGGATACCGAGCTGGGCCAGCCGGGCATCCAGCTTGGTCGACGGGGTGCCGGCGGCGCCAAGGCCGCTGAGATCCCCCTTCACATCCGCCAGAAAGACCGGCACCCCGAGGTGGGAGAACCCCTCTGCCAGCACCTGCAGGGTGACTGTCTTGCCGGTCCCGGTGGCACCTGTGATGAGGCCGTGGCGGTTGGCCATGGCGGGCAGCAGGGAGATGGGTTGGCCATTGGCATAGGCCAGCGTCAGGGGTTGGGCCATGGTGAACTCCTTGTCTTTGCAGGTAGCGGCAAGCTGAGGGCTACAAGGAGTGTGGTGGCAGAGCCAAACGATGGCAAGGCGGCGCGAATTGCGCCCTGTGGCGAAGCCGAAGGTCGAGGAGGGGGCTCAGCGGGAGCGAGTCAGCCTGCCCAGCTGCAGCAGCATGAGGGTGAGCAGGGCCCCGGTGGCGGCGGTCAGCAGTGCCAGCAACAGGCTGCCGAGCAGGAAGGGGGGCACCAGGGTGGCCGCCTCGTGCTCCAGCCAGTGCAATGACCAGGTGAGGTGGAAGGGCTCCGGCGTCTGGTGCAGCACCAGGCAGCCGGTGCGGTAGGCATAGAGGTACATGAAGGGCAGCGTCAGCGGGTTGTTGAACCAGACCGCCAGCAGGGCGAGCGGCAGGTTGAGGCTGAATGCCAGCGCCAGCGCGACGGCGACGAGGGAGTGCATGGGGATGGGGATCCAGCTGGCGAAGAGGCCGGCCGCCACGGCGCCGCTGAGCGCCCGGGTGCCGCCCTGCCAGAGGGCGGGGGTCAGCAGGCGCTCACCAAAGAGGGCGAACCACTTCTGCTGGCGCAGGGTGTCCGGGTCTATCTTGAAACGGGCCAGCCAGCGGCTCAGCATGCCCGCGCCTCCTTGCGCTTCTGCCACTGGCGCACCGTGTTGATGCGCCAGAAGGTGCGGATGAAGGTGTAACCCATCAGTGAACTCAAGAGCGCGAGCACCAGGGAGCCCAGCAGCAGCGGCGGGGCCAGGGTCTCAAATACCGAGACCAGCCATGCCCAGGTGAACTGGATCTCGATGTGCTGGGCGGGGTGCCCCAGCAGCTGGCAGCCCACCAGGTAGGCGCCATAGAACAGCGGCGGCATGGTGAAGGGGTTGGAGAGCCAGACCAGGGCGACCGAGAGGGGCAGATTGACCCGAAAGAGGATGGCGCCACCGGCCGCCAGCAGCATCTGGCAGGGGAGGGGGATCCAGGCCATGAAGAGGCCGACCGCGAAGGCGCCGGCGGCGGAGCGGCGGTTGAGGTGCCAGAGGTTGGCATCGAGCAGCAGCTTGCCGAACAGCCGCAAGTGCTTGTGTTCCTTGAGCTTGTCCTGATCGGGCAGCCAGCGTTTTATGAGTCGTTTGGGCATGTTTGAAACCTTGCTAAATACTTGCTCCATGGATCTGCGTCTGTTGTCGTTTGCCCTGGGGGCAAGCTCCTCACTGCTCTGGCCCTGGTTACCCTCTACTGCATGGGGCGGCGCGCTGCTGGCCCTGGCGATCCTGCTCGCCCATGGCCGCCACTGGCGGCTCTTGTTTCTGGTGCTCGGGGTGCTCTGGATGCAGCTGAACTTGCAGTATCGGCTGGCCTGGCTGGAGAAGCTGGAGACACAGACCAGCCACATCATAACCGCACGGGTGCAAAGTACGGAGTCCTCCGGTGATAAACCACGAGATAAATTTGCCCGCCTGCTGCTGCGGGTCGAGACGCTGGACGATCAGCCCCTCGGGGTAGCCCCCCTCGTCAGGATCAATGCCTACCAGGCAGTGCCGCACTTGCCCGCCGGCAGCCGCATCACCCTGGTGAGTTCCCTCAAGCCCGCCCACGGGCTGGCCAACGAGGCGGGCATGGATGGGCGGCGCCTGCTGCTTGGCAAGGGGATCACGGCGACCGGCAACCTGCGCCGTCTCATCGAGGTCCAGGGGACGGCCCCCGGGATGCGGGAGCGCTGGCTGGCCGCCGCCAGCACCGCCTGGCAGGGGCTGGAGCAGGCCCCCTTGCTGGCGGCCCTCAGCTTCGGGGAGCAGGGGGGTATCACGGATGCCCAGTGGGATCTGTTTCGCGGCAGCGGCCTGACCCACATCATCGCCATCTCCGGCCAGCATATCGCTCTGGTGGCGGTGCTCGGCTGGTGGCTGGGGCGGCTGCTGGGATTGCGGGGGGCCATTCTGATCTCCCTCTTGTTTGCCGCCGTCTACAGCTGGCTGGCGGGATTTGCGGTGGCGACCGAGCGGGCCCTCATCATGGTGTTGGTGTGGAGCCTGCTGCGCTGGCTGAGGCGGGACTGGCCCAGCCACCGCATCTGGCTGTGGGCCTTCGTGGTGCTCGTGCTCTGGGATCCCTTCGCCCTCTACTCGGCCGGCTTCTGGCTCTCCTTCCTGGCGGTGGCCCTGCTGCTGCTGGCGAGCCTGCTGCACGCGCGCCCCGGACTGGTGCGCCTGCAGTGCCTGCTGCTGCTCGGGTTGCTGCCCCTGCAACTGCTGCTGTTCGAGGGCATGGCCCCGCTGGCGCTCTTGCTCAATCTGCTGGCGTTGCCGCTGTTCTGCCTCGGCATCATTCCACTGGCGCTCGTCGGCGTGTTGCTGGCGCCGCTCTCCACCGCCCTGGCTCATGGACTGTTCTGGCTGTCCGATCTGGGGCTGACGTGGGTGTTGTGGGGACTCGGCCTGCTGGCGGACCACCTGCAGCTCTGGTGGCCGGCTCCCGGCTGGCTGATGCCCGTCAGCGCCCTGCTGGTGCTGCTGTGGGGGGCCTGGCAGTTGCCGGGAGGGCGCGGCTTGCTGCTCCCGGTAGTGGCCGCCCTGCTGCTGGGAGCCTGGCCTGCCCCCACGCCCTGGCAGGTGCGGGTGCTGGATGTGGGGCAGGGCTTGTCGGTGCTCGTCACCCGCGGCGATCGTGGTATCCTCTACGACACCGGGGATAGCTACCCCGGCGGTTACAACATGGCGGAGGCCGCCATATTGCCCGTGCTGAGCCGGCTCGATGTGCGGGTGCTCGATGCCCTGATCATCAGCCACAAGGACAGGGATCATGCGGGCAATCGACGCGCCATGCTGCAGGCGATGCCGGTGCGCCGCGAGCTCTCCTCGTTCGGCTTCGCACCCAGCACGGCCCTGTGCCGCCGCGGTCAGCGCTGGCACTGGCAGGGGCTGGAGGTACGGGTGCTCTGGCCCGAGCGGCCGGGGGCGGGGCGCAACAACGACAGTTGCGTGGTGCAGATAAGCGACGGCCGGCATCGCATCCTGCTCAGCGGCGACATAGAGCAGGGGGCGGAGCGCCGCCTGCTGGCGCTGGAAGCGAAAGGAGAAGGCGAAGAACTCGCCAGCACCTTTTCCGGCGCTCGCTTCAGCACCCTCTCCAGCGCCGTGCTGGTGAGCCCTCACCATGGCAGCCGCACCTCCTCGACCCCGGGCTTCGTGGCAGCGGTGAACCCGGATGTCGTCATCCACAGCGCCGGCGACAGGAACCAGTGGCAGTTTCCCCGCCCCGAGGTGGTGGCGAGATACGAGGGGGCTCGCCAATGGGTGACGGGGCAGGATGGCGCCATCCTGATCGAGGCGGGGGAGACCGGGCTCGAGATCCGGGCCGAGCGCGAGCAGGGCCCCTGGTACAGGCGCAATGGCCACTGGTGGCGGCCCAGGCTATGGCACTAGGACTCTCCCTCGGCCGTTATTTCTCTTTGGGGTGGGGCCGGTGCTATGGCAACGCTTGGTGTAATCCTGCGCTTTGGCTAGAATACCCCGTCATTTCCCTTATTAACGGCTATTCATGCAACAAGAAACCTCACAAGAGAGCTGGCCCGTCTTCAAGCGCCTGCTCGGTTATGTCCGGGATCGCAAACTGGGGCTGGTGGGCGGCATCATCGGCATGCTGGGTTATGCGGCCGTGGATACCACCTTCGTCTACTCCATCAAGCCGCTCATCGATCAGGGCCTCAACGGCAACGACAGCAGCGTGCTCAAGTGGATGCCCTTCTTCGTGCTCGGCATTGTCGCCCTGCGCGGTTGCGCCGCCTTCCTCTCCAACTACTGCATGGCTTGGGTCGGCAACCATGTGGTGATGCGGCTGCAGCAGCAGGTGTTCAGCCACCTGATGGCCATGCCCATGAGCTTCTTCGACCGCCAGAACACCGGCAACCTGCTCTCCAAGGTGACTTATGACGCCGGTCAGGTGTCGTCCGCCGCGAGCTCCACCCTGGTCTCCCTGGTGCGGGAAGGGGCCACCGTCATCGGCCTGCTCGGCCTGATGTTCTGGCACTCCTGGCAGCTGTCGGTGATCTTCCTGGTGGTCGGCCCCGTGGTGGGCATACTGATCGGCCTCATCAGCCGTCGTTTCCGCAAGATCAGCCGCCACATCCAGCAGGCGGTGGGTGACATCACCACCTCCACCGAGCAGATGCTCAAGGGCCATAAAGAGGTGCTGATGTTCGGCGGCCAGCAGGTGGAGGACAAGCGCTTCTATCAGGTCAGCAACCGGATGCGTCAGCAGACCATGAAGATGGTGGCTGCCGATGCCATCGGCAGCCCCATAGTCCAGATGGTGGCCTCGGTCGCCCTGGCTGTCTTCCTCTATGTGGCGACCATAGACTCGGTCAAGGCGACCCTGACCGCGGGCACCTTCACCGTCATGGTCACCTCCATGATGATGCTGCTCAAGCCGCTGAAAAGCCTGACCGATGTGAACAACCAGTTCCAGCGCGGCATCACCGCCTGCCAGAGCCTGTTCGGTCTGCTGGACTCCACCCCGGAGCAGGACACCGGCACTCGCACCCTGGAGCGGGCCCGTGGGGAGATCGAGTTTCGCAACGTCACCTTCACCTACCCGACCAAGGAGACCCCGGCGCTGCACAACATCAGCTTCAAGGTGGAGGCGGGCAAGTCCGTGGCCCTGGTGGGTCGCTCCGGCTCCGGCAAGAGCACCATCGCGAGCCTCTTGACCCGCTTCTATGACATAGAGCAGGGGGAGATCCTGCTGGACGGCGTCAACATCCGCGAATATCGCTTAAGCGAGCTGCGCAAGCAGTACGCCCTGGTCTCCCAGCACGTCCACCTGTTCAACGACTCCGTGGCCAACAACATCGCCTACGCGGCAGAAGACAAGTACAGCCGGGAAGAGATCCAGCATGCCGCCCGCATCGCCCATGCCGACGAGTTCGTGCGCAAGATGCCGGAGGGCTATGACACCGTCATCGGCGAGAATGGCGCCTCCTTGTCCGGTGGCCAGCGCCAGCGCATCGCCATCGCCCGCGCCCTGCTGCGGGACTCCCCGGTCCTGCTGCTGGACGAGGCCACCTCGGCCCTGGATACCGAGTCCGAGCGCCACATCCAGGCGGCCATCGACGAGCTGTGCAAGGCGCGCACCTCCCTGGTGATCGCCCACCGTCTCTCCACCATAGAGAAGGCGGACGAGATCCTGGTGATCGACGAGGGTCATATCGTCGAGCGCGGCAACCATAGCGAGCTGATGAGCCAGCAGGGCACCTATGCCCAGCTGCGGGCCATCCAGTTCGGCGGCTCCGTGAGTCATTCGGCCTGATGCTGGAGCGTCTCTGGTACGGCAAGAGTGGCTGGCGCTGGTGGCTGGCCCCCTTGGCCCTGCTGTTTGCCCTCGTCAGCGGTGGGCGCCGTTTCGCCTACCGGCGCGGCTGGTTCAGCGCCTATCGTGCCAGCCTGCCGGTGATAGTGGTGGGCAATATCTCGGTCGGTGGCAACGGCAAGACCCCTGTGGTGGTCTGGCTGGTGGAACAGCTGCAAGCCCGTGGCTATCGCCCCGGCGTGGTCAGCCGGGGTTACGGCGGCAAAGCACCCCATTACCCTTACCGGCTGGGTACCACCAGCACCACGGCCCAGGCGGGGGATGAGCCTGTGCTCATCGCCAGGCGCTGCGGCTGCCCCGTGGTGGTGGCCCCCAGGCGCGCCGATGCGGTGCGTCTGCTGGAGCAAAGCGGCGAGGTGGACATCGTCATCACCGACGACGGCCTGCAGCACTACGCCCTGGACCGGGACATAGAGCTGGTGGTGGTGGATGGGGCCCGGCGCTTCGGCAATGGCTGCCTGCTGCCCATGGGGCCGCTGCGGGAACCCATGACCCGCCTCAAGCGGGTCGATGCCATCATCTGCAACGGCGGCACCCCGGCCCAGGGGGAATACCCCATGGCGCTGGTGGCGGCCGCGCCGCGCCGCGTGTGCGACGATGCGCCCCTCGAGGCTCCCCTTGCCGGACCTGTAGATGCACTGGCGGGCATCGGCCATCCTCCCCGCTTCTTTGCCACCCTGGCCGGACTCGGCTATGAGCTGGCAGAGCGTGTCGGTTATGCGGATCATCAGGCCTTTGATCGGGATGAGCTGCTCGCCCGCTTCGGCGCGCGCCCCCTGCTGATGACGGAGAAGGATGCGGTCAAGTGCCGGGCCTTCGCGCCAGCGCACTGGTGGTATCTGCCGGTGAGCGCCGAGTTGCCCGTCTCCCTGCTCGATACCCTGCTGCAGCGGTTGACCCCGCCGCAGGCGTCCGGCCCTGACCATGTACATTGAATGGTGCAAGATCATCGCCTGCACGGCATAGCCCGTGCGGCGCCGTTGCAAGGAGCCGGGTGCCGGCTCCGGCGATGGACCATTAAACTGCTCGGCAGCCTAGCCCGCCCGAGATCGTCGCTTGCTCGACATCGTTGAAGGAGTTTCGTTTTGGCACTGGATATCAAATTGCTCGACATCATCGCCTGCCCGGTTTGCAAGGGGAAGCTGCACTATCAACCGCAATCGGACAAGGCCGCCCATGAGCTCATCTGCCGCTTCGACAGACTGGCCTATCCGCTGGAGGAGGGGATCCCCGTTCTCCTGGAGAACCGGGCGCGTCATCTGCCCCTGGAAGAGCTGAAGCCATGAGTTTCGTCGTCGTCATTCCGGCCCGTTACGCCTCGACCCGCTTGCCGGGCAAGCCGCTGGCGGACATCCATGGCAAGCCCATGGTGCAGCACGTGGTGGAGAAGGCCCTGCAATCGGGCGCCGATCGGGTGATAGTCGCCACCGACGATGAGCGGGTGCAGCAGGCGCTGCAGGCAACCGGCGTCGAGGTGTGCATGACCTCACCAGATCACCAGTCCGGCACCGAGCGTCTGGCCGAGGTGTGCCGTCACTACGGCTTTGCCGCCGATACCATCATCGTCAACGTGCAGGGGGATGAGCCGCTCATTCCGCCCGCCATCATCCGTCAGGTGGCGGACAACCTGGCCGCCGCTACGGCGCCGATGGCGACCCTGTCGGTGCCGATCAAGGATGCCGAAGAGGCGTTCAACCCCAATGCGGTCAAGGTTGTGACTGACAAGGATGGCTACGCCCTCTACTTCAGCCGCGCCAGCATCCCCTGGGATCGGGACCGCTTTGCCAAGAGTCACGAGCAGATTGGCGATCATTACCAGCGCCACATCGGCATCTACGCCTATCGCGCCGGCTTCATTCAACGTTATGTGGACTGGGCGCCGAGCGCGCTCGAGCAGATTGAGGCGCTGGAGCAGCTGCGGGTGCTCTGGTACGGGGAGAAGATCCACGTGGCCCAGGCGCTGGAGGCCCCCCCGGTCGGGGTGGATACCCAGTCCGATCTGGACAAGGTGCGTGCCCTGCTGGCCAACTGAGGCTGGCGGCACGAAAGTTGACCGATACGGCGCCTTCAGGCGCCGTTTTTTCGTTGATTATTTATATAATAATTTGATTTAAAACGGCTTTTACGAGCACTTTCAAACTTTTCCCGGCCATGGTTTGCCAAATCATCGAGTTTGGTTATGATGCAAGACGCCGTGTTAACCCTAACTGGCATATAACGAGATAAAAAACGGGGTGTTTGGGTGATTAATGTATTCCTGGTCGATGATCATGAGTTGGTGCGTACAGGGATAAGACGCATTTTGGAAGATGTCCGCGGGATCAAGGTGGTGGGCGAGGCGCAGAGCGGGGAAACCGCCGTGGCCTTCTGTCGGCAGCATCACCCCGACGTGATTTTGATGGACATGAACATGCCGGGTATCGGCGGTCTGGAAGCGACCCGCAAGATCCTGCGGCTGCGCCCCGATGTGCGCATCATAGTGCTGACCATTCATTCCGAGAATCCGTTCCCCACCAAGGTGATGCAGGCGGGGGCCGCCGGATACCTCACCAAGGGGGCCGCGCCGGACGAGATGATCCACGCCATTCGCCTGGTGCACTCCGGCCAGCGTTACATCTCCCCCGAGATCGCCCAGCAGATGGCCCTGAGCCAGTTTGCCTCGGCGGACGAGAACCCCTTCAAGTCCCTATCCGAGCGCGAGCTGCAGATCATGATGATGATCACCAAGGGACAGAAGGTGACCGACATCTCGGAGCAGCTCAACCTGAGCCCGAAGACGGTCAACAGCTATCGCTACCGCCTGTTCAGCAAGCTGGGGATCAATGGCGACGTGGAGCTGACCCATCTGGCCATTCGCTATGGCATGCTGGATGCCGACACCCTGTAAGGGATGCCTGTGCCCACCCAAGGCGGCGAGTGCCGCCTTTTTGCTTTTCGCAGGCCAGGCGCAGTATGCTCTCCCCGTCTTTTTGCATTCATCCGTTGAGTCGAGTTGCCGATGACCCTCTCTCCCGAGCCCCATTTTGACAGCAAGGCATTTTTGAGCGCCGTCACCCACCAGAGCGGTGTCTACCGCATGTATGACGGCGGCGGCACCGTCATCTACGTGGGCAAGGCCAAGGATCTGAAAAAGCGGCTCGCCTCCTACTTTCGCACCAATGTGGACAGCATCAAGACCCGCACCCTGGTGCGCCAGATCGCCGACATCCAGGTCACTGTCACCCATACAGAGACAGAGGCGCTGATCCTCGAGCACAACCTCATCAAGCAGTACCAGCCGCGCTACAACGTGCTGCTGCGGGATGACAAGTCCTACCCCTGGATCATCATCACGGCGCACCAGCACCCGCGCATCGGCGTCCATCGCGGCGCCCGCAAGGTGAAGGGGGAGTACTTCGGCCCTTACCCCTCCGGCGGCGCCGTGCGCGAGAGCCTGCACCTGATGCAGAAGATCTTCCCGGTGCGCCAGTGCGAGGACGCCGTCTATGCCAACCGCACCCGTCCCTGCCTGCTCTATCAGCTCAAGCGCTGCGCCGGCCCCTGCGTGGCCGGGCTGGTGAGCGAGGCCGAGTATGCCCAGCAGGTGGAGCTGGCCAAGCTGTTCCTGGCGGGCAAGAACCAGCAGGTGATAGGCGAGCTGGTGGGCAAGATGGAGTCCGCCAGCGGCGATCTGCGCTTCGAGGAGGCGGCCCGCTACCGGGATCAGATCCAGGCCCTGCGCCGGGTTACCGAGCAGCAGTCGGTGAGCGGCAACGTGCTGGACGAGCTGGACGTGGTGGGGGTGGCCTTCGATCAGGGGGCGGCCTGCATCCACGTGCTCTTCATCCGTCAGGGCAAGGTGCTGGGCTCGCGCAGCTACTTCCCGAAAGTGCCGGCCGATACCCCCCTGGACGAGGTGGTGCAATCCTTCCTGCTGCAGTTCTACCTGTCGGGGCAGGGGGGACGGCAGATCCCGAGCGAGGTGCTGCTGGACGTGGCGCTGGAAGACGAGGCGGTGATCGCCGAGACCCTGAGCCAGACCGCCGGCTACAAGGTGCGGGTGCAGAGCCGCACCCGGGCCGAGCGGGCCCGCTTCATCAAGCTAGCCTCCATCAACGCCCAGACGGCGCTGCGCTCGCGGCTGGCCCACAAGAGCACCATTACCGCCCGCTACGACCAGCTGGAGGAGCTGCTGGAGCTCGAGCGCCCCATCGCCCGCATGGAGTGCTTCGACATCTCCCACACCATGGGGGAGCGCACCGTTGCCTCCTGCGTGGTGTTCAACCGGGAGGGGCCGCTCTCATCGGAATACAGGCGCTTCAACATCGACTGCATCACGGGGGGCGATGACTACGCCGCCATGGAGCAGGCGCTGGAGCGGCGCTTTGGCAAGCAGCAGGAGCCGGACAAGGTGCCGGACGTGCTCTTCATCGATGGCGGCCTCGGCCAGTTGCGCCGCGCCGAGGAGATCCTGGCCCGTCAGCTGGAGTTTCTGGGGGGCAAATACCCGCTGCTGGTGGGCATCGCCAAGGGGGTGACCCGCAAGGCCGGGCTGGAGACCCTGATCATGGGGGAGAGCCACGAAGAGTTGCACTTGCCAGCAGATATGCCCGCTTTGCACCTTATTCAGCACATTCGCGATGAATCCCACCGTTTTGCCATCACAGGCCACCGCGCGAGACGGGCGAAAGCCCGTACCACCAGTACCCTGGAGGACATCCCGGGGGTGGGGCCCAAGCGGCGGCAGGCCCTGCTCAAGTACCTGGGGGGCCTGCAGGAGGTGAAGAAGGCGGGGGTGGATGAGCTCGCCAAGGTGCCCGGCATCAGCCTAGAACTGGCCCAATCCATCCACGACGCCCTGCACTCGCTCTGACCCTGGATAAACGTTGCTGTTCTGGGGGATATACCCAGGAGCCGGCGGGTTCATACCATTCAGGGGCCTTGCATTCGCTCCCCCCTGGGTTGGCGTTGTTGTTCAGGACAGGGGATGCCTGGTACCCGTCAGGAGCGGGTCTGACCCGGGCCACCTTGAGTGGGTGGCATTTGATGTGGATCCCGCAAACCAGCCCCGGCAGCACAAGAGCCGTGACGCAGGGGGCCCGCAAATGCCATAATGGCATGCATCCTGAGGTTATTGATGGATTAATGGACCAAGGCGGGCGCCTGTCCGGTTGCAACGGTGATCGGCTTGGGGCTACCATCTAGCGGCATACAAGAAGTGGCTGAAAATAATGACAAATATTCCTAACCTGCTGACGTTTTTTCGGATTTTGCTCATCCCCGTCTTCGTCATCCTGTTCTACCTTCCCTATCAGTGGTCCTACCTGGCGGCTGCGCTTGTCTTCATCCTGGCGGCCGCGACCGACTGGTTTGATGGCTATCTCGCCCGCAAGCTGAACCAGTCCACCGCCTTCGGTGCCTTCCTCGATCCCGTTGCCGACAAGATCATGGTGGCGGCCGCCCTGGTGGTCATCGTCGAACACTACAACACCATCTGGGTCACCATACCGGCCATGACCATGATTGGCCGCGAGATCATCATCTCCGCCCTGCGGGAGTGGATGGCAGAGCTCGGCAAGCGCTCCTCGGTGGCGGTCAGCTGGATCGGCAAGTGGAAGACCATGATCCAGATGGTGTCGCTCACCGGCCTCATCTGGCAATACGACATCTGGATGGTGTGGCTCGCCTACGTGCTGCTCTATGTGGCCACAGTGCTCACCTTCTGGTCCATGTTCCAGTACATGAAGGCCGCCTGGGGCGATCTGACCTACCACTCCCGCTTCTAGTCCATCCATGGGCAAATGGCCGTTTCCTTGCCGTTGGGGCAGAGAAACGGCCATGAGTGGCAAAAGTGTGGTAGAAGGGCAAAAAATGCCCGAACGATCAGCGTATTAAATGTTTTTGGTTGACTGGACGATGAACATCGCTAGAATGCGTTCTCGTAGTCAGGCAGTCAGCCAGACCGATGCGGGAATAGCTCAGTTGGTAGAGCACGACCTTGCCAAGGTCGGGGTCGCGAGTTCGAGTCTCGTTTCCCGCTCCAAATTCAGACATTAGAGAGCCAACTCTCTTTTGCATGGCGCGTTAGCAAAGCGGTTATGCAGCGGATTGCAAATCCGTTTAGTCCGGTTCGACTCCGGAACGTGCCTCCATATTGACAAGCCCGCGGCGCGGACTTGATACCGATTGCGGTGCCCGAGTGGTGAAATCGGTAGACACAAGGGATTTAAAATCCCTCGACGTTCGCGTCGTGCCGGTTCGATTCCGGCCTCGGGCACCAGTTATTGAAGAAAAGCAATCAAAGAGTTACCAAGGCCACTAGCGATAGTGGCCTTTTTGTTTTTCCTCCGTGTCCACTCTGATCCAGATGGCGCTGTTGCACCCCCTTCCTAGGTCACTGTGCCCGTGGTCGGCAGGCAGGGCATCACCGATTGGCGAGACGAAAAGCGCCGGCGGGTTGCCGGCGCTTTCTGGTCTTGTCGTATTCGACGTAGGGGCTTGACTGAGCCTTGGCTTGCAGGAGATGGCCCGGCTAATCGGTCAGGTAGCTGCTGCCACCACTGCTGCTGCCGCCGGCATTGCTGCCATCGTCCCCGGTCGGGGGAGGGCCTGCGCCGTTGGAGGAGGCGCACGCAACCAGCATGAGCTGCGCTGCTATCAGGCAGATTTTCCATATTTTCATGATGTTGTCCTTTACTGCTTCGCCTGTCCCGCGGCCGCTCTGAAGGCGTCGGTCAAACCGGACACGCAAGCATGAGTTTAGTCCACCGCCTCTTTTTCATCCGTGGCTCACCCCTCTCGGGCCAGGTTCCCGTGCGGCCCTATTGGTTAGTTCCACGGGTTAGTTCCATGGGGCTGCCGTGGTCATGGCTCTGCCCCTTGACCGGCGCAGTCCCCCTGATGGAAGCTGGGCCCTTCTCACACAAGGACGAAGATATGGTACGGATCCTGGGCAAGGCGTCGTCAATCAATGTGCGCAAGGTGCTGTGGAGCTGCGCCGAGCTGGATCTCACTTTCGAGCGGGAGGAGTGGGGGAGCGGTTTTCAGTCCACCCGGAGCGCCGAGTTCCTGGCGTTGAATCCCAACGGTATGGTGCCGGTCATGAGGGATGGGGACTTCACCCTGTGGGAGTCCAACAGCATCATTCGATATCTGGCGACGCGCTACGGCGACGGCTCGCTCTATCCCGCCGAGGCGCGGGCGAGGGCCAGGGTCGATCAATGGATGGATTGGCAGTCGTCGGACTTGAACCGCGCCTGGAGCTACGCCTTCATGTCGCTGGTGAGGCTCTCCCCCGCCCATCAGGACAGTCAGGCGATGGCGGCGAGTTGTACCGAGTGGTCCAGGTACATGCAGATCCTGGACAGGCAGCTCGAGGCCACCGGCGGCTATGTGGCCGGGAGCCGCTTCTCGCTGGCGGACATTCCCATCGGCCTGTCGGTGAATCGCTGGTTCCATACGCCCTTCGATCGCCCGCCACTCGCGGCGGTGAGCGATTACTACGCGCGCTTGAGCGAGCGCCCCGGTTTCTGTCTGCATGGCAATAACGGAACGCCATAGGCGGCAGCGCGAGATCGGCCGCAGTGCCGCACCTGCCGACCTCGATTGGTCAGCGCCTCGCACCAGAACCCCGGCGCCTGGCAGGGCGGCTTGCTCTGTTAGCGAGCGCCTGGGGCGAAAGGCGCGGCTCGCCCATAAAAAAATCCGAAACCCAAGGTTTCGGATCCTGGCCCGGGGGCATACACATAGCGTGCTGAAAGAAGCGGACTCAGCCGCTTAGCTGCGGATCTTGTTGTAGACAAACAGCACTATCAAGGCACCCACGGTGGCGATAAGGATGCTCGGCAGGTTGAAGCCGGTGACCGTCCCCATGCCCAGCAGGGTGCTCACATAGCCACCCACCATGGCGCCGATGACCCCCAGGATCACCGTCATGAAGAAACCGCCCCCATCCTTGCCCGGCATGATCCATTTGGCCAGGATGCCGACGATCAATCCCAATACAACCCAGGTCAGAAATCCCATCATTTCGTCCTCATTTGTGTGCACAGACACAGAGTATATGCAGGGTTCGGCGTTGCATCCTGCCCGGGGAGGGGACAGACATTGTCATATGGGCATCCCTCATCCTGAGGGCGAGCGTCACTCGGGGAGGGGGCGACTCTCGAGCCGCTGGCCCTGCGGGGAGCAGCTCAGCACGGATCCCTGCTCGAACCAGTCTCCCAGCACGATGCGCCGTGCCGGTTTGCCGTCCAGCACGAAGTCATGGACGGCGGGCCTGTGGGTGTGGCCATGGATAAGCAGCCGGCAGCCATGCTGGCGCAGCAGGGCATCGACCGCCGCCGGGGTCACATCCATGATGGTCTGTGGCTTGCCGGCATTTTCCATCTGGCTCTGGCCCCGCATCCTGCAGGCGATGATCTGGCGGCGGCTGAGGGGCAGGCGCAGGAAGAGCCAGCGCAGCCATTTGAGCTGGGTGATGCGGCGAAACTTCTGATAACCCTCATCCAGGGTGCAGAGCAGGTCCCCGTGGCTCAGCAGCACCCGCTCCCCGTAGAGATCGATGACGCAGGGGTCGCCGAGCAGCGTCATGCCCGCCCGTTCGGCAAAGGCCTTGCCCAGCAGGAAGTCGCGGTTGCCGTGGATGAAGTAGATGGGCACGTCCTGTCGGCTCAGTGCGAGGAAGGCCTCGGCCACCTGGCGGTGGAGCGGGTTGGGATCGTCGTCGCCAATCCAGAATTCGAACAGATCACCCAGCACATAGAGGGCATCGGCCTTGGGGGCGTCGCGCTCGAGAAAACGCACCAGTGCGGCTGTCATGTCGGGCCGCTGGGCGCACAGGTGAAGGTCACTGATAAAAAGGGTGCTCATGATGTGGGATGAGTGCTCTTGATGGGGTCCGGGCTGAGGGGGGCAGGGGAGCCTGCCGGCGTGGGCGAGTCGCACTGGGATGGGGCCTGCCAGTGGAGCGCGGCAAGGTCGCGCCCCTCCAGGGTCAGCAGCGCGGCGTAAGGATCGCCACCAAGGCCAAGCAGACGGCAGATGGCGGCCTCTCCCTTGAGCCCTGCCCCGAGACGAAGGCGCAGCACGGCCTGATAGAAGTCGTGGCCAAAGTACCCCAGCAGGGCGGCCATCAGGCTGAGGTGACGCCAGCCGTTGAGCGTCTCGAGCCGCGCCGGGGTGACATAGAGCTCCACCGGCCAGCGCGCCTGGTCCGGCCCTGTCAGGGTCTGCTCCATCAGCCACACCTGGTGCCCCTTGTCGCTGGCCGTCCAGCCCTGCTCGCGCAAGAGGGCGGCGAGGCGCGCGGGCTCAGGGTGCTGGCAGAGCACATCGAGATCGCTGCCGGGCCGATCGAGCCCGATGGCAACCGTGCTCACCAGGGCCAGGTCCTGGCACAGGCGCTCAAGTGCATCCCACACACCACTGCTTAGCAGGGCGTGGGCGGAGCGCTGGCGGGGATTGCCCCGGGCCAGGTAGTCGAGGCGGCGCCAGTTGGCCGGGGTGCCCTGCGCAGATGGAAAAACTGCGGCCGGGGCCGCAGTTGTGTCAGTGCCGAGGAGGCGACAATCACTCAGCAAGGGTCACCTTGGTGATCACCACGTCTTCGGTCGGCACGTCCTGATGCATGCGGCCGTAGTTGCCGGTCTTGACGCCCTTGATCTTGTTGACCACGTCCATGCCGGCGGTGACTTCACCGAACACGCAGTAGCCGAAGCCCTGGGTGGTGGGGGACTTGAAGTCCAGGAAGTCGTTGTTGTTCACGTTGATGAAGAACTGGGCGCTGGCGGAGTGCGGCTCGCTGGTGCGGGCCATGGCGATGGTGCCAATCTTGTTGGACAGGCCGTTGGCCGCCTCGTTCTTGATGGAGGCACGGGTCTCTTTCTCTTCAAAGCCAGGAGCATAGCCGCCGCCCTGGATCATGAAGCCGTCGATGACGCGGTGGAAGATGGTGTTGTCGTAGTGACCGTCACGGCAGTATTGCAGGAAGTTGGCCACGGTCTCGGGGGCTTTTTCCGCGTTCAGGGTCAGAGTGATGTCGCCGTGGTTGGTGTGCAGAGTAACCATGATATGTCCTTTCAAATGTTGCGCGAGCACGAAGCCGGCTCGCGGCTGTTGCATGGGCTATGGCCTAAAGTGGTGGCAATTCTAGCCCATCGAGGGGCTGCGGCATAGATGGCATGGGGGATCCGGCGCTTTTTCTGCCTCGTTTTCTCCACCGGATGCGGTTAGAATGTCAGGCCATTTTACTCACAGGCAGTGGTCATAAGATGCTGAAGATATACAACACACTCACTCGTCAAAAAGAAGAATTCAAACCTATCCACCCGGGCAAGGTGGGCATGTATGTGTGTGGCGTCACCATCTACGATCACTGTCATATCGGCCACGGCCGCACCTTCGTCTCCTTCGACGTGGTGGCCCGTTACCTGCGTTACGCCGGTTACGATCTCACCTATGTGCGCAACATCACCGACGTGGATGACAAGATCATCAAGCGCGCTGCCGAGACCCGGGTGACCTGTGACGACCTCACCGAGCGCCTGATCGGCGACATGCACCAGGACTTCGACGCCCTCGGCATGCTGCGCCCGGACATCGAACCCCGCGCCACCCAGCACATCCATGAAATCATCGCCCTGGTCGAAACCCTGCTGGAGAAAGAGCACGCCTACGTGGCGGACAACGGCGACGTCATGTTCATCGTCGAGTCCTTCGCCGACTACGGCAAGCTCTCGGGCCAGGATCTGGAGCAGCTGCAGGCCGGCGCCCGGGTCGACGTGGTCGAAGCCAAGCGCAACCCCCTGGACTTCGTGCTGTGGAAGATGTCCAAGCCCGGCGAGCCGACCTGGAACAGCCCCTGGGGCCCGGGCCGTCCCGGCTGGCACATCGAGTGCTCCGCCATGAACTCCAAGCACCTTGGCAACCACTTCGACATCCACGGCGGCGGCTCGGATCTGCAGTTCCCCCACCACGAGAACGAGATCGCCCAGTCCTGCTGCGCCCACGGTGGCGACTACGTCAACACCTGGATGCACAGCGGCATGGTGATGGTGGACAAGGAGAAGATGTCCAAGTCCCTTGGCAACTTCTTCACCATTCGCGACGTCCTGGCCCATTTTGACGCCGAAACCGTGCGCTACTTCCTGATGTCCGGCCACTACCGCAGCCAGCTCAACTACTCGGAAGAGAACCTGAAGCAGGCCCGCGCCGCCCTGGAGCGGATGTACACCGCCCTGCGCGACCTGCCGGTGGCTGCCGCCGCCGGTGGCGACGAGCAGGTGGCCCGCTTTGTCGATGCCATGGACGACGACTTCAACACCCCGGAAGCCTACTCCGCCCTGTTCGACCTGGTGCGCGAGATCAACCGCCAGAAGGCCGAAGACATCCAGGTCGCCGCTGGCCTAGGTGCTCGCCTGCGTGAATTGGGCGCCGTGCTCGGCATACTGCAACAAGACCCGGACGCCTTCCTCAAGGGCAACGAAGCGGACGATGAAGTGGCGGAGATCGAGCAACTGATTGCCCAGCGCAATCAGGCCCGCGCCGACAAGAACTGGGCCGCGGCGGACGCCGCTAGAGCCCGTCTCACCGAGATGGGGATCGTGCTGGAAGACAGCGCCGGCAAGACCAGCTGGCGCCGTGCCTAAGGCCGGTGGCGCTGCTCGCGCCAACAGGTTAAGCCAATAAAAAAACCGCAGCCCTAGGGCTGCGGTTTTTGTTTGTGCGAGGGCTTTGCCCTCGAAGGGGTTTCGCCCGCCCTTCGGGCCGGGGCGAGTGACTTTTGAAAGACCAAAAGTCACCAAAAGTCTTCTCCCCCGGCAAACCGCCCGCTTCGCGGGTTCCCTCGTCTCGCTCAACGGGTCGGACGGAGCGCCGCAGACGGCACTTTGGCCTACGCCATCCCTGGCTTCGGCCAAAGCCCGCTTCGAACCTCCCTGTTCTCGCGCCAAATCGGGGTCGAGCTGTGCTCGCCCTGATCCGATTTGGCCCATATGCCGGCTGCGGCTGCGCCATCATCCCTGATGGCGCTCCTGACCCGTTGAACTCGTACTCGGCGGTTTGTAGGGGGAACCAATACTGTGCCCGCCCGTGGCTTTAGCTTGCATGTTGACTGCCTTTTTCGCTGAAAGGGGAGGGTAGAGCAAGGGGGTGGGGAAATAGGGTTTTGGCTTGAGTTAAAATGTGTCAGGGAAATAGAAATAAAAACAGCAGCTCAGGGCTGCAGTTTTTATTTGTGGTTCGTGATGGATTTTATAAAGATTTTACATGTCATGATTGATTTCATTCAAAATAGTTACGTAGCTGAAGATAAAAGTTAAATCGCTTTGCTCCAATTTCTAATGCAGCAGCTTCATCTTCGGGAGAGCTGTTTTCGGATACATAATAATATGTATCTAGTGATGACCAAGTGATTTTTCTTTTATGCTTTTGTAACCAATCAATCTTGCTGGAGAAAAATATAATTTTATTAGAAATATGCATTCTCGCAAAAACAGAAGGCAGGAATTCCTTTTTATCAAAACCTACTACAGGATTGCCAATTGAAAGCAAGTTTGGTTTTTTCTGTTGCTTTGCTGACGATATTTTTTTTACAGATTCATAGAATCCAGATGGCAGGAAACATCCACAGACTAAGCCTTTAGCAGAAAATTCAAAAGCTAATTTTTTCTCAAAAGCAGTTCCACCTAACAAAACACTGTGTTTTTCCTGAACACAAAATTCAATGAAATTACGTACAGTGTTAATTTCACTTTCCTTTGGCTTAGTACTACAGATAATGGAAAAGTCGTACGTAAATTTTCTTTTATTTTTGGGATAGTAATATAAATCTTTTTTTGTATAGTGTTGCAAGTTTTTCGGATATTCATCGGTCGAATTTTTTATAACGCCTGCTTCCACTGGATTAAGAAGTCTCTCGTAATCAGATAATGTTGTTTCGACAAGACCAGCCTTAATAGAATCATAAGGCTCAAATACGTATATGTGTGCAGGTGAATTTTCCAACCTGTCACTAATCATGTCTCGTACTCTATTCCAATCTAATCCTCCATGACCACAGCCTAATGCTGGGAGTGTAACCACTTTTCCACTTTTATTTTCTAGGTAAGTGGAAAGCCATTTCAACCCATCATCAATGTAATGATATTCAGATGGTTTCTTCCAGTGATCCTTTGTAGGGAAGTTTATTATCTCTATTTCCTTCGAGATCATGTCTTTTTGAATCCAGACTGAAGGCGAACCTGGTCGAATAATTCCTGAGCTGCATTGTACTACGTAGTCATTGAACATTTCGGGGAATCGTTTCTTAAATGCAAGCGCGACACCCGCGCCCATTACGCCTACACAGTTAACGGTGTTGACCATAATGTCGGCATCAAATTCGAAAAAATCTCCTGATACAAATTCAATCATGAACCGTTACCTTGCAAATTTTGGAGCGCTTCATTCCTCAGGTTATCAATTTCACCAGAGACTTGCATCAACCAAATATTATTAAAAGAACCAATGTCAGCCTTGCTCAGAGCCACCAACATATTGATGTCTTCTGGAGAGGTTACTATATCGAATAATTGGCTTTTGTTCCTCCCTTTAGCCACGATTTCACCCAATAAGTCATCATAGGTAACCAGCATCACAATCTTCCGAACTAGATCGGTAGGCAATACGGGTAAATCCTCCGTTAAAATTCGTTTCAACATGGGCAGGGACTTTCTAGGATGTTCCTCATCAGCCTTATTCATAATGTTATTGGGCCAGCGAGTTTTTGGCCCTTTGCCTATATCATGTAGGTAGGCGGCCAGCTCCAAGATCTCACGATGAGTAGCATCTAACTGGTGGTACTCATGAGAGTTCGTAATAAGATCGGCAACACGCCTACTATGAGCGCCAACATCTCCACGATGAGGACCGTAGTTTGCAATCAAACCATTAATATCCTCTAGTTCCTTTATTGCTCCGAAGTTGGTTCGAACAGCATGCAAGGTATGCCCTAAACTCTGGAATTTAGGTATCCCTTGTCTTGGATGAGAATCTACATCAGTAACGACCTGTTCGAATAAACTCTTGAGGACAATAGGACCTGTCACCAAAGAGCAACTCCAGTTTCCTGGCTGACAATAATAATGTTCTCCACCACCCTCTACAACATTTGGTGCGGCAACGCCTTTATTTCTAAAAATCAGTCTTACCTGTTCTGATATATATTTGTTCCATGTTATAATCTGATTGACTTCATTCAGATGCACATGGTCTGGTAGCAAAAGTTCTGCCATCTTTCGATGTTTCTGATTCTCGTCAATATAACTCCATCCATTGCAGTCGATAGTTTGCCAATCCAATGTGTCAAGCTGCTCCGCATTATTATTTCCAGAATGGAAGGTCGGCGGAATCACTGTGTTCGCTGATGCGTTGGTAAAATATGCGCCTAGTCTTGTTTCAAGCAGAAATAGAGGAACTGAAAAGTAGATAATGAACTGCTGATCCACATTTTTTTTATGAAGAACAGCCAACTGCATTGGTGTTTTCTTAGCAAAATAAAATGGCACATAATCATGTACGACACGCCCCCCCGCACCGGGCACTTGCATCTGTGCCCGACGCCTCTGTATACCTTCCTCTGCAACGTTTACATGGTTTATGTTCCGAGCATTCTTCTGATTTGTTGAATAAAGTCCGTTATCAATAATGGATTCAAGATTCTCTATAGATGTAAAGTGATATGCATTACGATGTCTGTATTTATCTGGAACTGCCATTTATTCGTTATCCTTTTCAGTGTTTCAATAAACGGGCTAGAGATTAGATTAGTGAAGCGTAATCGGACGTTCGAGAAATAAGGTGGTTATCACTACAAAGCATTCACTATCGGTCCTTCAATATAAAACCGCTCCCCGATAGGGATATGTACCGCTTGCCGTTGTACTCATAATGATTTTTTCTATGAAACCATGTCGATGGCGTTTGTTGCATAGGGGTGACAATTTGGTCTCGCAATAGGGCTGGCAAGGGCCGGATCAGAGATAACAACTCTCCAGATCGTTGCCCCGAATAGCACAGGGTACTTTTAACTTGCCTCGGTGCTGAAGGTTCGCGGTTGCCCCTTGTTGTTCGCCGAGGTGAGCCCGTTTGTCCAGGCCGCGAGGCAGGACGCCGAGCGAGCGCCGCTGGGCCATGGGCCAAACCGGAATTGGGCGAGCAGCGCTCGGCCCGGTTTGGCGCAAGGACAAGGATGTCCGCAGCGGACTTTGACCGACGCCAGGGATGGTGGAGGTCAAAGCCCATCGGCGTGTGCAGTGGGACAAGCGGGTGAACCGAGGGAACCCGACGCAGGAGGGCGAACAAGTGGGGGTGGCCTTTCTTTTGGTGACTTTTCTTTGGCCACGCAAAGAAAAGTCACTCGCCAAGCCGCGCAGCGGCGGCGAAACCCCGTCGAGGACGGAGTCCTCGCGTCCTGCATGGCGAAGCCTTGCCGATGCTACGGCCAACGACATCCCTCAAGGTAATGACGTTACTCGACCCCTCACCCTAGCCCTCTCCCCCAAGGGGCGAGGGAACGGTTACCGTGGTGCAATGCGCTCTGCTTATTGCACCCTACGCCTCTCCCGTTGGGGGGAGGGGATTGTTACCGTGGTGCAATGCGCTCCGCTTATTGCACCCTACGCCTCTCCCGCATGGGGAGAGGGGAACTGTTACCGCGGACGATTACGCTTCGCTACTCGACCCTGTTTGTCCCGGGGCCGTCGGAAACCCCGTCGAGGATGGAATCCTCGCCCCTTGCCGAGGCGCGGGATGCCGGTCTGGCATCCGCCGAGACCCGGGAAGCCGGCCAAATTCCGTCGCTGCCGCCCCTGGCTGTCGCTACCACAATGCGCCGCTGACCCTGGCATATAAAAAGGGGCCAACGGGCACCCACCCCCATCCTACGGAGCCGAGGGGGCCCGATCCATGGATATTGCTGACTCAAGTGTCAGAATCGACAGGTTTTTTGCGCTGGTTCAAAGTTATGGCCCCACGCCCGGGGTGGGGCGGGGCCACAGGCCCTGGCGGGGGGCGCGCCAAAGTGTGAACGGGGTGGTATTTCCCCGGCCTACCCCTTTCTCGCACTTGTCTGGCGTGCCCCGAGTTGGCTAAGGTGGTCGCCCATCACATGCAGGTAGTGGAGAGCGGCATGGACAAGATATTGCAGACCCTGTCGGAGCGGGTCACCCAGGCGCGGGATCTGGAGAGCCTGACCCGGCCCCTGCTGGAGATGCTGGAGGCGGTGACCGGGCTGGAGTCGACCTATCTCACCGAGATCGATGAGGGGCAGAGCACCCAGCATATTCGCTATGCCCGCAACGTGGCCGGGCTGCAGATCCCGGAGGGGGCGGCGGTGGACTGGAGCGATACCCTGTGCCGGCGGGCCATCGACGAGGGACGCCTGTTTACCGACAACGTGGCCGAGTGCTGGGGCGATTCGGATGCGGCCAGGATCATGGGCATTCGCACCTATCTGAGCAGCCCGGTGCGCACCTCGTCCGGCTCCCTCTATGGCACCCTGTGTGCCGCCAGCGCCGAGCGCAAGCCCATGGTGGCGGGCTCTGAGCAGCTCATCGGCTTCTTCGCCCGGCTGATCGCCGAGCATGTGGAGCGGGAGCAGTTGCTACAGCAGTTGCAGCGGGCCAACGACGAGCTGTCGCGCCAGGCCCTCTGCGACCCCCTGACCGGGTTGCCGAACCGCCGGGCCCTGATGCAGGAGCTGACCCGGTTGTTCTCCCTCTCGGATCGGGCCGGGCACCCTGTGCTCATCGCCTTTATCGATCTCGATGGCTTCAAGCAGATCAACGACATCCACGGTCACGAGGCGGGGGATCGGCTGCTCACCACCATGGCGCGTCAGCTGGGCTCGGCCCTGCGCAGTGGCGACATGCTGGCGCGGATGGGGGGCGATGAGTTCGTCGCCGTGGGCATGGGCCCTATCCCGGGGGAGGAGACGGTCGAGGGGGCGGTGCGGCGCTTCGGGCGTCGGCTGTTCGAGCAGAGCGTGCTGCAGTTGCCGATCCAGTCCCGGGTGCTGCACTACCCAGGGGCCAGCGTGGGAGTGGTGGCGGTCGACCCTGCGCACACCAGCGTCGACGAGGCCCTGCGCCAGGCCGATGCGCGCATGTATGAAGTCAAGCGCCAGCGCCGCGCGCTGGGGTGAGGGGCACCTGGCATCCCGGGCGCCCCGACCCATGGGAGTGAGGCCAGGCGCCGCGCCCTTGATGCCGCGCATTGTTGCCCCCGCGCCGGGGATGCTAGGATGCGTCTCCCTCAACACAGGCACTCTCTACCATGGCAAACCCTGTTATCGGCCATTACCGCGCCCTGGCGGCGAAAGTGGCCACCCTCTTTGCGGAGATCTGTGAGTTTCAGCAGCGCATCTGGGTGGTCAGCATCATCAAGGATGCCTACACCGACACCTTCATCGTCAACGAAGGCAGTTTCGAGGAGCCCATGCAGTGGATGCACCGCAAGGGCTACAGCGCCGAGATGCTGGCCCGGGTCGATGCCATGGCCCGCTCCCAGGTGGTCCAGCTGGAGCTCGGTGGGCAGTGTCACCGCCTGATGCGGGTCAAATAGATGGCCCGGGTCGATGCCATGGCCCGCTCCCAGGTGGTCCAGCTGGAGCTCGGTGGGCAGCGCCACCGTCTGATGCGGGTCAAATAGCGGGCCAAAGTCCCGATTTTGGCCCGAATGGTCAGAGCCACAAGATTCGGGCCACTCACCCCGCTGCCTAATGGCAACCCCAGGCGGGGTTGCCCGGGTCATGACTTCTCGGTGGTGCGCTCCGGTTTCAATGCCCCCGAGTAGACGCAGATGGCGGAGTTGTAACTGTTGTAGGCGACGGCGTAGTTGAAGTCGCAGAAATAGGCCGGGTGCTTGGTGGCAACCGTGTCACCCGCCTTGCATTTGTCCTGCATCCCCTCCACCAGAGAGTCATTGTTGGCGCCAAGACAGGCCTTGCCCGTGGTCTTGTCGCCGCCGCACGCCATCAGCAGGGCGCAAACCGAGATACTCATCAACCACTTCGCTGTGCCTTGCATGTTTAATCCTGAGCTGTTCAAACGAGATGCCGGTGCCATGGGCGCCGGGGCGTTGGGAGAGAGCCCCTTGCCCGACAAGAGGGCCAACAGACTCCCGGCGCCATTTTACGGGCCCGGGGCGCTCCACGTCACCCCTTGTGGTGACAAGTACCTGATATTCAATGGTGTTTGTGAGGGAGTTCAAGCGGCTGGCGGGCAAGGGAGGGGCTGAGCAAGGGGAGCCCGGCCCAGTAAGCGAGAGGCCCATGCGGGCCTCTCTGCTGGCATCGAAGGGCACTAGGGCGCCGGGAAGTACTTGTGCTGGATCCGCTGGAACTCGCTGCTGGCCAGCACCTGGGTCAGGCCGTGCTGGAACTCCTTGACCAGGGCATCGTCCACTGGATGGCTGAAGGCGAAGCAGAACTGCTCCGAACTCAGCACCCAGCGCACCTCGAACAGGGCGGGATCCAGCTGCTGGGCCTGGATGAGATCCATCAGGGTGGCCTTGTTGCTGGAGATGAGGTCGACCCGGCCCGAGGTAAGCATCCGCAGCGCCTGGGAGAGGCGGTTGGCGGTCATTATCTTCTGCTCGTCGAAGCCGCTGTTGAGCAGCAGCTGCTCCCCTACGTCGGCGCGTACGGCCCCTATGGTGTGCTGCTGGGCATCCTCCAGCCGGGTGAGCTTGAGGGGATGGCTGGCCAGCCCCATCAGCACGATTTCGGCATAGCCGATGGGGCAGGCCCACTTGAACAGGGGGTCCCGCGCCTCGGTGCGGGCGGTGGTGAAGAGCACCACGTTGGGCTTCTGGGTCAGCAGGTAGTAGCCCCGGGCCCAGGGGAGGATGCTGATCGCCTGGGGCGGGGTGCCGGTCTTCTGCCACACCTGGTGCAGCAGCTCGATGGCAAAGCCGCTGGGGGTGCCATCTTCCCCGGTGAAGTTATAGGGTTTGTACTCTTCGGTGAGGTAGTGAAGCTTGCCAAGGGCCGGGCTGGCGCTGGCCTGCCCCATCTCCCCCGGCCCGCCCCAGAGTGTGGCTAAAAGTGTGGCCAAGAGGGCTCTCCTGCCCTTGATCCTTCCTATCCCTGTTCTCATCCTGACCGTCCTGCTGCCGAGTGCCCAGCTTCAAGTGTTGCCAAGCCACGGGGTTTCGCCACCCGAAGGGGCGAGCCATCGCCGTTGTCGTGCCAGGGCGTGGCGCAACAGGGGGGGGGCGACAGCGCGCGCCATCACCAGGCCGGACGGGTATGGCCTATGGGCTTGAGGGCCTGATCGCACAGGCCGACCAGCAGGGTTGCGCCGTCCGGTTGTAGCCTGAATTCGCCATAGCGCGCCTGCTCGTACTGGGCGGCCGTCCCCTCCTCGAAGAAGAAGGCATCCGGCCCTATCCACCACTGGCCCTGCTGCCAGCGGGCCTGCAGCAGGCGCTGGTCCGGTGCCAGGGCGTCGGGGGCGCGCCCCTCAACGCGCTGCGCCACCTGCTGTTCATCGAGGCGGATGACCAGGGTCTGGGTGGCGGCGCCCTCCTGGTGCGGGCTCCCCAGCTGGCGGGCGAGGGCATAGCTCAGGCGCATGTAATCCCCCTGCATCAGGGAGCGGGGGTCGACCGGGGCCAGCTCCAGCAGCACGGTTTCGCCGCTGCTGATGGCGTGCTCGAAGCGCCAGACGGTGACATTGATGCCCACCAGGATGGCGAGGCCGGTCAGCAATAGGGCAAAGCGTCTCATGAGGCGATCTCCTTGCCGAGGATTTTCAACAGCTGGCGGGTGCCGAGCAGCAGGGCCCCCGAGCCCAGCAGCAGCCAGGATTTGGTCATCAGGGTCAGCCCGAGATCGTAGTAATAGAGGGAGCCAAAGCCGAGCAGCAGCAGGCCGGCCAGGGTCATGAGCCCGAGACTGCCGGCATAGAAGCCGAGCACCAGCACCAGGGCGCCGGCCCCCATGCCGGGGATGATGGCGCTGATCACCACCAGGGGCAGGCCGTAGAGCAACGGCAGTTTCAGTTTCACCATGACGGCGAGCAGCAGGGCGGCGCAGAGCAGGGGATTGAGCCAGAGTGGCAGGCGGGAGAGCCCGAGCTCGTCGAGCGCGCTGGTGCCGCCATCCCAGAGGGGGTGGTGCAGTCGCCCCAGCACCAGCAGGGAGAGTGCCAGCCCCAGGGTGAGGGATTCATAGAGCGAATGGCGTTCTGGGTCGCGCTCGGCCTGCAGCCAGCAGAAGGTGAGGGCGGCCATCACCAGCGGCAGGGCCAGCAGTTGCAGGCCGAGGCAGGCGAGCCCCATGGTCAGCAGGATGGCGGCGGCGAAGCTGTGGAAGAGGCGAACCAGCCAGTGCTCGAACAGGGCGGCGATGGCCAGCGACAGCAGGGCCAGTCCCAGCCAGAGCGGGGCCGAGTGGGGGTCAATCTGGTCGATGAGGCCATAGAGCAGCCAGGCATCGGCCGCGAGCGCGAGTGCCAGCACGAACTGATCCCAGAGATCGCTGCGCCGGGCCAGACGGTTGAGGCCGAGGGCGGCGGCCATCAGCAGGGTGCCCATGACGAGGGCGTGGTTTGGCTCGCGGACCAGGCTCTCGAAGGCCATGAACAGGAAGAACAGCAGGAAGAGGGCGGCCAGCCAGCCCACCATGCCGAGCAGGAAACGGCTCGACCAGTGCGGTTGCTCGTCCCGGGGGGCGTCGCCCTCCACCAGATGGGCGGCCCGCAGCCTCTCCCAAGGGCTCAGATCAGACATGCTGCCTCCGTTGTTGTTGCAGCCAGCGGCTGGCCATCACGGAGAGACCTATGGCAATGAGGGATAGCAGCAAAAAGCCGTTCATGTCCGGCTCCATCCACTTGCCCAGCGCCGCAAGGGTGACGGCGATAAGGCTCAGGCACCCCATGGCGAGCCCGGCGATGAATCTGTGGTGCCAGCGCAGGTAGGCGGCGCCCAGCCAGGCGAGCCAGGCGGGCCAGACCCAGGGGGAGGCGGCATCGAACAGCGCCAGCAGGGCCAGCAGGGTGACCCCGAGCCCGGCGGCCAGCCCCGGGAGCCAGGAGGGCATGAGCGCGAGCCGGGCGGGGGCCAGGATGAGCGCCCCCCAGAGGGCGGCGTTGAGCAGGGTCAGGCACCAGCCGAGGGCCTCCTCATCGAAGGAGAAGAAGAGGTCGATGAGGCCGAGGCGCCAGTAGAGCACCAGCGCCAGCTGGCCGAGCAGCCAGGCGAGGGTCCAGAGCAGGGGGCTCCTGCCGAGCGCCGCCAGGGGCAGCAGCAACAGGGCCCAGGTGGCGAAGAGCTGCCAGGGATCGGCACCTGTCTGGTAGGTCTGACCCACCAGGGCCAGCAGGGCGCCTATGTTGAGGGCCAGGGCCAGCAGCAGGGCCTGGCGCGGGGTGTCGGCCAGGGGCTTGCGCCAGAGCACCAGCAGCATGGCGAGCAGGGGCAGCTCCAGCAGGGCGAGGCGGGAGAGACGGCCCAGGGCCTGCCAGTTGAAGGCGACGAAGAACACCAGGCCCGCCCCCAGGCAGAGGCAGCCGAGCCAGAGCAGCAGCCTGTCGAACAGCCACTGCCAGCGCACCGAGGTCGGGGGGAGATCGCACAGGGCGAGGGCGGCGGGCAATGACTCCCGGGGGAGACGACCGCGTCTGACCCAGTCGAGCAGGGTCTGTCTTGAGGTGAGGTGCATGGCGAGGCTCCTGAAGCCGTCGTGCCTGAGAGATAAGGCATTATGGCACGGCGCCGCGTCCCGGGGCAGACCCCGGTGGCGCTGATGCGACAGGGGCAGGGCATGAGTAACAAAAAAGCCCCGACCGGGAGGAGGGGGCTCTGATGACGGGCAGACGGGGATATGGATGGGTGCTCACGCCCATCCCGTCCCCTCGTTGCTGGTGGGTCAGACGAAGATCAGGGTGCTGGCGCCCAGGCCCACGAAGAGGATGGCGCAGGCGATGCGGATCCCCTGGAGGGGCAGCTTGTCGGCTCCCAGCTTGCCAAGCAGCACCACGGGCACGTTGGCCAGCATCATGCCGAGGGTGGTGCCGGCGATGACCTGGGTCAGGGAGTCGTACTTGGCCGCCAGCAGCACTGTGGCTATCTGGGTCTTGTCGCCGATTTCGGCGATGAAGAAGAGCACGAAGGTGGCCATGAAGGGGCCGTATTTGTCGAGCGAGCTCTCTTCATCTTCCATCTTGTCCGGCACCAGGATCCAGACCGCCATGGCGATGAAGGCGCCGGCGACCAGCCAGGTCATCACCTTGGGATCCATCCAGCGACTGATGAACTCCCCTATCCAGGCGGCCCCCGCATGGTTGAGCAGGGTGGCGACCAGCATGCCGGCGATGATGGGCCAGGGTTTGCGAAAACGACAGATGAGCAGCAACGCCAGGAGCTGGGTCTTGTCGCCGATCTCGGCGATGGCCACGCTCAGGGTTGAGGTTAACAAGGCTTCCATAAAAATGACCGGGGGACGGAATTGTTATAAACCAGAGACAAGCCTGCGCCATCCGTCCCCGGTATTGGCACTGGCCCGTCAAAGGTCTTGTCAAATCCGGCATTGCCCGGATCACCCTGACCATGGTGAGTTGGCACCAAGTATGTTGATCAGGATCGCGCACCGGGTTGGCACCCGTGGCGAGACTACTCCCCCTCGATGGGAGCCGGCATTCTAGGGAAAAACGTCCTCCGAAGCAAGGCGTGTGGCAGGGGGATCAGCCGCCCACCAGCTTGACCTGAAAGCCGGCCTTCTCCAGCTCGGCCTTGATAAGGTCCCGTTTGTCCCCCTGGATCTCGATGATCCCCTCCTTGAGGCCGCCGCCGGTGCCGCACTTCTTCTTGAGCAGGGTGGCGATGGTTTTCTGCTGTTCGGCCGGCACGCCGTGGATGGTGATGACACCAGCGCCCTTGCGTCCCTTGGTCTCGCGGCGGATGCGCACGACCCCGTCGGCGGGGAAGGGGGAGGCGCTCTGGGTGGGGGCGGATTCCTTGATGATGCCGCCGTCCGTGCTGTAGACCAGGCGGCTGTTGTTGTCGTGACTCATGGCAATACTTTGTCGGTTAGCTAAGCGGAGTTTGATTTTACGCAAATAAATGTTGAGGGCACAGCTTATAATCCTCCCCACTAAAAGCGAATTATTCTTGTTTAACTTCAGGAGCCCGTCATGGTACTCACAGAGTTGTCGCCGGGGCAGCGTGCTCGTATCAAGAACATGAACCAGCTTGGCCGTGCCTTGCGACGCAAGCTGATGGTGATGGGGCTCCTGCCCCAGACCGAGATCCTCTATCTGCGGGCGGCCCCCCTGGGGGATCCGCTCCAGATCCAGTGCCAGGGCATCTGCCTCTCCATGCAAAAGAGCCTGGCCCAGCAAATCGAGGTCGAACCGGTATGAACTACTCCCTGGTAACCGTAGGCAACCCCAACAGCGGCAAGACCTCGCTGTTCAATGCCCTGACCGGTGCCCGCCAGCAGGTGGGCAACTGGAGCGGGGTCACCGTCGACAAGAAGATGGGCGAGTTTTCCGCCAAGGGGCAGGATTACACCCTGATGGACTTGCCCGGTATCTACTCCCTGGCCAATCAGGAGGCGAGCCTGGACGAACAGATCGCCAGTCGCTTCGTGCAGGGCCAGCAGCCGGATCTGCTGCTCAACGTCATCGATGCCGCCAACCTGGAGCGCTCCCTCTATCTCACCCTGCAACTGCGGGAGCTGGGCCTGCCCATGGTGGTGGTGCTCAACAAGATGGATCTGCTGCAAAAGCGCCGCATCACCATAGACGAGGGGCTGCTCGGCCAGGCGCTCGGTTGCCCGGTGGTGTCGCTCTCGGCCCACAATCGCCAGCAGGTGGCGGCCTTCAAGGAGCAGATCCACCAGTTCATCGGCCAGCCCCAGCCCGCCCTGGTGCTCGATTACGGTCAGCCGCTGGAAGCCGACATCGCCGAGCTCGAGACCCTGCTCGCCCCTCACCACCTCAGTGACCGCGGCCGAGCCCTGCGCCTGCTGGAGGAGGACTTTGCCATGCAGGAGACGCTGGCGGCGGGTCAGCAGGCGGCGGCCGACAACGTGGTGAGCCGCGCCCACCACGCCCAGGACATCGATCTGCAACTGGCAGATCTGCGCTACGGCCACATCCACCACTGGTGCCAGCAGGCGTGCCGCCATCAGGACAAGCTCACCGTCGCCCAGAGCGAACGGCTGGACAGGGTGCTGCTCAACCGCTGGGTGGGCATCCCCTTCTTCCTGCTGGTGATGTACCTGATGTTCATGTTCGCCATCAAGGTGGGCAGCGCCTTCATCGATTTCTTCGACATCCTGGGGGGCGCCCTGTTCGTGGACGGAGTGCACCACCTGCTGGGGCTGGCGTCGGCCCCCGACTGGCTGGGGGCCGTGCTGGCTGACGGGGTCGGCGCCGGTCTGCAGACGGTGGCGACCTTCATCCCCGTGGTGGGCTGCCTCTTCCTGTTCCTCGCCGTGCTGGAGAGCTCGGGCTATCTGGCCCGCGCCGCCTTCGTGGTGGATGCCCTGATGCGCCGCCTCGGGCTGCCCGGCAAGGCCTTCGTCCCCATGCTGATGGGCTTTGGCTGCACCGTGCCCGCGGTGATGGCGACCCGCACTCTGGGGTCGGAGCGCGAGCGGCTGATGACCTCGGCCATGGCGCCCTTCATGTC
Source organism: Aeromonas sp. EU05-FHT14A05 (assembly GCF_058791175.1). Lineage (NCBI taxonomy): Bacteria > Pseudomonadati > Pseudomonadota > Gammaproteobacteria > Aeromonadales > Aeromonadaceae > Aeromonas > Aeromonas sp. EU05-FHT14A05. Next base: position 31,109 of record NZ_JBYTDH010000002.1, on the reverse strand, counting down.
CTGCGGCGCCCGGCTGCCGGTCTATGCCCTGTTCGCGGTGGCCTTCTTCCCCGCATCGGGCCAGAACCTGGTGTTCGGCCTCTACCTGCTCGGCATACTGGTGGCGGTGCTCACCGGCCTCTTCCTGCGCAGCACCCTGCTGCCGGGCAAGAGCGACTCCATGGTGATGGAGATGCCGGACTACGAGTGGCCCCGTCCGGTGGACGTGGGGCTGCGTACCTGGCAAAAACTCAAGGGCTTCATCTTCGGCGCGGGCAAGACCATAGTGCTGATGGTGGCGGTGCTGAGCGTGCTCAATTCGCTGGGCACCGACGGCAGCTTCGGCAACCAGGATCAGGAAGACTCGGTGCTGAGCAAGAGCAGCCAGTCGGTGACCCCGGTACTGCACCCCATCGGGATACGGGAGGAGAACTGGCAGGCCACGGTCGGCATCCTCACCGGCATCTTCGCCAAGGAGGCGGTGGTCGCCACCCTCAACAGCCTCTATGCCGGTAGCGCCGGTGACGAGGAGGAGAGTGAATACTCCCTGCTCGGCAGCCTGAAGGAGGCGCTGGCCACCATTCCCGCCAACCTGGCGGACATCGACCCCGCCGATCCCATGGGGCTCAAGGTCGGGGAGCTGGCCGATCAGCAGGCGGCCGCCGAGGCCCAGGAGGTGGATACCTCCACCTATGGCAACATGCAGACCCACTTCGACGGGGCGGCCGGTGCCTTCGCCTACCTGCTGTTCGTGCTGCTCTACATGCCCTGTGCCGCCGCCATGGGCGCCCTGGTGCGGGAGACCGGTCGTCAGTGGGCCCTGTTCACCGCCGCCTGGTGCAACTACATGGCCTTCATGTGCGCCACCCTCTTCTACCAGCTGGCGACCTTTGCCGCTCACCCCGAGCAGAGCCTGCTCTGGACCCTGAGCTACGGGCTCTCCCTGGCGCTGCTGTGGTGGTTCGGTCGCCGCCACGGGGACATAGTCGCCCGCAAGGTGGTGACTCTGTGAGGGCGCAAGCGAGGGGATGTTCCCATCAAGAGGAGGTCACGCCATGATATTGCGAGAGCTGGGTGATTATCTGGCGGCGCAGCAGAGGGTGAGCCGGCGGGAGCTGGCCCGCCACTTCCACACCTCGGAGGATGCGGTGGAGGCCATGCTTGGCGTCTGGATGCGCAAGGGCCGCGTCACCAAGCGGGAGACCCGGGTGTGCGGCGGCAGTTGCTGCGGCAAGAGCGAGGAGGTGATGTTCGAGTGGTGCGAACCCGGCCGGATCGGCCTGGTACAGCAGCGCTGAGCGCATTGCCGCCAGAGAGTGTCGGCTGACAACAAGAGACCCGCCACTGGCGGGTCTCTTTTTTTTGTCTGTTGCCGACATGGCGGGAGGGTTGCTGGGCCATCACAGCCTGGCCAGCATCGCCTGGGTGACCAGCACTATGCCCTGCTCGGAGCGATAGAAGCGGCGGGCATCCTCGCAGGCGTTCTCCCCCACCACCAGCCCTTCCGGCAACCGGCAACCCTTGTCGATCACCACCCGGCGCAACCGGCAACCGGCCCCTATCTCGACCCCGGGGAAGATCACCGCCTGATCCAGGGTGCAGAAGGAGTCGACCCGCACGTTGTTGAACAGCACAGAGCTCACGATGAAGGAGCCGCTGACTATGGTGCCGCCGGCGAACAGGGAGTTGATGGTCATGCCGTGCTGGCCGTTCTGATCCTGCACGAACTTGGCGGGGGCCGTCATCTTCTGGCTGGTCCAGATGGGCCAGTCCTGATCGTAGATGTCGAGCTCGGGGGTCACCGAGGCGAGATCCATGTTCGCCTCCCAGAAGGAGTCCACCGTGCCCACATCGCGCCAGTAGGGGCGTTTCTGCGGGCAGCAGCCGACGCAGGAGAGGCTGAACGGATGGGCATAGGCGGTGCCCTCCTTGACCACCCGCGGGATCACGTCCATGCCAAAATCGTGGTGGGACTGCGGGTTGGCGAGATCCTCTTCCAGCAGCTGATAGAGGTAGTCGGCGTCGAAGATATAGACCCCCATGGAGGCCAGCGCTGTGTCGGGTTTGCCCGGCATGGCGGGCGGGTCGGCGGGCTTCTCGACGAAGGCGTTGATCCTGCGGCTCTCGTCCACCGCCATCACGCCGAAGGCGCTGGCCTCCTGGCGCGGCACTTCGATGCAGGCCACCGTCACCCGGCTGCCCAGGTTGACGTGATCGAGCAGCATGGCGGCGTAATCCATCTTGTAGATGTGATCCCCCGCCAGCACCACCACATATTTGGGGCCGTGCTCGCGAATGATGTCCATGTTCTGGTAGACCGCATCGGCGGTGCCGCGATACCAGCTGACCTCGTCAATGCGCTGCTGGGCCGGCAGCAGCTCGATGAATTCGTTCATCTGGTAGCGCAGGAAGGACCAGCCCGATTGCAGGTGACGCAGCAGACTGTGGGACTTGTACTGGGTGACCACGCCGATCCGGCGGATCCCGGAGTTGATGCAATTGGAGAGGACGAAGTCGATGATGCGGAACTTGCCGCCAAAATGAACGGCCGGTTTTGCCCTGTTGTCCGTCAACTGCTGGAGCCGACTGCCTCGCCCCCCGGCTAACACCAACGCCATGGTCTCGTTCAATAACTGTCTGGACCTTGCTGTGTTGGCTGGTTGTAACAACATTGAATACCCCTTTATTGATATACCTCCTCAATGGTGCCTCCTTTGAGGCCTTCTTGAAAGGGTTTTCAACCCGGGTGGGGATTCAAACTGATTTTTTTGTCATTTATGTGAGCGCGCGCCATTGCCCATCAGGGGAGGGCTCGGTGTGGTCGAATAAAGGGCAGAGCGCAGCGCGAAGGGAGAGGGACCCGCCGTGCTCTTGTTGAACACCCGGCCGCGACGGCGGCCGGGTATGGCGGGGGAGGGGGCGCGCCTGACTAGAAGAGATCGTTGTTATCATCCTTGGTGGGCTCCAGGCTCCAGCCGCTGGCCGCCGCACTGTTGCCTATCTGCCCCTTCTCGCGCCAGAGTTTTATCTTGAGGCGCAGGTTGTTCTGGGAGTCTGCGTTCTTGACCGCCTCTTCTTCGTCTATCACCCCCTCCACCACCAGATCGAACAGGGTGCTGTCGAAGGTGACCATGCCAAGGGCCCTGGATTTCTCCATGATCTCCTTGAGGCCGCCAAACTCGCCGCGCTTGATGAGATCGCGAATGGTGTGGGTGCCGAGCATCACCTCCACCGCCGCCCGGCGCCCGCCGTCCGTGGTCTTCACCAGCCGCTGGGAGACGAAGGCCTTGAGGTTGTTGCCAAGATCATTGAGCAGCTGGGGCCTGCGCTCCTCGGGGAAGAAGTTGATGATGCGGTCCAGCGCCTGGTTGGCGTTGTTGGCGTGCAGGGTGGAGATGGCAAGGTGGCCGGTCTCGGAGAAGGCCAGGGCATGTTCCATGGTCTCGCGGTCACGAATTTCACCGATAAGGATGACGTCCGGCGCCTGGCGCAGGGTGTTCTTCAGGGCCGCGTGGAAGCTGCGGGTATCCACCCCCACCTCCCGCTGGTTGATGATGCTCTTGCGGTGGCGATGGACGAACTCCACCGGATCCTCGATGGTGATGATGTGGCCGCCGCTGTTGCGGTTGCGATGGTCGATGAGGGCCGCGAGCGAGGTGGACTTGCCAGAGCCGGTGCCGCCGACGAAGAGCACCAGGCCGCGCTTCTCCATGATGGTGTCGAGCAGCACGGGGGGGAGCTTCAAGTCCTCGAAGCGGGGGATCTCGGTCTTGATGTTGCGCGCCACCAGGGAGACCTCGTTGCGCTGCTTGAAGATGTTGACCCGAAAGCGGCCTATCTGGGGCAGGGAGATGGCGAGGTTCATCTCCAGCTCCTTCTCGAACTGCTGCTTCTGCTCCGAGTCCATGAGCTCGGCGGCTATCCTGGCCACCTCGCCCGGCTCGAGCGGCACCTCGTTCAGGGGGCGCAGGGCGCCGTTGAACTTGGCGCAGGGGGGGGCGCCGGTGGAGAGATAGAGGTCGGAGCCATCCTGCTTGGCCAGGATCTGTAGCATGTCTCGCAATTCCATGTGTTGCCTCGTCACTCAAAGAAATAGGGGGAGCAATGTGCTTGAGTGTACAGCCTCAGGCACCGGTCAGTTTCTCGCGAAACACAAAAAACACCGCGCCCAGGATGCACAGGCCGGCCCAGAGGTAGTCCCACTTCAGGTCCTCCTTCAGATAGAAGATGGAGAAGGGGACGAACACGGTGAGGGTGATCACCTCCTGCAGGATCTTGAGCTGACCGACGGTCAGCACGGTGTGGCCGATGCGGTTGGCGGGCACCTGCAGCAGGTACTCGAACAGGGCGATCCCCCAGCTCACCAGGGCGGCGATGATCCAGGGTTTGTGGTTCATGCTCTTGAGATGGGCATACCAGGCGAAGGTCATGAAGACGTTGCTGCAGATCAGCAGACCGATACTGGTGATGATAGGGTTCATTAGGTTCTCCTTTGAAATCAATGCATTTTATCTCGACTCCACGGGTTTCCATAAGTGGGGCTTGAGGGTATTTTTAACCCACAAGGATGTGGCAACAGAAGGTTGAAACTGGATGGGCAAGACAAGCTGGGGAGTGCTTGGTCTGTTGTTTGCCTGTATGACGCCCGTTACCGCGATGGCGAACGGAGCGCCAACTCTGACGGTGGTGACCGATGTCTGGCCCCCGTTTCGCATGCTCGCGCAGAACGACGAGTTCCATGGTCTGGATATCGACATTCTGCGCCAGCTGCAGGCTCGCAGCGGCATAGTGCTCACCCTCAAGCGGGTGCCCTGGGGACGGGCACTCAAGCAGATGCAGACAGGTCAGGCGGACTTGATGATAGGGTTGGCCCACACGCAAGAGCGGGCGGCCTTCATCGATTACCTGCAACCGGCCTATTACCAGTGCAGGCCTGCCTTCTACGGCAAGGCGGCGGCGGTGGCCACCCTGAAAACCTACGAGGATCTGCGCGGCAGGGAGATAGGCTATGTGCTCAACTCCGCCTATTTCGCCCCCTTCGACGACGACGGCCAGCTCGACAAGCACGGGGTGCCAACCGAGGATCAGTTGCAGCGCATGGTGGAGCGGGGTCATCTGCCCCTGATGATAGGCACCGACTGCCAGGTGGATTACGCCCTGAGCCAGCGCAACGACGCCGGCCTCATCAAGGCGAACTACCGCCCGCCCCACCCCGTGGTGCTCTACCTGGGCATGAGCAAGCACTCACCCCACCATGCGCTCGGGCCTGCACTGGCGCAGGCGTTGCAGACCATGGTGGAGAGCGGCGAGATAGCGACGCTGGCCAAGCCTTACCAGCCTTGACCTTGGGTGGTAACGCGCTGTTATCATGCAGCTTTCCTGCTGGCCCCCGGTTCGGGGGCGGCACCTGTCTCATTTCGGGGATCCCGCGTGTATCTCGCTCTCATCCACCGCCAGCAGCGCTGGCAGCGCCACTGGCTGCTCGCCCTGTCGCTGCTCGTGCTCTCTCTCTTCCTGCTCTCCCTTGCCCTGGGGGAGTTCGTGCTGCTGCCCTGGCAACCCCTGGGGGAGCTGGAGCTGCGCATCCTGCTGGAGCTGCGGCTGCCGCGCGCCCTGCTGGCCCTGCTGGCGGGGGCGGCACTCGCCTGTGGCGGCGCCGTGCTGCAGGTGATGCTGCACAACCCTGTGGCCGAACCCGGCCTGCTCGGCGTCTCGAGCGGGGCTGGCCTCGCCGCCATGGTGGCGATGGCGGTGGCCAGGTCCCTCGGGGTCTACCTGCCGGGCTGGGGGCTGTCCCTCGCGGCCTTCGGCGGCGCCCTGGTGGTGACCATGCTGCTCATCCACCTGGCGCGCCGGGCCCGGCTCGGCCACACCCGGTTGCTGCTGTTCGGGGTGGCCATCGGCATCCTCACCAATGCGGCCATGACCTGGCTGATGTACTTTGCCGACGACGGCTCCCTGCGGGAATTCATGTTCTGGATGATGGGCAGCCTCTCCTATGGCAGCCAGCAGCTCGCCTGGTGGTGGCTGGTGCTGCCGCTGACCCTCGGCTGGCTCTGCTGGCAGGGCCGGGCGCTGCAACAGCTGCTGCTGGGGGAGACCCAGGCCAGGCTGATGGGGATGAACGTGGACCGCATGCGGGTGCGGCTGGTGCTGGCGGTCTGCCTGCTCACCGGGGTGGCGGTGTCCCTGTGCGGTGTCATCGGCTTCGTCGGCCTGGTGGTGCCTCACCTGCTGCGGCTGTGCGGCGGCAGCGATCAGCGCTTCCTGCTGCCCGCCTCGGCGCTGGGGGGCGGCGCCCTGCTGCTCGGCGCCGATCTGGTGGCGCGCTCGGCCCTTCATGCTGGTGAGCTGCCCATAGGCGTCATCACCGCCTCGGTCGGGGCGCCGCTCTTTATCTACCTGCTGCTGAGGCAAGATGCCGATGTCTCCCGTTAACACCTCCCCCGATCCCCTCTGGCTGCTGGAGGCGCGGGCCCTCGGGATCCCCGCGCGGCTCGCCCCCCTGGATCTGGCCTGGGCGGGGGGCCAGCTGGTGGCCCTGCTTGGCCCCAACGGCAGCGGCAAGTCGACCCTGCTCGGCGCCCTGGCGGGTATTCTGCCCGCCGAAGGGGCCGTGCTGCTGGGAGGGGAAGTGCTCACTGACCTGAGCTGGCCGGAGCTTGCCAGGCGCCGCGCCATGCTGCCCCAGCGTCAGCCCCAGCTGTTCCATATTCCGGTGTTCCAGGTGCTGAGCCTGGGACTGGATGAGGAGGGGTTGCCCGAGGCACAGGGCAGGGCGGTGGCCGAGATCTGCGCCGCGCTGGAGCTGGATGCCCTGCTGGCGCGGGATTTCAGCCGTCTCTCCGGCGGGGAGCAGCAGCGGGTGCTGATCGCCCGCACCCTGCTGCAACTGTGGCCAGGCCTCAACACAGATGGGCGGGTGCTGCTGCTGGACGAGCCCCTGGCGGGACTGGATCTGCACCATCAGCTGGCCCTGCTGCGGCTGCTCAAGCAGCTGGCCGGGCAGGGGTTGCTGGTGGTGATCGCCATCCACGACATCAACCTGGCCATCGACTGGGCGGATCGCATCCTCTGCCTGCAACAGGGTCGGGTGGTGAGCGAGGGGGGCGTGGAGGTCATCGACGAAGCCTTGCTGGAGCGGGTGTTCCAGATCAAGACGGATCGCGTCGAGGCGGCCGGCCGCACCTGGTTTATGCCGAGCCTGTGAGGCTGCCCCCTCATCCCCGACCCTTCTCCCGCGAGGGGAGAAGGGAGAAGGAGTGCCCGGGCTGGATAGCGCGAAGCGGCTAACAAGCCCTGAGACTCAACGTTTACCGGGAAAATCAAAGGGCCAGACATCCGGGATGTCTGGCCCTTTGTATCGCTGAGCAGAACGTTTAGTTGTTCAAACCAGCTGTTTGCTCAGACGCACAGCCGCCGCTTCGGCCAGCATGGCCAGCAGGGTCTCGGTGTCTTCCCACGACAGGCAGGCATCCGTGATGCTCTGGCCGAAGGTGACGGCGCAGCCGTTCTCCACGTCCTGACGCCCTTCCACCAGGAAGCTCTCGGCCATGATGCCGGCGATGCCGGTGCGGCCGCGGCGCAGCTGATCGCAGATATCCTGCGCCACCAGCAGCTGGCGACGGTGATCCTTCATGCTGTTGCCGTGGCTGAAGTCCACCACCAGGCGCTCGGGCAGGCCCACGTCGGCCAGGGCTTCACAGGCCTCGTCGATACTGGCGGTGTCGTAGTTGGGCCTGTGGCCGCCACGCAGGATCACGTGGCCATAGGGGTTGCCGGCGGTGCGGTAGATGGTCATCTTGCCGTCCTTGTCCGGGGAGTAGAAGATGTGGCTGTGGCGGGCGGCGCGCACCGCATCGATGGCGATGCGGGTGTTGCCGTCGGTGCCGTTCTTGAAGCCCACCGGGCAGGAGAGGGCGGAGGCCATCTCGCGGTGCACCTGGGATTCGGTGGTGCGCGCGCCTATGGCGCCCCAGGTGATGAGGTCGCTGATGTACTGGCCGGTCACCATGTCGAGGAATTCGGTGGCGGTGGGCATGCCCATCTCGTTGATGTCCACCAGCAGCTGGCGGGCCAGCTTCAGCCCTTCATTCACGTCGAAGCTGCCGTCGAGGCGGGGATCGTTGATCAGCCCCTTCCAGCCGACGATAGTGCGCGGCTTCTCGAAGTAGGTGCGCATCACTATGCACAGGCTCTCCTTGTATTGCTCGCGCAGGGTGTTGAGGCGCTGGGCGTATTCGCGGGCGGCGGCGGGATCGTGGATGGAGCAGGGGCCGACGATGACCAGCAGGCGCTGATCCTCACCGGCCAGAATGGCTTCTACATCGTGGCGGGCATCCAGCAGATTCTGGGCGACGGTGTCGTTTAACGGGAAGGCGTGCGCCAGCTCGCTCGGAGTGATCAGGGACTCCAGGCGACGGGTGCGCAATTCATCGGTGTGAATGGACATACGACTCTATTCTCGAGTGAATAAGGGGGGCGGGATGCCAAAATGCAAGGGGATAAAATAAAGCAAAAATCCCCCGATGGAAACCTTGGGAGGCTCTGATAGGATGTGAGCCTAAAAGCCATTTCAAATGAGGTAGTTATCGTGGCAAAGCCAGGCGCGACCGGGGTTACCCGCATCATCAACGCAACCGGTTACAGCATGAAGGGTCTCAAATCGGCCTGGATTAACGAGGCGGCCTTCCGTCAGGAGCTGGTGCTTGTTCTGCTGCTGATGCCGCTGGCCGGCTGGCTCGGCAACTCCCTCAACGAGATCCTGCTGCTCATCTGCATCAGCTGGCTGGTGGTGATCGTCGAGGTGCTCAACTCCGCCATAGAGGCGGTGGTGGATCGCATCGGCTCCGAGCATCACGAGCTGTCGGGGCGCGCCAAGGATCTCGGCTCCGCCGCCGTCTTCATCGCCCTGGCCCTCAATGCCCTGGTGTGGGGCGCCTTGATTGGCCGCAATCTGCTGGGCTGGTGGTAGCTTGCGAGAGCAACCTTTCTCCTGACATAAAAAAGCCCGTCATCGAGACGGGCTTTTTGCTGGCCTGGCGCCGGGCTCAGGACATCAGTGCAGGATCCGGGCACGTATGGTGCCGTTGATCTCCTTGAGACGGGAGAGCGCCTTCTCGCTGTGCTCGGTTTCCACGTCGATCACCACATAGCCGATCTCGCTGCTGGTCTGCAGGTACTGGCCGGCGATGTTGATCCCCTCGTCGGCGAAGATCTGGTTGATCTGGTTCATCACGCCGGGCTGGTTGCGGTGGATGTGCAGCAGGCGGCTGGAGCCCTTGTGGCCCGGCAGGGAGACTTCCGGGAAGTTGACGGCGGAGAGGGTGGAGCCGTTGTCTGAGTACTTGACCAGCTTGTTGGCCACTTCCAGACCTATGTTCTCCTGGGCCTCCTGGGTGGAGCCGCCGATATGGGGGGTCAGGATCACGTTGTCCAGGCCGCGCAGCGGGGTCAGGAACTCCTCGTCGTTGGACTTGGGCTCGCTCGGGAAGACGTCGATGGCGGCGCCGGAGAGGTGACCGCTCTTGATGACGTCGGCCAGGGCATCGATGTCCACCACAGTACCGCGGGAGGCGTTGATGAAGATGGCGCCCGGTTTCATCATGCGCAGCTGCTCGGCGCCGATGAGATCCTTGGTGGAGGCGGTCTCCGGTACGTGCAGGCTGATGACGTCAGACATGTTGAGCAGCTCCACCAGGTTTGGCACCTGGATGGCGTTGCCCAGCGAGAGCTTGTTCTCGATGTCGTAGTAGTAGACCTTCATGCCGATCATCTCGGCGATGATGCCAAGCTGGGTACCGATGTGGCCGTAGCCTATGATGCCGAGCTTCTTGCCGCGGGCTTCCACCGAGCGGTTGGCGAGCTTCTCCCAGACGCCGCGATGGCACTTGGCGTTCTTCTCGGGGATGCCGCGCAGCAGCAGCAGTATCTCCCCCAGCACCAGTTCGGCCACGGAGCGGGTGTTGGAGAAGGGGGCGTTGAAGACGGGAATGCCGCGCACGTGGGCGGCATCCAGGGAGACCTGGTTGGTGCCGATGCAGAAGCAGCCGATGGCGACCAGCTTGCCGGCGGCATCCAGCACCTTCTCGGTGATCTGGGTGCGTGAACGCAGGCCCACGAAATGCACGTCACGAATGCGCTCGATCAGATCCTCTTCCGACAGTGAGGTCTTCAGATACTCGACATTGGTGTAGCCGGCTGCCCGAAAGGTCTCTACCGTGTTGGGATGCACCCCCTCCAGCAGCAGTACTTTGATCTTATCCTTGTCCAGCGAAAACTTGGCTGTCATGACGTTCCCTCTATTGTTTGAAAAATGCGTTCAGGCTTGCGGTGTGAAGAAAACCGTAAAGTAGCAAAAACGTTTGGGAGAGGGAATATTTGTGACGAAAGTCAAATTCTTTGAAGTTATCAACGTTTTTTGCAGCCTGCCTGGTGCAACCCATTGAGCCATAAATAGAAACGGCGCCATCAGGCGCCGTTGTCCATTCGTGGGGACAATAATGGGGGTCTGGTGACCCCGCGAGCCCTCCCGCTGTCAGCCTTATTGCGTGACCACGCCCTCTGGCGTGCCAATCAATACCACGCCGACCATGGCAGATGCCTTATTGGGTGACGACCCCATCCGGAGTACCGATCAGTACCACGTCGGCGCCACGATGGGCGAACAGGCCGTTGGTGACCACGCCCACGATGGCGTTGAGCTGCACTTCCAGCCCTTTGGCGTCGGTGATGGCCATGCCCTTGACGTCCAGAATGATGTTGCCGTTGTCGGTCACCACACCCTCACGCCACACCGGGTTGCCACCCAGTTTCCTGATCTCGCGGGCCACGTATTCGCGGGCCATGGGGATCACCTCCACCGGCAGCGGGAACTGGCCCAGCACCTCGACTGTCTTGGTGTTGTCGATGATGCAGATGAACTGGTCGGCCACGGCCGCGACTATCTTCTCGCGGGTCAGGGCGGCGCCGCCCCCCTTGATCATGTCACGGGTCTCGTTGATCTCGTCGGCGCCATCCACGTAGACGGAGAGGGCATCGATGTCGTTGAGATCAAACACCGGGATGCCGAACCCCTTGAGGCGCTCGGTGGAGGCGATGGAGCTCGATACTGCGCCCTTGATCTCGTCCTTCATGGTCGCCAGTGCGTCGATGAAGTGATTGACGGTAGAGCCGGTGCCCACCCCGACTATGGTGCCGGGTACCACGTATTTGAGCGCAGCCCAACCGGCCGCCTTCTTCATTTCATCTTGAGTCATGATGGATCCTTATGGAAAAAGCGGGCGCATTATATCCAAGCATCCTGCCCAGAGCGACCATGGCGGTCACGTTCCGGGGCAAAAAGCCCCAAGATGTAAATCGTTTGCCTGTTTATTGAACCGAGGGGGGCTGTGCTCCCCGTCAGGGTCATCCAAAGTGCCAGCTGCGGCTGGGGGTGATGATCTGGGGCAGCGGCACGTCCCACTGCGCCTGGGGCACGGCGTCCACCTGCTGGCAGTCGTGGGCGAGCCCCAGGGGCCTTGGGCCCAGCCCGTGTTCGTGCCAGCAGGCCAGGGTGCGATCGTAATAGCCGCCCCCCATGCCGAGCCGGTTGCCCTCGGCATCGAAGGCCACCAGCGGGGTGCAGATGAGATCCAGCATGCTGTGGGGCAGCACCTGCTGCACATCGAGTTCGGGCTCGGCGATGCCATAGCGGTTGCGGGTCATGGGGCTGGTGGCGGTGTAGCGCAAGAAGAGCAGGTGACCCGGGGTGAAGGGGTGCAGCACCGGCAGGTAGACCTCCTTGCGCTGGCTCCAGAGCCAGTGAATGGCGGGCAGGGGATCGAGCTCGCCGTCATTGGCCAGATAGAGGGCGATGCGTCTGGCCGCCAGGATCTCGGTATGCTGCTGGAAGCGAAGGACCAGCTGCTGGGCCGCCGCCTGCTGCTCGGCCTGACTCAGGCTCTTTCTGCGCTGGCGTATGAGCTGGCGCAAGCTTTGGCGTTCGGGTTGGGTATCCGGCATGGGGACTCCTTGGCGAGGATGGGCTGGGGCTACCTTAGCAAGGGGCTGACGGGATGAAAAGTCGATGGCAGGGCCGCCGGCGAGGCGGCCCCGTAGGTCAGATGTCAGACGCGCTGGGCGGCGGGGGCCACAGCGCCCGTCTGGTGCTTGAGGAAGACGGCCACGATGGCGGCCAGGGCCAGCGCCATGGGGTAGAAGCTCATGCTCACCACGGCCAGCGGCGAGAGGGCGAAGATGGAGCCCAGCAGCAGCGCCTGGGCGCCCCAGGGGATCAGGCCCTGCACCACGCAGGAGAAGATGTCCAGCATGGAGGCGGCGCGGCGCGGGGTGACCCCGTGATGATCCGCCAGATCCCTGGCCACCTTGCTCGCCACTATGATGGCGACCGTGTTGTTGGCGGTGCAGAGGTTGGTCAGCCCCACCACGCCGGCGATGCCGAGCTCGGCCGCCTTCTCGTTTTGCTCGCCGTCGTGGGCACGGGTGAAGCGGGCGATGAGGGCGGCGATGCGGGCGCTGATCCAGGCAAGGCCTCCCTGGCGCTCCATCAGGGCGCCGAGGCCGCCGATGAGCATGGAGAGCAGGAAGATCTCCTGCATGCTGGTGAAGCCCTGGTAGATGTCCTTGCTGAACTGGCCGAGGGGATAGCCTCCGATCATGCCAACGCCACCGGCGGCCAGGATGCCAAGACCGAGCACCACGAAGACGTTCATGCCACCGAGTGCCAGCACCAGGATCAGCAGGTAGGGCATCACCTTGAGCAGATCAGCGCTGGCGTTGGCGGCGGGGGCCTCACCGGTGGAGCCCAGCAGCAGGTAGAGCAGGATCACCAGCACGGCGGCGGGGGCGGCAATCTTGACGTTCTCGCGGAACTTGTCCTTCATCTCGCAGCCCTGGCTGCGGGTCGCCGCTATGGTGGTGTCCGAGATGATGGAGAGGTTGTCGCCGAACATGGCGCCGGAGAGAATGGTGCCCGCCATCAGCACGGGATCGATGCCGGTGGCCTGGGCGACGCCCAGCGCCACGGGGGCCACTGCCCCTATGGTGCCCATGGAGGTGCCCATGGCGGTGGCAATGAAGGCGGAGATGAGGAACAGCCCCGGCAGCAGGAACCAGCCCGGGATCAGGGAGAGGCCGAGGGCGACGGTGGCATCCACCCCGCCGGTGGCCTTGGCCACGGTGGCGAAGGCGCCCGCCAGCAGATAGATGAGGCACATGGCCATGATGTTGCTGTCACCCACCCCCTTGAAGAAGGTCTCAAGGTTCTTGTTGAAGCCCTCCTTGCCCAGCATCAGCGCCAGCATGACGGCGGGCAGGGCGGCCACGGGGGCGGGCAGCTGGTAGAAGGCGAACTCGACCCCCTGCAGGGTCAGCCAGGTGCCGGTACCGATGAAGAGAGCAAGAAAGACCAGAAGGGGCAGCAGGGCTCTGGCACTGGGTTGGGTCTGGATCATGTGTTCCTCGAAACTTGAACAATGACCTCCTGTCGCAGCCTGTGTTGGCCCGGATATGTTCGGACACAGGGTAGGCATCCTGCCGCTATGGGGGGCTTACAGTAGTGAGTCGGGGGCATCTGGTCAAGATAGACGTCCAGATGGATAGGCCTTTTTCTTTTGTGATTCTGATGCACTGATTAAATCCGTCAAATATTCGGAATTAATCATAATTTGTTGTTGATATGGCGGCGCCGAGCCGACGGCCACGGAGGGCTTTTCAAAGCCGGCGCGGGCTGGTAAAACGGTCTCCTTCCATAATAAAGAGATGAGAGGGTGGAGATGGACAATCCGATCCGTGTGGCCGTGATGGGCTGTAATGGTCGTATGGGCAAGGTGCTGCTGGAGGCCATTACCAACGCCGAGGGCGTGGTGGTCGGTGCGGCGCTGGAGCGACCCGGCTCTGCCGTGATAGGCCTGGATGCGGGTGAACTCAATGGCCTGGGCCGGCTTGGGGTCAGCATCAGCGACAGCCTGGACAAGGTGCGGGACGAGTTTGATCTCATCATCGATTTTACCCGCCCCGAGGTGACCCTGGCCAACCTGGCCTTCGCCCTGGCCCATGGCAAGCAGATGGTGATAGGCACCACCGGCTTTGATGACGCAGGCAAGGCCGCGCTGCACGAGGCGGGCAAGCAGATCGGCATCGTCTTCGCGTCCAACTACTCGGTCGGCGTCAACCTGGTGTTCAAGCTGCTGGAGCAGGCCGCCAAGGTGATGGGGGAGTACACCGACATCGAGATCATCGAGGGGCACCATAGACACAAGGTGGATGCGCCGTCCGGTACCGCGCTCTCCATGGGGGAAGTGGTGGCGAAAACCCTGGGCCGGGATCTCAAGGAGTGCGCCGTCTATGGCCGCGAGGGGATCACCGGGGAGCGGGATCGCAACACCATCGGCTTTGCCACCATCCGCGCCGGGGATCTGGTGGGGGAGCACACCGTCATGTTTGCCGACATCGGCGAGCGGGTGGAGATAAGCCACAAGGCCTCGAGCCGCCTGACGTTTGCCAATGGCGCCGTGCGGGCGGGCAAGTGGCTAGGCCAGCAGGGGGCGGGTCTCTACAACATGCAGGACGTACTCGACCTCAAATAGGGCACAGCGGGAGCCCGACCAGGGCTCTCCTCTCCCCGATCTGGTTGTCAGACCCCGGCTCGCCGGGGTTTTGTTTATGGTTTTTGTAAAAACAAGCGTTAAGCATCGCTTTTGTGGTGAACCTGCCTAAATCGCCCCCTTCCCATTTCTTCGCCACACTCCTGCGACAAAAATGTCATCAGAGGGTAACGGGAACGGGTCTCAATCTTCCCTGTAGCCCGCTTTTTTCATACCAGGTCAAACAGACTAAAAATGCAATCAAAGAAAAACGTTTTCTATTTTTCTGGGTCAGTTTTCTATCGCCAAATGGCACTTTTTGGCTTTCGTTGTTTGTTTTTTAAATTCATATTTGTCTGTTTATTAAAGATAAAATATCGATTTTTGTCTGTGAGGTGGCATGGGTGGGTGCTTTTGTTTCGGGTTTTGGCTTTTCTTTTTGGGGAGGGGGTTGCAAAGCGCCTTAGTGCATAGATAATGGGTAATGTTGCTTTTTTATTGAATTTAGATGCATTTCAAACGAGAAAAGACGTTGAAATGAGATCGTTTTTAAGTAGAATGCGCCCAATTTGCCAGAAATCTGCCGGGTTTGAGCCCTGTTTCAAACAGCGTCCGGACCCGCAACACCCAGGTAAATTGCTGAATTTAAAGCTAAATAACTGGAGGTTGTCTTGAATCACACTGCATTGCTAGTGCTGGAAGATGGAACTGTGTTCAAAGGCGTGTCGATAGGCGCCGAGGGATGTTCCGTTGGTGAAGTGGTTTTCAATACGTCGATGACGGGCTATCAGGAAATCCTCACCGATCCCTCTTATTCCCGTCAGATAGTCACCCTCACTTACCCCCATATAGGCAACACCGGCACCAACAGCGAAGATGAAGAGTCCAGTCAAATCCACGCGCAGGGATTGATCATCCGGGACCTTCCGATACTTGCCTCCAATTTCCGCAATCAGCAATCCCTCTCCGATTACCTCAAGTCCCACAACATCGTTGGCATCGCCGACATCGACACCCGCAAACTGACCCGCATCCTGCGGGAGAAGGGTGCCCAGGCCGGTTGCATCCTGGCCGGCAAGCAACTCGATGAAGCCCATGCCCTGAGCCAGGCCCGCGCCTTCCCCGGTCTGAAGGGGATGGACCTGGCCAAGGAAGTGACCGTTTCCGAGTCTTACAACTGGACCGAAGGGAGCTGGCAGCTCGGCAAGGGGCACGTCACCCCGGCGGCCGACGAGCTCAAGTACCACGTGGTGGCCTACGACTTCGGCGTCAAGCGCAACATCCTGCGCATGCTGGTGGACCGTGGCTGCCGCCTGACCGTGGTGCCGGCCAAGACCCCGGCCGCCGAGGTGCTGGCGATGAACCCGGATGGCATCTTCCTCTCCAACGGCCCCGGTGACCCCGAGCCGTGCGACTACGCCATCGAGGCCATCAAGACCTTCCTCGGCACCAATACCCCGGTGTTCGGCATCTGCCTGGGTCACCAGCTGCTGGGTCTGGCCTCCGGCGCCAAGACGGTCAAGATGAAGTTCGGTCACCACGGTGCCAACCACCCGGTTAAGAGCCTGGACGACAACACCGTCATGATCACCGCCCAGAACCACGGGTTTGCGGTGGACGAGAACAGCCTGCCGGAGTGCCTGCGTGCCACTCACGTCTCCCTGTTCGACGGGTCCCTCCAGGGCATCCACCGCACCGATCGTCCGGCCTTCAGCTTCCAGGGTCACCCCGAAGCGAGCCCGGGCCCCCACGATTGTGCCGGTCTGTTCGACCACTTTATTGAATTGATTAAGCAGTATCGCGCCTAAGAGGATAAAGAGAGCCATGCCAAAACGTAACGACCTACAGAGCATCCTGATCCTCGGCGCCGGCCCCATCGTCATCGGTCAGGCCTGCGAATTCGACTACTCCGGCGCCCAGGCCTGCAAGGCTCTGCGCGAGGAGGGATACCGCGTCATCCTGGTGAACTCCAACCCGGCCACCATCATGACCGACCCCGAGATGGCGGACGCCACCTACATCGAGCCCATCACCTGGGAAGTGGTGCGCGAGATCATCAAGAAAGAGCGTCCGGATGCCGTGCTGCCCACCATGGGTGGCCAGACCGCGCTCAACTGCGCGCTGGATCTGGAGAAGCACGGCGTGCTGGCCGAGTTCGGTGTGGAGATGATAGGTGCCACCGCCGATGCCATCGACAAGGCGGAAGATCGTCGTCGCTTCGACATCGCCATGAAGAGCATCGGCCTGGAGTGCCCGCGCGCCGGCATCGCCCACAACATGGAAGAGGCGTGGAAGGTGCAGCAGATGGTCGGCTTCCCCTGCATCATCCGTCCCTCCTTCACCATGGGTGGCTCAGGTGGCGGCATCGCCTACAACACCGAAGAGTTCGTCGAGATCTGCGAGCGCGGCCTGGATCTCTCCCCGACCAAGGAGCTGCTCATCGACGAGTCCCTGATCGGCTGGAAAGAGTACGAGATGGAAGTGGTGCGGGATCGCAACGACAACTGCATCATCGTCTGCGCCATCGAAAACTTCGACCCCATGGGCATCCACACCGGTGACTCCATCACGGTCGCGCCAGCCCAGACGCTGACCGACAAGGAGTACCAGCTGATGCGTAACGCCTCCATGGCGGTGCTGCGCGAAATCGGCGTCGAGACCGGCGGCTCCAACGTCCAGTTCGGCATCAATCCCAAAGATGGCCGCATGGTCATCATCGAGATGAACCCGCGGGTGTCCCGCTCCTCCGCGCTGGCCTCCAAGGCGACCGGTTTCCCCATCGCCAAGATCGCCGCCAAGCTCGCCATCGGTTACACCCTGGACGAGCTGATGAACGACATCACCGGCGGTCGTACCCCGGCCTCCTTCGAGCCGGCCATCGACTACGTGGTTACCAAGATCCCGCGCTTCAACTTCGAGAAGTTTGCCGGTGCAAACGACCGTCTCACCACCCAGATGAAGTCCGTGGGTGAAGTGATGGCCATTGGCCGCAACTTCCAGGAGTCCCTGCACAAGGCGCTGCGCAGCCTCGAGACCGGCAAGACCGGCTTCGACCCCATGGTGGATCTCAATACCCCCGACTCCCTGACCCGCATCCGCCACGAGCTGCAGGATGCCGGTTGTGACCGGATCTGGTACATCGCCGATGCGTTCCGCGCCGGTCTCTCCATGGACGGCATCTTCAAGCTGACCAAGATTGACCCCTGGTTCCTGGTGCAGATTGAAGAGCTGGTGAAGCTGGAAGAGCAGGTGAAAGAGCGCGGCATGGCTGGCCTGGACGCCGACTTCCTGCGCACCCTGAAGCGCAAGGGGTTCGCCGACGCCCGTCTGGCCAAGATCCTCGGCGTGGCCGAGGGCGAGGTGCGCAAGGCCCGTGCCCGCCACAACATCTTCCCGGTCTACAAGCGGGTCGATACCTGCGCCGCCGAGTTCGCCACCAACACCGCCTACATGTACTCCAGCTATGACGAGGAGTGCGAAGCGGCGCCGACCAATCGCGACAAGATCATGATCATCGGCGGCGGCCCGAACCGCATCGGTCAGGGCATCGAGTTCGACTACTGCTGCGTGCACGCGGCCCTGGCCCTGCGCGAAGACGGTTACGAGACCATCATGGTCAACTGCAACCCGGAGACCGTCTCCACCGACTACGACACCTCCGACCGTCTCTACTTCGAGCCGGTGACCCTGGAAGACGTGCTGGAAATCGTACGGGTCGAGCAGCCCAAGGGCGTCATCGTCCAGTACGGCGGCCAGACCCCGCTCAAGCTTGCCCGTGCCCTGGAAGCGAACGGCGTGCCTGTCATCGGCACCAGCCCGGACGCCATCGACCGTGCCGAAGACCGCGAGCGCTTCCAGTCCGCCGTCGAGCGCCTCGGCCTCAAGCAGCCGGAAAATGGCACCGTCACTGCCCTGGAGCAGGCGGTGCAGGTCGCCGCCCGCATCACCTACCCGCTGGTGGTTCGCCCCTCCTACGTGCTGGGTGGCCGCGCCATGGAAATCGTCTATGACGAGCAGGATCTGCGCCGCTACTTCGCGGAAGCCGTGAGCGTCTCCAACGAGTCGCCGGTGCTGCTGGACCGCTTCCTGGACGACGCCACCGAGGTGGACGTGGACGCCATCTGTGACGGCGTGGACGTGGTCATCGGCGGCATCATGGAGCACATCGAGCAGGCCGGTATCCACTCCGGTGACTCCGCCTGCTCCCTGCCGCCCTACACCCTGTCCAAGGCCATCCAGGACGAGATGCGCGAGCAGGTGCGCAAGCTGGCCCTGGAGCTCGGCGTGGTCGGCCTGATGAACGTGCAGTTCGCGGTCAAGGACAACGAGATCTACCTCATCGAGGTGAACCCCCGTGCCGCCCGGACCGTGCCCTTCGTCTCCAAGGCCACCGGCGCGCCGCTGGCGAAGATCGCCGCCCGGGTCATGGCCGGTCAGAGCCTGCAGGATCAAGGTTTCACCACCGAGATCATCCCGCCCTACTACTCGGTCAAAGAGGTGGTGCTGCCCTTTGCCAAGTTCCCGGGTGTCGACCCGCTGCTGGGGCCGGAAATGCGCTCCACCGGCGAGGTGATGGGGGTGGGCAGCAGCTTCGCCGAGGCCTATGCCAAGGCGCAGCTGGGTGCCGGCCACCAGGTGCCGAGCGAAGGCCGCGCCCTGCTCTCCGTGCGCCACGGCGACAAGGAGCGGGTGGTCAACCTGGCCGCCAAGCTGCTGGAGCTGGGTTATGACCTCGACGCCACCCACGGCACCGCCGTGACCTTAGGTGAAGCGAGCATCAACCCGCGTCTGGTGAACAAGGTGCATGAAGGCCGTCCGCACATTCTGGATCGCATCAAGAATGGCGAGTACACCTACATCGTCAACACCGCCGAGGGCCGTCAGGCGATTCAGGACTCCAAGCAGCTGCGCCGCGGCGCCCTGCAGCACAAGGTGGCCTACACCACCACGCTGCACGCGGCCTTCGCCACCTGCATGGCCATCAGCGTCGATGCCACCGCCAACGTGAACTCGGTGCAGGAGCTGCACCACAGGGTCAAGCACCGCTAAGGTGCGCGCGGCCAGGGCGGCTTCCAGCCCTGGATGCAAGCCTGACAACACCCCGCCAGCGATGGCGGGGTGTTTCTTTTGGCGGGGGCGGCGGATCCCCGGCGCATCACCACCTCATGCACGGGGTGGCGTAAACAGCGAGAAGGAAGGGTGATTAACCCCCTTAAATCGGCTGAATGAAATCATAAATTGCCTATTTTGTGCCATTGGCAACAATCTTCGCAATCACTCACCCTGAGCGCCTCCCTATACTGATTTCTCATCACATGCGTGAGCAAACAAGGTCGTCCGCACCGGCAAGCATTCAGTGTCAGAGGGTTGCGAGAGGATCAGGGCCGGCGTTATCGCGCCAGCCTGGCAGGCCCCTTCCACCGATAGGGATCAATGGAAACCGGCTGTGGGGTAACCGCCGCACCGCCAGTCAGGGTCAGCGTTATCGCGCCAGCCCGCTCCCCCCTCCTTGCCCCCTCTGTTACCTGCCCGGTCGCCTGGCGCCTCAGCATATCTGCCAAGGGAATCTGAATATGAGCTTCGATCATCGCAAATACCGCCCGGCCCCCATCATCGCGTTGACGGACCGTCAATGGCCCAACCGGGTGCTTGAGCGTGCGCCGCTCTGGTGCGCCGTGGATCTGCGGGACGGCAACCAGGCGCTGGTCGAGCCCATGACGGTGGCCCAGAAGCTGCAGATGTGGGCGCTGATGGTGCACATCGGCTTCAAGCACATCGAGGTGGGCTTCCCCGCCGCCTCCCAGCCGGACTTCGACTTCGTGCGCGAACTCATCGAGCGCAATCTCATTCCCGACGACGTCACCATCCAGGTGCTGGTGCAGGCCCGGGAAGATCTCATCGCCCGCACCTTCGAATCCCTTAAGGGGGCGAAACGGGCCATCGTCCACGTCTACAACTCGGTCAACCCGACCCAGCGCAACTATGTGTTCAACTCAGGAAGGGAAGGGGTCAAGGCGATCGCCGTGCAGGGGGCTCGCTGGGTGCGGGAGTATGCGGCCCGCAACCCCGGCACCGAGTGGAGCTTCCAGTACTCCCCCGAGAGCTTCAGCAGCACAGAGGTGGAGTTTGCGGTGGAGGTGTGCGACGCCGTCATCGACGAGTGGCGATCGGCCTGCCGCCCCATGATCCTGAACCTCCCCGCCACCGTGGAGGTGAGCACCCCCAACGTGTTTGCGGATCAGGTGGAGTGGTTCTGCCGCCACCTCAAGGCGCGCCCCGAGGTGAGCATCTCCATCCACACCCACAACGATCGGGGCTGCGGGGTGGCCGCCGCCGAGCTGGCGGTGCTGGCGGGGGCCGATCGCATCGAGGGCACCCTGCTTGGCAACGGCGAGCGCACCGGCAACATGGACATAGTCACCATGGCCATGAACCTCTACAGCCAGGGCATCGATCCCGAGCTGGATCTCTCTGACATGGACGCCATCGTCGCGACCGTGGGGGCCTGCACCCAGATTGCCCTGCACCCGCGCCACCCCTATGCCGGCGAGCTGGTCTACACGGCGTTCTCCGGCAGCCACCAGGACGCCATCCGCAAGTCCCTGGCGGCCGAGAAGCCCGATGCCTACTGGGATGTGGCCTATCTGCCGATCGATCCTGCCGATCTTGGCCGCAGCTACGAGGCGGTGATCCGCATCAACAGCCAGTCCGGCAAGGGAGGGGTCACCTATCTGCTGGAGCGCGACCTCGGCCTGCAACTGCCGCGCTGGTTGCAGATTGACTTCAGCCGCCGGGTTCAGGCCCAGGCAGAGGCGAGCAGCAGCGAAATCAGCCCGGAGCAGATCCGCGCCCTGTTCGAGCAGCACTACCTCGAGCCGCTGCACGGTTATCGCATCGGCCGCTTCCAGCTCGGCCACGACAGCCAGGAGACCCTGCGCCTCGAGCTGCAGACCCCGGACGGCAGCTTGCAGCTCTGCGGTGAGGGGGAGGGGGCCATCACGGCCCTGGTCAACGGCTGGGAGCGCCAGACCGGCATGCACATAGACGTGCTGGACTACTCCGAACATGCCTTAAGCGCCGGCACCGAATCCCGCGCCGCCGCCTATGTGCTGCTGAGCGTCGACGGTACCCGGATGTGCGGGGTGGCCATAGGCCGTGACGTGGTCAACGCCTCCTTGCAGGCGGTGATCAATGGCGCAGCCCAGATCCGCGCCCTGCGCCAGAGTGCCTGAGGGGCGGGCGGGACTAGGATGAGGTCTGCCCCGTGAAGGACGCCCTCCACGCAGCCTGTGCCGGGAGTTAGCCAGCGGCGCACAGCGCAAATTGATATCTTGATCCCTTCACCAATGTGGTGAGGGGATTGTTTTTTATGGAAAAGTCGGTTCACAATACGAGCGCCGCGCAACCAGGATTGGCCTTGCGGTTCATCGGGAGCTGGCGGCTGGGTGCAGCCGTCTGGGACAGAGGAAGTGCAGGTTTGGAGCCATAACAATGATGAAGACTCCCCTCAGGTTATCCGTACACCCCGCCCGGTTCTTCTCGCTCTCCCCTGGCCGCCGCCTCGCCCTGCTGATCCTGCCCTGCCTGCTGCTGCTGACGGGGGGCCTGGATGCCGCGAGCTTCGCGCGCCTGCCCGAGCATAACCTCTACACCATCGGCGCCCTGGCCGAGGCCATCAACGTACTGACCCTGCTGTTCATGTTCTGGGTGGTGCAGTGTGCCCAGATCTCGAACCGCACCTACCTGTTTCTCTGCGCCGGTCTGGGGGGCTGGCTGGTGTCGGGGACCATAGATCTGGTGGACGAGGCCTACTTCCAGACCTGGTGGCTCTCCACGGTCGAGGACAGCCTGCGCACCCTCGGCATGCTGGCCACGGCCTGGGGCGTGCTGCTGATGGTGCAACAGATGTATGGCGTCCAGACCCGGCTGGCCTCGCTCGCCATGTCCGACGAACTGACGGGTCTCTCCAATCGCCGCGCGTTTCGCGCCGTGCTGGAGGCCCATCTGGGTCAGGGGACGCCGCTGCTGCTGCTGGATCTCGATCACTTCAAGCAGATCAACGATCGCTACGGTCACGGCATAGGTGACAATGTGCTGCAGGAGTTCAGCGCCTTGCTGTGTCAGCACTGCCCGCCCGATGGGGTGGTGGCGCGCCTGGGAGGCGAGGAGTTCGCCATCTGGCTGCCCGGCATGCTGAGCGACAAGGCCCGGGCGCTGGCGGAGCAGATAAGAGCCGCCACCGAGGCCCTGATCGCCTGCGAGGAGGTGAGGTTCACCGTGAGCATCGCCGTCGGTATCGGTCAGGCGGGGGAGACGGTCGAGACACTGGTCAAGCGCACCGATCTCGCGCTCTACCGGGCCAAGCACCTGGGGCGCAACCGGGTCGAGCTGGCGTGATGACGCCAGGGGGTGCCGCAGCGCTGGGCCCCGGCCGTCCTGCTGCCTTCAGATTGCCCGCGCCATCCACTACAATGACCACCTGTTTGCATTCGGGGCCCCTCATCCGGGATGAGGGGCCCGCCCCCGCACTTTATCGGAAGCCCTCATGATCCCCTCTCACCCCTTATCCTTCGCCCCCTGGCGCCTCTGTGCACTGCTGGCTGCCGCCGTGCTGGCGGGCTGTGCCAGTGAACCGACCGCTCCTACAGCCGAGGAGGCCGCCGTCATCGCCAAGCAACCCAAGGCTATGCAGCCGCGCAAGCCTGCGGACATGAAGAGCCGCATAGTGCGCTTCCTGCCGCGCCAGGTACAAGATAAGCCGGGCTGGGCCAACGACGTGGTGACGGCGCTCAGCATCCAGGGTCTGACGGTGAGCGATCACAATGTCTGCTCGGTGCTGGCGGTGGCGGAGCAGGAGGCCACCTATCAGGCGGATCCCGTGGTGCCCGGCCTTGGCAAGATAGCCTGGAAGGAGATCAATGCCCGGGCGGCCAAGCTGCTGATCCCCGAGTTCGTGGTACGCACCGCCCTCTCCATCAAGTCCCCTACAGGCAAATCCTACGCCGCGCGCATCGATGCCCTTCGCACCGAGCGGGAGATGAGCGAGATCTTCGAGGACATGATAGGGGCCGTGCCCATGGGCAGGCAGCTCTTTGGCAACCTCAATCCGGTGCGCACCGGCGGCCCCATGCAGGTGAGCATCGCCTTCGCCGAGGCCAATGCCCGCAGCTACCCCTATCCGGTCAAGGAGTCCATCCGACACGAGGTGTTCACCCGTCGCGGCGGCATCTGGTTTGGCACCAAACACATCTTCGGTTATCCCGCCGACTACCCGGACACCCTCTACCGTTTTGCCGACTTCAATGCGGGTTGGTATGCGAGCCGCAACGCCGCCTTCCAGGCCGCGGTGAGCCGGGTCAGCGGCAAGCCCCTGGCCCTGGACGGGGATCTGGTCCGCTACGACTCCGACCTGCCCGGCAAGACCGAGCTTGCGGTGCACAGCATCGCCAGCCGCGTCAACATGAGCAAGCAGGCCATCCACCAGAGCCTGCTCAAGGGGGACAGTGCCGACTTTGCCCAGACCGACCTCTATCACAGGGTCTTCACCCTGGCCGACAAGCAGGCGGGCAAGCGCCAACCCCGCGCCGTGCTGCCCGGCATCCAGCTGAAAAGCCCCAAGATCACCCGTAACCTCACCACCGCCTGGTTCGCCAAGCGGGTGGATGGCAGGGAGCAACGTTGTGTGCGGCAGATGGCGACTATTCGCTAAAAAGCATCAAGGGCGGCCAATTGGCCGCCCTTGATGCTGATGAGTAATTATTTAAGGTAATGCTTTGATGGCGACTAAGATTTTGTAATTATTCTTCCATTCCCCCTCAATGGGTAACTCAGAAAACTCAATCGTTTTGGCATAAAAAAACGACTCGTTCCCCAGACAAGCAGGCCAAGTTTCAAATATCTCCCGTTTACCTTTTGTTTCTGTCCAGACATCAGCCAACACCACGGCATAGCGTTGACGTTTGATTGGCTTCAACAGTCCCTGTTCAATTAATTTTTGGGACTCAGCAGATTGCATACGTTCAAGATCATTTCTGACACTATGAGTTTTTGACTGCGGGGCGGTAAATCGCTTTGCCTCAATAAAAAACACATCTGTTTCAGTAAAAACTACAGCATCTAGATGTTTATTGTCTGTTGTACAGATTGGAGCTTCAAACCAAGAGAAACTGGTGCCGGGGTAGACGCGCTCCATTGCGGATACAAAGTTATTGGTGAGGTTTCGTTCTGTGAAACCAGTAGATCCGTGAGCTGGGTAATAGTTGGTGAATATGTGTGCATATCGTTCATGTATATGTTCGATTAGTAGGTCTAGGAATGCTTGCATATCACTGCTCCGTTGAGATTGGTTAATGCTATCAGTGCTTTTAATGAGCCTGATTATTGTGAACATCAAAATTCTATTGAGAGACTGTGTTCAATAAGGTCTTAATTTCCCTGCACTTTGGGTATCTACTGCATCCCCAAAACTGATTGCCTTTGTTATCCCCCCGTTTGGCGGTACGCAAGACCATGGCATTGCCACATCTGGGGCAAGTCGGACTCGGGTCACCGAGCGGTTGGGTGGTGACAGGGGAGGGCGCCGCCCTCTTTTCGGCAGACACTGTCGGGGCGGATAACGGCTTGCGGGGCGATTCGTCGTGACGCGCCTTCAGCTGGGCCACATGCTGCCTGTGGGTCTGCCAGTTGGCCGCCAGCCGCCCTTGCTGGATGGTCTCGACCACTTGCGTGACCTCGGCAGGGGTCAATACCTGGGTGGTTTTTCCTTTGATATGGCGGATCAGCCCGCGGTTCATCACGTTGTCCGGCATGGGGGTCTTGAAGGTGCAGTCGCCAATGAAGTAGATGACGGAGTGGAGCTGATGATCCGCCACCCCCAGCAGGGATTTGAGGGTGATCATGTGCAGATGGTTCTGGTGCAGGGGATTCTGGAAGCTGTGCTTGCGGCGATAGATCTGCTGGGTCCAGCTTTTATGGGCCGGGTTGCCGAATATCCAGCCTTTCATGTTCTTGGTCTCAATCACGAATATCCCGAAGCGGGAGACGATCACATGGTCGATCTGGGTGCTGCCCTGGGGGATGGGCAGGGTCACGTCCTTGAGCAGGTGATAGTCCCGCTGGTCGAGAAAGAGCCGGATGCTGACGTTGATAAACCACTCCCCGATCATGCCCTTGAACCAGGGGCTTTTGACCAGCGTCGCCAGCAACAGCAGTGGCAGCAGATACCAGAGCTGGCCGAGCAAGGGGTAAACAACGGCAGTGACGTCCATTTCACTCTTCCTTCATGAGGGTTAACCCTCGATAGAAATCAGGCTGCGGCACTTGGGGTATCCCGGACAACCCCAAAATGAGTTGCCTTTGGTATCTCCCCGCTTGCTGGTTCGCAATACCATTGTGGTACCGCATTTGGGGCAGGCTGGTGCTGGCCCAGCATTGACCACCTCGGCTTCGCTTTCGTCACTGTTGTTGGCGATTCTTTCCAGCGATATGCGAACCTCTTCACTGATCCGGATGATCCGCTGGGCTTCATCATAGGCATCGCGGTAGAGCTCTCCGTCGTCCGAGCGCCGGATCAGGACTCCCATCTCGTTGTTGTTCACCTGACTGAACTCGTAGAGATTCAGACTGGCAATGATGCACATCTCTTCATTCAGGTAGCACTTGGCATGGAGGTTCTTGCAAAAACTGGTGCGGATATAGGTGAGCTCCTTGAGCCAGCTGATCTCTTCCGGCTGGAGTTCACTCTTGCCATAGACGATACGGACATCGATCTTGAGCCGGTTCTTGTCGGTCAGCAGCTCCTTGATCCTGTCATTGAGCTTGAGAAAGGGGCTGATCAGAATTAACCGCTCCTTGGCATCCTTTATCAGCTCTTCGAGGAAATAGTTAGTTGCGCTGGTATTCAGAAATTTGGCCATAACAAGCTCCCTATCCTTGGAAATGTCATGTGTTCTCTGGTCACAGTAGGCAGTCAGCCTGACCGCAATCCTCTGCGTGGTTCTGCTTCACGACTTCATCGGCGTCCCGTATCCCCATGCTAGGAGATACAGGTGGGGCCTGATAGCGGCAATTGAGCCAAATGTGCGTTCAGTCAGAGATTTGGTGATGGGGACGGGTCATGTCGGCGTACCGCGCTAGAAACTCATCGCCAGCCCGATGGAGTAGCCGCTGGTGTTGTGGCTGAACATATAGCGGGCCACCAGCCGGGTGCGGGTGATAAAGATGTCGTACTTGCTGCTGTCGAGCTCGAGGCCAAGGCCCAGGGAGTTGAGGCTGTTGAAGCCGAGCAGGCCGCGCTGCTCTCCCAGGTACTCGGTTCTGGCGCCCTCCAGCACATAGCGCAGCGGGCGATCCAGAAGGGTCCAGGTGAAGAGTGGAGCCCGGCGCCGCAGGTAGAGCCCGAGGTTCTCCGCCTCGGCCTGCCCCGTGATGCTGTCGGCGGTGCCGGTGAAGCTCTGCAGATGCTGATAGGAGTAGCGCAGCTCGACATCGATGTCCTGTGGCTTGGAGAAGAGCTCGTAGTCGAGCATCAGGGATCCCCCCAGGCCATACACATTGAGCCGGCCGCCGTCGAGGAAGTCGAGGTTCCTGCCCGTCCTGTACTGGAGCAAGGCGGCACCGATGCGCAGATCGCTCGCCACCGTGCCCAGGGTGAAGTTGGCGATGGGGCGCAGCACCAGGTTGCCGCCAAAGCGGTCGCGGTGCAGGCTGAAGTCCCAGCCGATGCCGCCGGTGGCGCTCAGGCTGTTCCATTTGGTGGGGATGGTGCGGCTCTCGTTACCGTCGGTAAACACGAACTGGGGATCGTAGCGGCTGTAGCCCAGGGTGCCCTCCAGATAGATGGGGAAGCCCTCGCTCATGGTGGCGCCGCCGCCGAGCTGGGTGATGGTCAGGGCCGAGCTTTCGTTGGTGCCGCCCCCTATGTCCAGGTTGCTGGCGGTGATGTCCGGCACCACAGTGAAGCTCATCAGGGAGACGACCGCATTGGCCCGCTGCTGGACGAGGGCCCCGTCATTGGCCTGGGCGGTCTGGCTGAAGAGTCCGAGCCCGCTCAGCAGAAGCATGCCTGCATGAAGATGAGAAGAGGGGAGATGCGCCATACCTAGCTCCATGGACCTCCTCGTCCACTGAGGAGTCCTTACACTGTAACGGTTTTTCTACCGTCATGGCAGCCCGCCTTGGTGCCAACTGACTATATTCTTTGCCATTTTACGGCGCAGACCCGAGGGGGATCTGGTGGCGAGACAACCTTGCCGCCAGCGCACCGGGTTGCCGGTGCCGGATGACGGCGTATCCACATAAATGGCAGACATTAATTTATTGTTCAGTTCCCCGGGTGTATAACGGGCCTCCCGCAGGAACTTATGGGGGTGGTACCAGGGAGGGGTGGCCAGACCGGGCCTTTGGGCCGTCATGACGGATGCGCATTACGATGATGGGAGTCATACCAGATGCAGGACATGCTGCTTGCCATATGGCATCAGGACTTTGAGCAATTAATACAACTGCAGGCGGTCGGTCTGCTCGTCACCTGTCTGGTGGTGATCCTCTTTCTGGAATCGAGCTTCGTCTTTTTGCCGCTGCCGGGGGACAGCCTGGTGCTGCTGGCCGGCGGTCTGGTGGGCATGGGAGTGCTCGGGCCCGAAGTGGTGTTCCTCTATCTGCCCCTGGCCGCCGGCATCGGCAGCGTGATGGCGTATTGGCAGGGCCATGCGCTCCACGGCACCCGCTTCATGGGACAGGTGGAGCGGGTGATCCCGGAAGGCAGCCTGCCCCGGGCCTCCCGGCTGCTCGATCGCTATGGCTTCTGGGCCATGTTCGTCTCCCGTTTCATCCCCTTCGTCAGGGTGCTGACGCCCATGCTGATGGGGATCTCCCGCCTGAACCTGCTGCGGGTGGCCATGAGCAGCTTTGCCAGCGCCTTCCTCTGGGCCCTGGCCCTCAGCATGGTCGGCAAGTTCATGATGGCGACGCCGCTGCTGGCTGACCACCATGAACTGTTGACGAAGTGCCTGCTGGTGACCTCCTTCGCCCTCTTCGTCATCGCCGTGGCCGCCATCGGCATGCGGCTGTTCAGGCGCTCGGCCAAGAGAGCGCGCTGAGTTGAGAGGGGGACGGGCCTGCCGCCCGTCCCTTCTCCCCGAGCCGTCAGGCGGCTCGCCCCGGTGGCGTAAAAATACAGGCCATTTGAGGCGGAAATCCTGATGCCTATCTGTTACACTTCGCGCCCGCCATTTTCCGGCTCATCTTCTGACGTCATGTCAGACCCAGCCGTCCTTGGCCCCAAGCCTCGCCGAGGCCGTGCCACACGCCGGCCCAGGCCACTTAAGCCAACTACAGCTCAGCTGGAACACAGGAACCCATTATGAGATTTGAATCGTTCGATTTTGCCCCCGAGATTTTGCGTGCCGTCTCAGAGTGCGGTTATCAGGAGATGACCCCTGTGCAGCAGCAGGCGATCCCGACCATTCGCCGTGGCAGCGACGTGCTGGCCAGCGCCCAGACCGGGACCGGCAAGACGGCGGCCTTTGCGCTGCCCATACTGCAACGTCTGGTGGATAACCCGGCCCCGGCCCAGCCTTCCAACGCCCGGGTGCTGATCCTGACCCCGACCCGCGAGCTGGCCGCCCAGGTGGCGAGCAACATCAACGACTTCGCCAAGTATCTGGACATCAGCGTGCTGACCCTGGTCGGCGGTGGCAAGCAGGATGTGCAGGCCCGCAAACTCAAGGCCGGTGCGCACATCATAGTGGCGACCCCGGGCCGCCTGCTCGAGCACCTGACCGCCTGCAACCTCAGCCTCTCCGGTGTCGAGACCCTGGTGCTGGACGAAGCGGATCGCATCCTCGACATGGGCTTCAGCGCCGATGTGCAGCAGATCCTGCAGGCTGTGAGCAAGACCCGTCAGAACCTGCTGTTCTCCGCCACCTTCTCCGACGCCGTGAAGAAGCTGGCCAACCTGATGCTGGACAGGCCGCAAATCATCAGCGTCAACAAGCAGAACTCCACCGCCGACACCGTCAGCCACACCGTCTATCCGGTGGAGCAGAAGCGCAAGCGCGAGCTGCTCTCCGAGCTCATCGGCAAGCAGAACTGGCAACAGGTGCTGGTGTTCGCCAGTACCCGCGAGAGCTGTGACGTGCTGGTGGAAGAGCTGAACCTCGACGGCATCAAGTCCGCCGTGGTCCATGGCGAGAAGGCCCAGGGCAGCCGTCGCCGCGCCCTGCGCGAGTTTATGGAAGGCAAGGTGCGGGTGCTGGTGGCCACCGAAGTGGCCGCCCGTGGTCTGGACATCCCGGATCTGCAGTACGTGGTCAACTACGATCTGCCCTTCCTGGCGGAAGACTACGTCCACCGCATCGGCCGCACCGGCCGCGCCGGCAAGAGCGGCATGGCCGTCTCCTTCGTCAGCCGCGAGGAGGAGCGCACCCTGCTGGAGATCGAGGCGCTGATCGGCCAGAAGATCCGCCGCATCATGGTGCCGGGCTACGAGGTGAGCAGCCGTGACGAGCTGATCAAGCAGTTGCAGGAGCGCCGCCGTTTCGGCAAGCGCCCGCAGCGGGAAGACAACGCCGCCGCCCAGGTGATGGCCGAGGCCAAGCTGCAGGGCCAGCGTCTCAAGCGTCTGGCGGCCGCCAAGAAGCCTCGCCAGTCGAAGTAAGCGGACAAGATGATGCAGGGGAGCCTTGGCTCCCGACTCAAGGCGCCGTTGGCGCCTTGATGCTGTTTACCGATCACCCAGAGGACGTGCGATGACCCCGCCAGTCAAGAACCCGCAAGATTACAATGAGGCCCTGCTCGACATGGCCACCCAGAGCCTGGCCGAGCTGGCCCGCACCGCAGAGCAGAAGGCGGGCAAGCGCACCCCGGCGCAAGAGAGCCACTTCCTCTGCACCTGGATGGCGGACTCCCTCAAGGAGAAACGCTTCTCCCGCCTGGTGATGGAGGACTTGAAAGCCTGGGTGCAGCTGGGTCGTACCCTGGGGGCCGGGGCCGATCTCAAGGGACTGCTGTCGCGCATCGTCTGCCAGTATGGCCGGGCCATGGCCGAGCCCGGGCAGTTGGGCGCCAGGCTCGCCACCCTGGTCGCCGAGCTGGAGAGCGCGGGTTGGCTGGTGTTTACCGACAGTGAACTGAGCGCCAGGCAGCGGCTGCTGAGCCAGGGCCAGTCCAGCCTGGTCATCTCCGCCAGCGAGTATCAGGGCCATATCGAGGGGGGAGAGCTGGTGAAGCCTCTTACCCTCTATGTGCGCGGGGATGAAAAACAGCTGGCCGAGGCGGCCTTCAAGCTGGGGCTGCTGCTGAGCCAGGGTGACAAGAAGAGCACCCTGGTCAAGCACCACAAGGCCTACCGGCTGGTGCTGGGCAATGCCCAGCCCGCCCTGGCGCTTCTGGCCGAAGGCTGAGCCTGATCTGAGCCCTGACGTTCATGCCTCTCTCATTACCCCGGCCCAGTGCCGGGGTTTTTTATGGCGCTGTCCCAGTTATGTGTTGAAAGGCTAACCTTGAAGCAAGCCATCACCTTGAGGGCCTCCATCATGGATACCC